>CP060235.1 GCA_023898705.1 Alphaproteobacteria bacterium
TCTTCATCTCCAAACGGGAACAAATTTACTAATGCCCTTCCCTTTTGCTGACTAGAATTGACCATAGGTAATTTATATACTTTCATCGAATATGAATATCCTATACTACTGAAGAAAATAATTTCTTGGTGCGTATTAGCAACAAACATATGCTCTACTGGATCATCAAGAGAATCCATTCCACTTTTTCCCTTTCCTCCCCTCTTCTGCAATTTATAATACGATAATGGCATCCTTTTGATGTATCCTCTACTACTTATTGTGACAACCATATCTTCCAATTTAACATAATCTTCATCGGAACTTTCACCAATCGGATCTACTAATTCAGTCCTACGTTCTGATCCAAAATTAGCCCTAATTTCATTTAGATCATCTTTAATAATTCTAAATCTTTCAGACCTATTGTTTAATATATTTAAGTACTTCACAATATTGCTACCAAGCTCTTCCAATTGACTCCATAATTTATCTCTTTCCAACCCTGTCAATTTGCTAAGCCTTAAATTTAAGATAGCTTTAGCTTGCTCTTCGGAGAAATAATACTTGTCTACACGCTCACAATGATCACTTATGCATTTCAAATAACCTTTAATATCATCCCAAGACCATTCCATTTCTTGCAATTTATCCTGAGCTTCCTGAGTGTTTTGAGAACTTTTAATGCAATGTATCACTTCGTCTAACTTTTTTACGGCTAAAGACAATCCCCATAAAACATGAGCTCTAACCCTATCGTTATGCAAGAAAAATCTGGTTTGCCTAATTAACACCTCTTCCCTACTATCCAAAAATACCGACAAAGCACTTCTTAAATTCAACTTGATAGGTTTGTTTTTATGTAATGCAAGCATGTTAACGTGAATACTAGACTGCATCGCCGTAAACTTATAAATCCTATTTATTATCATATCAGGATCTGCATCTTTTTTCAGTTCTAGAACCAACCTCATACCGTCTCTGTTAGATTCATCACGAAATATATGGATTTGATTCAAAACATCAGTCTGCATCAGATCTTCAAATTTTTCAAGCAAACTTTCTTTACTAACTTGATAAGGCATTGAAGTGATTACTAAAGCGTTTCTTCCTCCAATTTGTTCTTCATGTATCTGCCCTCTTGCAATAAAACTACCCTTACCCTTAGTATAAACATCTACTAACCCGCTACCTCTAAAAATCACTCCTCCTAAAGGAAAATCCGGAGCTGGAAGATACTCCATTAAATCAATCGAAGACAAATGTGGATTATCTATCAGAGCACAAGTTGCATCGATAACCTCAGACAGGTTATGAGTAGGTATTAAAGTAGAAACACCAACTGCAATACCATTAGTTCCATTCACTAGCAAATTAGGAAAACGTACAGGCAATACATCAGGAACTTCCAACGTTCCATCATAGTTAGGAGACATATTCACAGTATCTTTATCGTAATCTTCCAATAAATATTTTGTAATTTTGGCCAATCGAGCCTCTGTATAACGCATAGAAGCAGGTTTGTCACCATCAATAGATCCAAAGTTTCCTTGACCATCTATAAGAGGAATATAGAGTGAAAAATCCTGAGCCATTCTAGCCATCGCATCATAAATAGCTCCATCACCGTGAGGGTGATACTTACCTAACACATCACCAACGATACGAGCAGACTTCTTATGAGGCTGTTCTGGAACACAATTAGTTTCAATCATAGAAAACAAGATACGTCTTTGCACTGGCTTTAATCCATCATATGCATCAGGAACAGCTCTACTAGATATGACACTCATCGCATAATCCAAATAAGACCACTTCAACTCATTTTCAAAAATTGTATCATCAGACCTTATAAAGCTACCATCGCACTGCAAGTAATCACCGCCAGGCTCTTTCACACTTAAATCTATTTTATCATTGGAAGAATTCATTAAACAAATTATAAACTTTTATTCATATAAAGCAATCACGCATACATTTTAAGCAACTTTTTAGATCTAAATACGGATAATTTTATTAACCATTCACCGAACTTTCATTCATTTTGACGTATTTTATAAATTGTGCTGTTATTTCTCATGCAAAATGTAACTTAGTGTTGATTTTAATTATAATTAATATATTCTTAACTTATGTGGAAAATAAATCCAATTTTATGTGTAATATTAGCGCAAGTAATCAAATCGGATAAGATTCATGAGACGTTGGCAAGCAATTTTACTAATTTAGCTGAGAGATTCATTGCTGATGAACGAAATATTTGGAGAGCAGAATTAAATAAGAATAGAAAAATAGATGGCGTGGAAATCGTAGGCTATGCTAAACAAATAGGGCCAAACTGGTGCGTCATCACAAAAGATAATACAATTTTCGTGGCTGAGGGGCTAGCCCAATTGGCAAATTCAAAAATTGATGGAAATTATCTTATTATTCACAAATCAATTCTCAAATCTCAAAAACCCTTTTTGCATTTAGGGGATGGTAAATCTCCATTTGACATTAGTGAAGTCAACAGTTTATTCATGTCCCAAATTCTCACTATACTTAACTGGGATGAACTATTAGATGATGAAGATAGACAGTTTGTTCACACCAATTGCGATCAATGCGCTGAAGTAATTGATAAACTTTTTTCTGATAGCAAAAAACTAGATAGCCTATCTCAAGAAATGTGCAAATTCTTGGCTGTATTTAAAACTAATAGTAAGCTACAGAGATGGGAAATAGGCAAACTTGCAACGGCTAAAGCAACGCTTTATCAGTCAAATAGTCACATTAGTGGTATGCATATCACGCAATATCCAACAACAAACACGCAAACTGAAAGCTACTTATCCACAAAACAACTAATGACAGCTGCAAAAACAGGTGATTTGAAAAATATAGAGTTATTAATTCAAGACGGAGTTAATATTGATGTGGTTGATGAAGGGTTCAGATGTACAGCTCTGGCGTATGCAGCACACAGTGGACATGTTGACATAGCCAACACGTTAATTTCAAGAGGCGCTGATGTTAATATGGGTGATGGATTCGGACGTACGCCATTGATCCATGCAGCACGACATAAACATGTTAATGTTGCTGAGGCCTTAATTGTAGCGGGAACTCACGTTAATACAATTGATGGGTTCAACAAAACAGCAATAGTGTATGCATCAGAAAATGGATGTGTTGATTTGGTTAATCTCTTAATCAAAAGTGGCAGTGCAATTAATATGAGACAAACAATCATTGCAAATATATCTCGCAATGATGTCGCTGAATTACAACTTACAGCTCTGATGGCTGCAGCACAAAATAGGAAGATTGATATTATCAATATTTTAATTGCAAATGGAGCTCAAGTTAATGAAAAAAATAGCTCTGGATGTACAGCTCTAATATATGCGGTGGCAAATGGATATGCTGATATTGTTGAGCTCCTAGTTCAAAAGGGAGCTACGTTAGACCAAGAGGATAACGAAGCAAAAACAGCCTTAATTCATGCCATAAACACTAAAGATGTTTCCATAGGTCTTGTTAAAGCTCTTCTAGAAAAAGGAGCTGATTTTGATTGTTGTGATCAAGATGAACGTACACCACTGATGTATGCATCAAAAAATGGCCTCGTCGAGATTGCTAATATCTTAATAGAAAGTGGAGCTGAGATAGATGCAAAAGATAGTCATGACAAAACAGCACTAATGTATGCAATAGAAAGTAATAATGAAGCTCTTGTTAAGACTTTCATTGAAAAAGGAGCTGATGTTAATAACGTCGACACGAGTGGATATACAACATTGATATATGCTGTAAAGGTAGGCAACGTTAAAATTTTAGACATGTTACTCCAAAGCAAAATCACTGTTGATGTTATTGATGAAGCAATCATCAATATTCGTGGGAGTGAACTGACAGCACTGATGTATGCTTCATTAGAAGGACATGCTGATATTGTCAACTCATTAATCAAAAGTGGAGCTGATGTTAATATGAACCTTGATGGCGCAATGGCACTGATGTATGCTTCCCTAGAAGGACATGCTAATATCGTCGAATCATTAATTACTAGTGGGGCTGATGTTAATATAGGATCTGACTCAACTCCATTAATAGTAGCAGCAGAATCAGGTCATCAACAAATAGTCGAAATCTTAATTGACAAAGACCCTGAGATAGACGCAACAAATGAAGAAGGTAAGACGGCTTTGATTAATGCATTAGATAAGGGATATATAGACATTGTTAAGATTTTAATCAAATGTGGTGCTAATTTGGATAAAAAGGATGAAGATGGGAAGACAGCCCTAATTCATGCTGTTGAATTGGCAAGTTATTATTGCTCTCAAGAAGCTAAATCAAATGTGGAATCGGACATATCTTGCAATAAATATGTAGAGGCTATAGACCTCTTAATTGCAAATGGTGCAAAATTAGACGAAGAGGATAACAGCGGCAAAACAGCATTAGATTATGTTAAAGAGTGTGAAGACGTTAATTCAGCTAAAATCTTAACTAGCAAACTAGCTAATATTAGTAAGATAAATGAAAATACAGAATCAGAGGCTGAAAATTTCTCTACCCCAAAAAACAGTAACGAAGAGAAAAAGTTAAACGCACTAAGCCGTAGAGAAATCGTTGCATCACCCTGAGAAAGCATAAAAAAAACAACTTAGACCATCAGGTCATGTGATATTCTCGTCTTATAAACAAAATTTTTAATTTTTGAAGTCTAATTCAAACTGCTAGGTGTAAAAAAATTCTTCATGATAAGACAATCTCTGCAACACAAAAAGCAAACTAATTAACCATTCCAAGAACAGAAACACGTTTCTAAATCAAAATGGTATTTCGTCACTGAAAGAAGAGTTGTTATCTGAAGACTTGCCATTTGAAAAATCAAAATCTGAAGACTGATTGTACGAAGAATTTTGCGAGAAATCATTATCTGCAGATTTATAACCACCGTCAGCATGTTCCTCTCTGTCATACTTGGTTCCGAGCATAGTCATCTCTAACATCTCAATTTCTACTGAGCTTCTTTTAGTTCCATCATTCTCGACCCATGAATTTGTTCTTAGACGACCTCTAACGTATATTGAAGCTCCTTTTTTTAAGAAATTTTCTACCACTGAAATTAATTTAGGATTAAAGACAACTATCTTATGCCAATCAGTCCTAGAAAATTTTTTCTCTGATTCCTTATTAACCCACTCTTCGGAAGTAGCAAGCGAAAACTTCGCTATCTTACCATGTTGAGCTTCGACAACTTCAGGATCATTCCCCAAATTGCCGATCAAAACTACCATATTAACAGACTTAGCCATGTCCAATTCTAACATAAAGAAGAAAAAAAACAACTTTTTGTAAAAACGGTACCAAATTAATAATTCAGTTAAAAATCTATTCTACATAGTTGATATAACAAATTAAACAATGTAACATTTAAATTCTCTATTATTAGCTTTTAGATAATTGATACCAATAACTAAGGCATCAACTCTATCCGGAGATTTGGGAGTATTAGGAAATTCAATCATTTGTTTTTCTAAATCATGAAAACATTGAATATGATAAACCTTTTTTTGATCATATAAACATACGACTGGTTGCGCTCTCAGCACTTTACTATGCATAGATCTAATCCCGACAAATTTCACGTATGGATTATGTATCTTAACTAAACTTTCTACCATATCTCCACCTTGATTAATCTCAGCTACTATTTTATTGGTTTTGTACTTTTTACATAATATACTACAGACTTCAGGCCAATTACTTAATTTCCCGCTGGCATCTTCTAAAACATAAAATATATCGTCTACTTTCCCAAGTACGAGTATTCCAGTTTCATCACTATTAGCATTAGTTGTAATTGCTGGATCAACGGCAATAATAATATTGGCTACTTTTGCAATATCGATTTGCTTGTATACAATATTTTTTTCTGACCACAACGAAACGTGTTCCAACAATTTACCACAAATCTCCTGATCTCCAAATTGAGTATTCCCATATTGTGTTTGTATGTAATTTAGATAATCACTCGATAAATTCTCTGAATTGTCTAACGTAGACCCAAAAGTACAAATAGTATTTGCATCTTTCTGTAGTTTATAAAGTAGTTGAATAGGTTTAGGAGTAGTAGTTACTATAACTTTTGGAATACCTAATCTCATAGTCATCATAAGCTGATCCCAGACTTCTGAAACATTAGAAAATTTAGCTAACTCATCAACCCACGCTAAATCAAATTGAGGTCCTCTGAGACTTTCATAAGAATCTGAACTGTGTATTTGAGCTTTGGCACCATTTTGCCATGTCAAGACGCCTTTACTTGAACAAAAAGTAGGTTGCAAACCATTTGGATAAACTGATAAAATTCCACTTTCTCCTTCTATCATAACTTTTCGTACTTCTTCCTTAGTTTTTCCTAATAAACAGATATTTTTATAACCTAACTCAACAAACCGCTTGATAGATTCAGAGCCAGTTCTTGTTTTGCCAAATCCACGGCCTGCCATAATAAGCCATATAAACCACTTACTATGAGGAATTTTTTGATTTTCTCGAGCATGTATATCCCAATTGTGCTTATCAATTTCTTGTTCAACAAATTGATTTCCTAATTCATAAATTTCTTTTAGTATATTTTCGTATTGAGACACAAAGTTATTGTAAAACCTCTCATCCCCATATTTCAAAACTTTTATTAAATTTTATATCAAGGTATTTTTAGGTGGCTTGTTTTGAATACCAAGGTTATATACTGCCTGATATATATCCAAACCTACAGTATCATTTTCATCAGTACCCCTAAAGAAACTCACTAGCTCGATCATATTAATCCACATTGCTTGTGCTATAGTAATTTCATTCAAAGTAAGATTATCATCTGACAACAGCCTCCTCTGATCTGTAGAAAATAGATACTTCCCATTAACCTTAAGTTCCTCTAACTGTATACCATCATATTCTGTATTTGAAATTTTAGCTTGATTAAACCTATCAATCGCTGAACTATAAAGATTTACATCAACACCAGAATTGTTATGCTTAATTATCTGAACAGCTTGAGCATAAAACAGGTTATATAGTACCATAGCCTTGACATAATCTTTGTCTCCTAGCTTGGCTGGATTTCCATTATTTGCTTCTCCAACTTCTAGGTAAAAATCCTCATCTTCACGTCCTACATAAGAAAGTAGAAAGTTTAGAGCTGCACTATAATCTCCAACTACAGCATAGTTATTTGTATCAAATTCATCACTACTTCTATTTTCAATTTCTCTAGCAAGATCAACTAAAACAGAAGTTCCTAAAAAGGAATTTATTGTAGCATTTTCAACATTGTTATTGTTAACCTGTTCAAAAGACCAAGCATAAAACTCCTTATATACGGAAGGAATTGTAATCGCAGTGGAGAGTAACATCTTCTCATCAAACATAGTGAACTCTTTATCATCTATTTTTTGAACTTTAAAGGTATCATTATATACAAAAGAATAGCTATTATCATTTCCTACATAAATATATTTCGCGTCATCATCATTTGCTTTTACTAAAAATCCAACTAAAGATCGACCTGAGCTTCTCAATTGAGACAAAAAATCTTTCTCTTCTGTATAAAAATTTTTTATTTTTATAAAAATTTCTCTTTCTAACTGCACTTTGTCATCTTCTAACTGCTTTAGCGCTACCTCATCTAAATCAGCACCAACATTCGTTAAAATCTCAACAGATTCACATGTCAACGCAGCGCAAAACATACATAATAAACTTGTTACTTTTTTCATATGAATATTGTAAATTTCAAAAATTAATTTAATGTCAATTTGATATTGCAGTTAAAATATCTTCAATTTAAAGCTTATTTTATTTGTTATTTAAATTTAGAATCATGATATGGTGATACTAAGATCGATAACATTATTAAACAAAAAATTACTCTTTTGTATGTTAAATTTTTTTCTTATAAGTTCATTTTGTATGGCAGCCTATGTTAATGTGCCAATCTCAAGACATATATTTTTGTGGATTATAGGTATGTCGATGGTAGTATACCTACATTCTAAAAACAACGAATTTTTAATTAAAATATCAAAAGTACTTTTCATTATGGCCATATTATTTCTGTTATATACAAATCTGAAAGGCACTATGATTAAAGGTTCAAAAAGGTGGATATCAATAGGAGGTATGTCTATCCAACCTTCTGAACTACTAAAGACATCTATAGTAATCTTATCTTCACATTACTTATATCGAAAAAGGTATCTCGCATTCTTTTTCATATATTTTATATCTATTATACTGTTGCTTAAACAACCAGACTTTGGATCGTCTATCCTATTACTATCCATAATGTCTATACAACTATTTATATCTGAACTCGATGGGCGATACTTATTTTTTCTTATAATAACAGCAGCAACAGCTATAGTATTATCATACTATTTTTTGCCTCACGTACAAAATAGGATACACAATTTTGTTTACGGTAAAAATTTGGCATTGAGTGGTGGATATCAAGGCTTATTATCAGTCAAAGCGATAAGTTCAGGTAAATTATTAGGTAAAGGTATAGGAAAAGGAACTATCAAAAATTATTTGCCAGATTCATTTTCTGATTTTATTTTTGCTGTCATAGCTGAAGAATTGGGGTTTATAGGATGCGCTTACGTTATTTGTACTTTCATATTTTTAGCTATGATCTCATTTAACTGCAATGTAAAATTAGCTGGAACCGAAGATTATTATATAAACACGAGCTGCACCTCATTAATACTGATACAGGCATGGATTAACATAGCCTCATCATTGTGGCTTATACCTACAAAAGGCTTGACTCTCCCATTTATAAGTCATGGAGGAACATCATTGTTAATATCTTTCATCACCATATCAGCATTATTTATATCAGACAAAAAAGCGAAGTTCAAAAGAAATATCAGGACATACATGCATTTTCCTCATTAAATAAATAGTTACTTTATAGAAAATAAGATTATATTTATTGTTTAGTTTTACTTAGTATTAATTTATATATATAACTATTGATTTAGGAGGACAACTTAAGATGAATAAATCATTAATCTTATTTTCAATTTTTGTATCAGCAGGACTAACTGCTAAGCAAAGTCAGTATGATGAAGGGCAAGAAAAATCCAAAGTTGACAATGCATACGACTCATACCAAAAAGCTAAGGAAAAAGCATCCGCTTTCACAAATAGCAAAGAGGCGCAAGATGCACGTAACTTTGCTAACAAAGTAATAGGATCCGAAAGAACAGATAAGTTAGTTGCTAAAGGTGCAGAATATGCGCAAAAAGCTGACAAACTTGCTGGAGATGTAAAAGAAAAAGCAGAAAAGGCTCAACAGGCTTACAACACCGGAAAAAAAGTGTATGACCAGGGGATGAAAATTTATAAAGAAAACGAGGAAGACATTAAGAAATTTACAGAAGGAGCTAAGGCAGGATTTGCTAAGGGAATTTCTGTAGGTAAGCAAGCTGCTAAAACTGTTGCACCTGTTGCTAAAAAAGCTGCAAGTACTGCTAAGTCAGCAGTGAAAAAACTTAAGTTTTGGTGATAAATCACTGAAAACTGGCATAAGCCCAGTTTAAACAAAAAATTGCAATACAATAATCGATTAGTAAATTATAACTACCTTCGCGTTATTTAATTTAATTATTACGAAGAGGTTTTACTTTCGCAAAAATCCATAGTTAAAATCAATAGATATTTTCAAGCTCTTTACTCTCACAAGGTTTTAAATTTTCTAATTTAAATGGACCATGTTGAATTTTTTTCAATTTCAAAACTGACATGCCATATACATTACATAATTTTCTTATTTCTCTATTTACACCTTGTCGTAAAGCTAAGACCAGTTTGTAGCATCCAACTATTTTTTTCTTACTAATCAAACGTATTGGCTTTAGAACAAAATTATCTAAAACTGGCTTCTTCAAACAATTAATAAAATCATGAGAGATTGAATCTGTAAAAATTTCATAAATGCGTTCATATTTTTCAGATGAAAACTTACTGACTAACGATGTATCATTGGTCAGTACTACTAGCCCTTCTGACATATAATCCAACCTACCTAAAAAAGTCAAATAAGATTTATTTTTTATCAAATCAAATATAGTCCTATACCCATTTTGTGACTTATGACTCGTCAGACATTTTATTGGCTTATGAAAAAGTATGATTTTAGGATTCTGCGTTTTTAATAACTTCCCATCTACTTTGATTTCATCGCTATTATCTACCCTGGAAGCACAAGATAGTATGATAGACCCATTGACACTAACTTTGCCAGATAGTACCAAACCTTCAGCATGCCTACGACTGCATAAACCTGACGAAGAAATAGCATGCCCTATTTTCTTCATATGCCTATGGTGACGCCTAGTTTATTGAACAATAATATTGCGGAATCCACAGTGCTCCATTGAAACATGTAATCAGTTACTTTATGAACTGGAATACCGCTCTTGAACAAAACCGATGTGGGAAACTCCTTAACCTTAAATTTTTTGGAAAACACACCTTTATGATCTATAAAAAATTCTACGTCAAAAGAAAACTTTCTTTTAAAATTATTAAACCAAGCCTTTAAATGCTCATCTGCTATTTGCTCTTTTTGGTATACAGGATGCAAAATCACTATAGTACGTACTTTTGCTTGTTTGATCAAAGAAGAGCCCTGTCCAAACAAAACAGCCGCCGTATTATTCTTTTTCAAAGACTCGATATCTTCCTGATTAAATTGTGTAAATAAAATGACAGCGTTATCTTTAAAATTGGTTGCAATAGACCCATTTTCATTCGTTAGCATATATTTATAATCATAACTATAAATGGCATACCACACAGAAAGAACAGATATCAAAAAAATAAATACATTTCTTAAAATTTTTAATCTACAAAACATACTATTATCTTATACTAAAATTTTTAAAATTGTAGTAATCTAAGTTGTGGATTTTTATCAAGTAAATGGGGGATACAACTTTAGAGGTAAAATAAGGTGTGGCGGAGCAAAGAATTTGGCTACTAAAGTAATAATAGCCTCCTTACTATCTGATGAAATTTCTGTTTTAGAAAATGTTCCTAACATAGGGGATGTGCTTACATTAAAGAAGATGTTAACCAAAATTGGGGTTGAGTGGGATTTTAGTGGTGGTACAATGTCAATAAATCCAAAAACTATGTCTAAGTTTAATATTGATCATGAAGATGGGATTATTTACGGACGCTTAACTATGTTGCTTATTCCTGCACTGCTTTTGAGAAATGATCTGGTTTCTGTACCAAAAATGGATGGATGTAAATTTGGAACCAGATCAGTCAATTTTTTCTTTGAGATTTTAAAGCAATTCAATATAGAAATTGAAGAGTCTGAATTCTTATATCACGTAAAAAAAATTAAGCCTCTCAAAGGACAAAAGATTCATTTGAAATTCCCATCTGTAGGAGCTACTGAATTTGCAATCATGCTTTGTGCATTGGCAGAGGGAACTTCAATTATTCAAAATGCAGCTCAGGAACCTGAAATTTCGTGTTTGATCAGTTTTATGCAAAGAATGGGATCAAGGATACACTGGATTGACGAGAAAACGATTTATATCGAAGGAGTAAAAAAGCTTCATGGATCACGATATAAAATAATTAACGATAGAATAGAAGCTGCATCTTGGGCCGTACTGGCAGCGTGTAGTGATGGAGACATAGAAGTTGAAGATGTCATACCAGACCATTTAATAACTTTTTTGGGAATTTACCAAAGAATGGGTGGTGGGTTTTCCATGACACAACGTGGAATTAGATTTTTCAGACAAGAACCATTGAAGAGTATATTAGTAGAATGCGGGCCTTATCCTGTTTTTTCTACTGATTATCAGCCGCTTATAACACTAATGATGACTCAAGCTTCAGGAATTAGCGCAATACATGAAACAATATTTAATGAGAGATTGTCCCATTTAGCTAACTTAAAAAACTTTGGAGTGAAAGCGGAACTCACTACTGGATGCATAGGCAATGAATGTAAGTTTTCATATAAAAATTACTACCATAGTGCATTTATAGTTGGTCCTACTCAGCTCGTAGCTCCTAGCCAAATGGTTCTCTCTGAAAATTTAAGATCTGGAATCGCTTATCTTCTAGCAGGCTGTGTGGCACAAGGACAATCTAAAATAGGAAACATTCATTTTATTTCAAGAGGATATGAAAATATTCTTGAAAAATTACAATCAGTAAATGTTGATATAAATCTTTTAAATGATTTACAAAGGAGTTAAACAATGAATAGAAATCAAATAAATAATCTTCTACATGACAAAAAGATTGAATCAGAAGCTGTAGTGAAGTCTGTAGATTTCGACTTACATTCTCTCTATTTTCTGCCTTTAGGTGGTTCTGGTGAATTTGGTATAAATTTAAATTTGTACCACTGTAATGGAAAGTGGATTTTAGTAGATTTGGGTATGAGTTTCGAGGAGTTGCCTGGATCTAATGTTATTCTTCCAGATATAAGCTTTATCAAAACTCTTGATCCAAAAGATATTCTGGGATTGATCATCACACACGGTCATGAAGACCATATAGGGGCAATACCATATTTAATTAAAGAAATTAGGACGCCTATCTATGCTGGACCTTTTACCTCTTCCCTAATTAAAAACAAATTACTTGAGAATAAGGTGAAGGCAAAACTGCATACTGTGGAAATAGGAAAAGAATTTTCCCTAGATCCATTTAAAATCAAATTAATAAATGTAACACACTCTATTCCTGAAAGTTCAATGGTATACATTAAAACACCGCTAGGAAATATCATGCATACAGGTGATTGGAAATTTGATACCACTCCTGTACTAGATAATGCTACTGATTACGATTCACTTAAAAAAGCTGCTGAAGACAAAATTTTATTGGCTGTATGTGATTCTACAAATGCCATATCAGAAGCATCTCAATTTTCTGAAACAGATGTAAAAAATGAATTAGACAAAGTAATTTCTAAAATAAAAGGAAATAGAATAGTTATTGGATGTTTTTCTTCAAATATAGCAAGAATAGATTCATGTGCTAGATTAGCTAAAAAACACCATAGAAAAGTAGCCCTAGTTGGTAGATCAATGCATAAAATCAAAGAAGCTGCATCTGAACATGGATATTTCCAAAATTTACCAGAATTTTTGAGTGAGAAGGATGGAAATACTACAAATAGGAATGAAATCTTGTTCATATGTACTGGATCTCAAGGTGAGATCAACTCTGGATTGAAACGTATGTCTGAACATGATCACCCAAGAGTAAAATTAGAAGCCGGAGATACAGTCATAGTGTCAGCAAAAACCATTATTGGAAGAGAGAGGGAAGTAGCTGAAATGTTAAACAATTTTGCTAAAAACGACATTAACGTAATCACCTACTCTGAAGAGCATCCTATACATGCATCTGGTCACCCTGTACGAAATGATCTAAGAGAATTTTACTCTATGATTAGACCTAAATTCTCCATACCAGTACATGGAGAAAGGATCCATCAAAATGCCCATGCAGATCTTTTACATAGCTTAAAGATTAAATCCTTAGTTCCAAGTAATGGTGATATAGTTAAGATTTCGCCTCATGAAATTAAAATAGTAGATCATATTGAGGTATCAAAGTCAGTATTGGATGGTAAGGCTATCATTCCATACACAGGTCGTACAATATTGGAACGTAGGTGGTTAGAAAATGGTTGTATTTTCGTTAGTATCGTTGTAGAAAGCGATGGAAAATTCAAGTTAGTAACTAGCTTTTGTGGAATATGTGAAAAAGAAGATCCTATTAAACAAAAAATAAGACAAAGGATTAAAAGTGTTGTTATAGCTCTAAGTCATAATGATAAGCAAGTTCAGAAAACACTGGTAAGTGTGATAAGAAAGACCGTGAAATATGCTATGTTTGAACTTAGAAGTAAAGACCCAGCAATATTCGTTTACGCAACTATATTAGGCAAACCTGAGGAAAAACAAGATTTAAACATTGAAAATCTTGAAGAAGATACCGATATACTCATTGATTGATTTTCGCCTTATATCGGAATAATAAATTCTGACAAAGCATACTATCGTACTCATACTTTGTTGATTCAACAACACATCAGACAAACTCATACTTTAATTTTTCTAAAAATGCATTAACAATTTACTTAAAACTTCTTGATACTATTGATGAAACCAAATAAAAATGGTAGATTTAAATTACGTTTTATTGTTTTCGGAGGAATTAGATGGCAGTACAAAAAAAGAGAGTTTCTATATCAAGAAGAAGAAATAGACATTCAGCAACTAGGGTTAAACTACCGCATACAGTGCTTTGCACTTGTGGAGCTTGGAAATTGAATCATAACCTGTGCGATTCTTGTGGAATGTACAAGGGAATGCAAATAATCAAAAAATGAGTACGTTTGCAATAGATTGTATGGGCGGGGACCATGGAACTGATGTTGTATTTCAGGCCGTAAAGAAAGTACTCGATGAATTTTCAGATTTAAAAGTCAATTTATTTATAACCGATTCTGTAGATGTAGGTAGTCATTTTAAGAATGATGCTAGAGTAAAATTCTACAGATCTTCGTCCTACATTAGTGCTGACTTGTCTATTTATGACACTTTAAAGAATTATAAATCTACGAGTATGTACATGGCCATTCAATCTGTTGCACAAAATGAATCTGACGCCGTATTTACCGTAGGGCACACAGCCCCCTACTTTCTTTTAGCAAAAAAAATTTTAGGTACTTTTGATAATTTATCTCGCCTTCCATTAGCTGTAGTCATACCATCTGCAAATGGCGGACATAAAATTTTAACTGACATAGGTGCAAATTTGGAATGTTCTGGCGAAGATTTATACCAATTTGGACTTTTAGGACAGAATTTTGCTAAAGCATTAGGAAAAGATGATGCAAAAATAAGTTTAATCAATGTTGGACATGAAGCAACAAAGGGGCCTTTGGCTCTACGACAGGCTTATAGTCTATTTCAAAACTCTAAATTTAAACAAAACTTTGAAGGATTTATAGATGCCGACAAAATCTTTACTTGTGCAGCAGATGTAATCGTTACGGATGGATTTTCAGGTAATTGCATTTCCAAAGCTTGCGAAGGAACATCAAGATTTATCATAGGTAAGTTGACGAAATATTGGATAATGAGAAAGTTAATGTCACTATTTTTGGATAGTGCCGACAAATACAACGGAGCAATACTATTAGGAATAAGAAAACTATGCATCAAAGCCCATGGCTCATCGCAAGTACCTAGCTTAGTAAGCGCATTAAGAACGATGTATAAATTCTCTCAAAAATATAATTACTTAAAACAAAGCCTGTGCGAAACCGACTTCTCAATACCTAGTAATAAATAATGTTCATGTAGATGAGAGAAATCGAGACCTCACATCAATATTATTGAAAGTATAGAAGTACAACAGTTGTGAACACTTCAGAATCTTTATGTTTTAAAACGTAGGTGAGGGTTTTGTCTAGATTAAGACGGGTGTGGAGAAAATCAGTTTGTATTTTTGTGATTCTTTTTGACCATACTTTTTTTACTAACAGCTTATCTTTCCATAGATATAGGATTGTCGTTTTTTGTACTGGCTTGTTTTTTTTCTTTATCAGCTTGCTCTAATGCTTTTACAACCTCTACATGTCCATTTTCTGCTGCACACATTAGAGCAGTCTTTCCTTCTTTATCTTGCATATTAAGATCAGCATTAGCGGCAATAAGAGCTTTAACAACCTCTACATGTCCATTTTCTGCTGCACACATTAGAGCTGTCCATCCACCTTCGTCTTGCATATTAAGATCAGCATTAGCGGCAATAAGAGCTTTTACAATATCTACATGCCCATTGCATGATGCACAAATTAGAGCTGTCCACTCACCTTCGTCTTGCATATTAAGATCAGCTTTAGAGTCAATAAGAGCTTTGACAACCTCTATATGTCCATCTTCTGCTGCATACATTAGAGCTGTCGCCCCATTTTTGCCTTGCGTATTAAGTTCAGCTTTAGCGTCAATAAGAGCTTTGACAACCTCTATATGTCCATTTTCTGCTGCATACATTAGAGCAGTCCTTCCATCTTCGTCTTGCATATTAAGCTCAGCTTTAGCGTCAATAAGAGATTTTACAATATCTACATGCCCATTGCATGATGCCCCAGTTAGAGCAGTCCATTCACCTTTGTCTTTCATATTAAGATCAGCACCAGCAGCAATTAATGCTTTAACAATCTCTATATGTCCATCTTTTGACGCAAATGTGAGTAGTGTATATCCTTTATGGATCGAATCAACCTTTGCTCCAGCAGCAATAAGAGCTTTAACAACCGCTACATGTCCATTTTCTGCTGCATACATTAGAGCTGTCCTTCCATCTTTGTCTTGCCTATTCACAGCATTAGCAGCAATGAGAACTTTAACAACATCTATATCCCCACTACACAATGCCTGCATTAGAGCGGTCCATGCATATCCATCTTTGTCTCGCTTAAGATCAGCACCAGCAGCAATCAAGGCTTTCACAACTTCTATATGTCCATCTTTTGATGCAAATGCAAGTGGTGTATATCCTTCATGAATCGAATCAACCTTTGCTCCAGCAGCAATTAATTCATTTACAACATCTACATGTCCATTTTTTGCTGCACATATTAATGCCAAATCGATACGTTTAATATAATAAGATTCAGCATAAGCATTCCCACTAGATACTGCATTAAGCATATCCATCATAAAATCCATGTGTGATCCCTTTCCAGCAGCAATTAACTCTTTAACAACATCTGTATGTCCACTTTCTGATGCTAACACTAAAGCCATTTCTGCGGATACTCTAGCCTTAATTGCCATTTTTAAGCCAATGTCCACTTTTTTACATAACAATCCCAAATATCCGGTGATTGAGTAAGTATCATCTTCAAAACGCCAACCGTAAGCATGACTACTACAATACTTGTCTCTTCCAAAACGTGGCTCATAGCTTAACTCTTCCAATATATTGTCGCGATCTCTGTTTCTCAAAATAACTTCTTTAACAACATCCAAGTGTCCATGGAAAGAACCCAATATCAACGATGGTAACAAAGTGTTGTCATTACAATCAAAATAAGCTTTTGCATCGACAAGTGCACTTAAAATAGATAAGTTTTCATATTTTGGATCTAATGCTTTCAACCACATCCAATATTTATTCGTATCATTAATCAGGGTTTTGATAACATCTGCATGTCCCTTTGTCAAAGCATATAATAGAACTCTCTTATTTATATCATTAGATTCTGATCTACTGTTTCCATTATCATACGTATGCCTTGCCAATTCAAAAGAACAAGACTTAATGAGATTTCTCATATCTTCATTCCCACACTCTCGTTCAACATCCTCCATATCGGCTCCAACTGCAATTAACATTTTTGCGATATCCAAATACCCCTTTTGCGCTGCCAATTTTAGTGCTGTAGTATTAGTATAATATCCGCATTCATAATTAACTAGATAATAAAGTCGCTTATCAATCAAGGATTTTACTAGTTCTGTATGACCATTTTCTACTGCAACTGATAGCACATTCTGGTCAGACCCTTCTCTATAAACCTTAGCTCCATTTTCAATAAGCAAGTTTACAACATCTGTGCGTCCATGTTGTGCTGCGGACATTAGAGGTGTTCCTTCCTCACTTTGTTCAAAGTTGGCTCCTGCTTTGATCAATTGTTCTACAATAGCGATATATCCCTTCTCTGCAGCATATATCATAGCCGTCTTGTACCTTTTGTCATGAAACTCAAGATTAGCCCCATTTTTAATCAATTGTTCTACAATAGCGATATATCCCTTCTCTGCAGCATATATCATAGCTGTCTTGTTATTTTGGTCCTGAAAATCAAGATTAGCCTTGTTTTTGATTAGTGCTTCCACAACATCAACATGCCCATGTGATGATGCTAGTATCAATGCCGTATACGAACTAGATCTATAACGGTCATGCTTTGCCACATTTACCGCATTAACATCTACTCCACCTTCAATTAGTAAGTTGACAAAGTCGACATTTCCTTGTTTTGCTGCTAACATCAGTTGTCCTTCACCATGTAACTTTTTATCAAACTTAGCTCCAGCCTTTATTAATTTGTATACAACACCCACATGCTCAGATTTTAAAGCACACATCATAGCTGTTTCTCTACCTTTATACTGAAAATCAAGATTTGCGCCCAACTCAATTAAAGTTTCTATATCATCTGCATATCCACATTTTGCGGCATAGATTAATGCTAGCGAAGTACGATCATCTCTATAATACTCAAGCACATTTTTGACTACATCCACATTGCCTGAAAATTTAGATAATAACTGCTTCCAAACACAGTTTACATTACTGCTCAGGATCAAACCCAATAGGATTACATTTACATTTCTCATACACTTACATTGCATATTATTTAAAAAAAGTGCAATATCTAAATTAAGAAACATTTATACATAAAAGGCACTTTCCAAACTAATCAACTATCTAAATCAGATAAAATACTGTACTATTTTTGAATATGATAATAAGTGATGTAGGTATGGCGCTGCCTAAGTTTGAGCTACATAATAATGATTTGCCAACAGATTTAGATACTAGCCATGAGTGGATCCATACTAGAACTGGTATAGAAACCAGATACATAGCAAAGGATGAAACTACCTACTCTCTAGCTCTTGCATCAGTAAAAAATATGCAATTCAAAAACCTAAAAATGATAATTGTGGCTACCTCAACTCCCGATTACGCATTCCCATCCTGCGCTTCTTATCTTTTCCAAAATCTACATTTAACCGATAACAATGTGACATGTTTCGACATACACGATGCATGTAACGGTTTTGTACAAGCTCTCGATTTGGCTCTACTTTATATATCACAATATTCAGAATATGCAGAAGCACTAGTAGTAGGTGCAGAAACAATGAGTAAACTTTTGAATTGGCAAGACAGATCAACTGCTGTACTATTTGGGGGATGGAGCAGGAGCTGTTTTGATTAATAATAAAAAAGGTAATGTTCTGTTAAGATCATCAGTTACAATCCCATCTAATGAATGTCTACACACCAAAAATGGTTATATTTATATGGATGGCAAAGAGGTATTCATACAGGCGGTAAACCATTTTTCGCAAGATATAACCAAAACATTGGAAAAGGTTCATAACGTTGATTGGTTCGTACCCCATCAAGCCAATTTCAAAATAATACACTCAGTATGTAAAAAAGCTGATTTCCCTCTCGATAAGGTAATGTATAACGGAAACAAATATGGAAATACATCTGCAGCATCCGTACCCCTTGCTTTCTATGATTATTACAACAAGTTGAAACCTGGAGATAAGGTACTATTCAGTGCCTTTGGAGCTGGATTACGAGGTTCTAGCTTATGTTTAGAAATGTAAAAGTAATCAATTAAAATCTAAGCATATAATGAGAATTGCATATCCAATTTACATCCCAAATGCCAAAAGGACTTGTTTTTTGATCTGTTTTATGGATGAATTATATTGAAGCCGTTGTAGCTCAGGGGTAGAGCGCTCCCTTGGTAAGGGCGAGGTCAAGAGTTCAAATCTCTTCAATGGCATTGGGATGATCATTTTCCAGTAAATTTATCACATTAGTAGTCAAGAAATAAAACATTCTAGTTAGTTAAAAAATCATAGAATTTTTGTAAATACATAATTAGTATTTTTTTCTATCTACTTACCTGTTTAAAAAAATTGTTTTAACATGTACTGGAATGTTCAGTTTAATCAATACAAATAATAAAAACTTCAAAAAAAATTGAATTTTTACTTTTTCTTTACCTTTTTGTAAAAAAAATGTTTGTATTGTTTGGATAGGAGAATGAATGAAAATATTGCTAATAGAAGATGATAATCGCATGGCTACTGCGATATCTATGATGCTTAAGACCCAGGGCATGATATGCGAACACGAAACAAGCGGTTTTGATGGATTCGAATCTGCTAGGCTCTCTAGATATGATGCAATCATATTGGATATGGCATTACCTGATGTTAAGGGAGAGGAAGTTATAGAAAGACTCAGAACATGCGACATTCAAACTCCAATTCTTGTACTCTCTTGCATTTCTGATACAAATCAGGTGGTAAATTCTCTAATGAACGGAGCAGATGACTATTTATTTAAGCCTTTTGATAAAAATGAATTAATTGCAAGGCTAACAGCGTTAATCAGAAGATCTAATGGATACGCTTCATCCTGTATCAAAATAGGAAGATTAACCATAGATTTACAAGCTAGAACAGCATTTATAGATGAGGAAGAACTACAACTAACTAAGAAAGAGTATAGTATGTTAGAATTACTATCTAGACGTAAAAATGCCATATTGAACAAAGATGCTTTCTTGGATCATTTGTACGATGCAGAATGTGATGAACCAACAAAGAAGATTGTGGATGTATTCGTTTGTAAGTTAAGATCCAAAATAAGAGAAGCACTTAAAGACAATTACGACAATGCTCCAGAAATAGAAACAGTCTGGGGTAGAGGATATAAATTAGTCCTAAAACCACAAACCAAACAGATATCTGGCTCTATAGAAACATACAGACAAGAAAAAGTAATTTCAGACAAGTCGAAAAATGATAGCGTACCAAGAAAGAAATTCGCTAAACTATAAAAAAACACTTCTATAAATGTATGTAATTGATAAAAATAAAGACTCCTAATCCCCTTTCAGTTTTTTAATTCTTATCAATTTAAAATTCAATATTCGACAATTAAAATGTGTTTATATTTCTAAAATTAGAATTACAAACCACGACTAAAATATAACTTAAATTGAATGTGGACAGAAAATTATTTGATTATACAAATTATGATACATTGCCACTTGAAAAATAATATGTTATGAAGATGCATGAGAAACATAAATATAATCATATTAGGTCTGGTACTAGGCAGTAATCTGAAAGGTATGGAGTCGCTACCAGACACTGAGTCTACTGAAGATCGGATTTTTGCTAGCATGCGAGCCATGGCAAGCAATTCAAGTAGCATACCTTCAGCTCCAATAACATCTACTAGTTCAGGTGTCATAGATTCAAATCCACTACCAGCTAGCGGTTCAAGTAACAATTCACAAACATTAGTTGGTGCAAAAGGAATGACTCCTCTATGGATAGCAACCATTAGATGTAATACAGAAGCTTTGGGTCTACTACTTGATTTAGGTGCTGATCCCAATAAGCAAGATGAGCGTGGAAGGACACCGCTAATGTATGCTGCAGAAATTGGAAGCCTCAATGTCGTAGAATTTCTACTCAAAAATGGTGCTAATCTTGATTTGCAGGATAATCAAGAAATGACACCACTAATGTATGCTTCGCAGGAAGGACATTTAGATGTAGTAAAGGTGATAGTTGCTAAATATAAAGAAAAGTTTTTAGATGATACAACGGATAGTGATGAATATTCAATTTCTGACACTCCATACGAATTCGATAAACATCAAACTGAATTCAATGAAAAGGCTGGATGTGCGGTATTGTGTGCCGTAAAAAATGGACATCAAAGCGTGTTTGACTATTTCTTCTATTCCACTTATTGTGACCTAGGTGCGCTGGATAGGGATGGCAGATCAACTACAATGTGGGCAGCGATAAATGGACAGACAGGCATTATACGCATGTTGTTAGAAGATTTTTATGAATACTACGACCGTTATAAGAAATGGGGAGCACGTAAAGCAGGCCCTTATCTTGTACACCGTGATAATGCTGGAATGGATGCACTGTCTTATGCAGTGGTTCAAGGACACTTAGATGCTGTAGAATTATTACTACGTGATCCTGATCAGGAGGAGAATCAGGAGGAGAATCAGGAGGAGAATGATAAGGATCTACGCATGACACCACTAATGCATGCTTCTAAGAAAGGGCATTTAGACATCGTAAAAAAACTCATTAACAACGCCAATGTTAATAAAAAGGATATTGATGGCAAGACAGCATTAATGTATGCTTCAGCAAGCGGTCATGTAGAGGTTGTAAATTTTCTAGTTAATAAATGTCCTGCCAATAGAAGGCATGAAGGCACTGCACTGCGACATATATGTGGTATAGAATCCGAACCTACAAGTGATAAACCTACAGATCATCTAAGCATCATCAAATCTATGTGGCCTCGTGAGGCGAGACCTTTGAGAATGCAACCTGTAGTGGTTAGCTTTGGAAGCAATAATTATAAGTTGGTGGAGGTACCTTATAACGGAGCAGATGTTAATTTGCAAGATGCTGAGGGCAAAACAGCATTAATGTATGCGTCAGGTAGTGGGAACTTGGATATTGTAAAAGAACTAATCAAGGCTGGAGCTGATGTTAATTTAGAGGATGTAGATGGGGAATCAGTTAATTTACGGGATGTAGATTGGGAATCAGCATTAATGTTGGCAGCAGGAAGACAAGACATAGATATTGTAGAAACATTAGTTGCTGCTGGTGCTGAAGACAAGCCAAATAAGTTCAACGAGACAGCTCTCATGAAGGCGTTATTGGGAGATAATATAAACATAAAAATTATCGAAGCATTAATTAGAGCAGGAGCAAATGTTAATCAGAAGAATAATTCGAATAAGACAGCACTAATTTATGTAGCAGGTAACAGAAAACAACACGTAGAAGTGGTTAAGCTACTACTTGAAAAAGGGGCAGATGTCAATGTGCGGACTAATCTTGGTAGGACATTAGATGAGCGAAAGATAGAAGATGTCAAAATGTGGTTTCCGAAAAGGATGGCTGTTAATGTACAGAATAATCCTGATAAAACAGCATTGGACTTGGCAAACGAAAGGGGACATACAGAGACTGTAAAGCTGTTACTTGAGAAGGGGGCTAAGTTGGCAGTACAAAATGAACATGTAGCTTATTTAAATGAAGATGTAGACGATTTAGATAGTAGTTTTATGTAGCTGTCATTATGGTTTTAGCAATGAAACCGATGTTAGCTGTTGTGTTGAGTATATTTTTCATCTCCAACACATAAAAACACAAAATGTAATTGACTAGTTGCATAGAAACTGGTAGTTTGTGGCATGTTAATCTCAATTTCAGTTTTTTGGCAAACCTTCATGAAAGTATTTTTCATGTTTAATTCAATCATGAATGTCTTTATCATTCTTTCTTTTACAACACATATGACAGCAAAGGAAAGAGCCAAAACCATAAAAAAATCTATGTATGTCGCTGCTTTTGCTGTCGCTGCTTTTGCAATAATTGGAAAATTTTTATTAGATAATCTAAATGTTACAATAGCCGCAATGAAATTTACAGGAGCCTTATTAATAGGCCCTTCTGCTTATGAAACCGTCGTTGGTCATTCTCTTGATGAAACTAAGAAAGCAAAAGCAGATCTGCACTTTTTCCCTATAGGTGTTCCAACATTGGCTGGGCCAGGAGTTTTTACGACTGTTTTTTGTATACTCAAACAGAGTAGTATGGCACAGATGATTCCTGTAATATGTGGAATCGTCGTAGCCATGTATGCAACTTACCTGGTAATCAATTTCGGTAATAAATTATTCAGCAACGTTAGCCCTACTTATATGAGACTAATTAGCGTATTTTTTGGAACCATGTTACTAGCGTTGGCGTGTCAATTTTTTGTAGATGCAATATACGAAACAATTAGTTTTTGTATGGCTAGAGTGTAAAAAAATCAAAATCACAATACAAGCTGTTCAATAGCCCTCTATGATATAAATAGCAAAATGTATAAAATAGCCTTATGACTATTAGAAATAAATTTCTAAACTATTTTAGATCGCACGATCACCTTATTTTACCATCTTACTCTCTTATTCCTCAAAATGACCCTAGCCTATTATTTATTAATTCTGGAATGGCACCAATGAAACGATTTTTTACTAGAGAACTGACGCCACCCTCTAATAAAATTGCTGATGTACAAAAATGTCTGCGTGCAGGAGGTAAACACAATGATTTGGATGAGGTTGGATTCACACCTAGGCATCATACTTTTTTTGAAATGTTAGGAAATTTCTCATTTGGAGATTATTTTAAAGAAAAAGCTATTCATATGGCATGGGATTTTTTAACAAACTGCCTGTCATTACCAGCAGATAGACTTTTTATCACTATACATCCCGACGATACCGAAACAGAAGCTATATGGAAATCAATACCCAATTTAGATAAAAATCATATAGTGCTTGAAAAAAGCAACAGTTGGTCTGCAGGAACAGAAGGTCCACAGGGATTATGCACTGAAATTTTTTACGATTATGGCCCACATATCAATGGAACCATACAAGAAGGCAACAGGTTTGTCGAAATATGGAATTTGGTTTTTATGACAGATAATCTCAAAAATGGTGTCCTTCACAAACTTGAGAACAAATGCGTTGATACTGGAATGGGACTTGAAAGAATCGAGGCTGTATGCAGTGGTGTAACTGATAACTACGACGCACCATTTTTCAAAAATATGATTTCTATGATACATGATAAAAATGATTTTAGATCCAACAGAATCATAGCTGACCATAGTAGAGCTATAACATTTTTGATAGACGACGGGGTGTTTCCATCTTCTGACGGAGCTGGGTATGTTCTACGTAAAATTATGAGAAGAGCAATTAGGAGATCTATAAATAATGATTCTATTGAAACTTGTATAAATTATGTAATCACCAATATGGCAAACAACTACCCTTCCCTACTCCAAAACAAAACTCAAATTTTAGAAACTTTTCTACAGGAAAAGAAGCAGTTTACTGAGATATATAATTCTGGGATTGCGAAGTTGGATTACTATATTCAAACCGGACAAATAGATGAACAAAGGGTGGTTGAATTGTATGATACATATGGTTTTCCATACGATATAGCCCTAGAAATATTAAAAGAAAAAAATATCTCCCTTGATTCAAATAAGATACAAAATATTCTTGACAAACAAAAAGAAGTATCTCAATCACAAAAATATGATATACCATTTTTAGACAAAAAATCGGAATTTGTCGGATATGAGCATAATGAAATAAACACTCAGATCTTGCATTACGATAAAAAACATGATTTAGAATTTATCCTATTAGAAAAAACTCCCTTTTATGTAGAAGCTGGAGGTCAAAAAAGTGACACTGGATTTATTAATGGTCCGTATGGAAGTTTTCAGGTATATGATTTGCAAAAACACAAAAATGAGATATGGCACATAGGAAAGACAGTGAGAGGTAAGCTGCAAAATGGGGAATCAGTTGTGGCTTCAATAGATGTCGACAGACGCAAAGGAATGAAACAACATCATACTGCAACACATATTTTGTTGTCAGTGTTAAGAAAAAAGTTTGGTAATAGCGTATTGCAAAAAGGGTCTAGCGTAAAAGAAAGTGGATTAAGATTGGATTTTTCTCTCAATCACTTGATAGATAAGGCTCAATTAAATGAAATTATTTTAGAGATTAATGGTATTATTCAAGACAATTTAGCTGTTAAAACAAGTAATACAACATATGAAAACGCTATTGATTTAGGAGCCCTTATTACAGAAAAAAGCTATCCTGAAGAAGTGCGAGTTGTGGAAATAAACAATATTTCAACTGAATTATGCTGTGGTACGCACGTGTCGTACACTGGTGAGATAGGCCTATTCTTAATAAAAAATCATAAAAGTATTTCTGCTGGAATAAAAAGAATTGAAGCTATTTGTGGTATGGAGGCCGTAAAAAGCACAATCGAGAACAACCAAAGCGTACAAAAAGAAGCAAAACAAATTGAAGTAAATAAACTAGAAGAAAGTATATTTATTCATCAAAATATTAAAGTTATAATTCAAAAATATAAAAATGCAAATCAGCAGTATTTACTAACTCAAAGTGACATGCACATTAAGCAACATAATTTAGTTATATTGTTAAGTGAAAAAAGCATATTAATCAAATCTAATAACAACAAATTGGTATTAAAGGATCTTTTTATTAAGCTTGGGGCTAAAGGCGGTGGAAAACCTAATGTAATACAAGGAACCATGGACCCGCGGACAATAGAAGATATTACACTTCAAATTAAAGAGTTTTTATCAAATGATTAAGACCTACAAAGTTAATCAATTACCATTTTCAAAATATGAGATTGCATTTATGGGCAGATCTAATGTTGGGAAGTCATCTCTACTCAACAGAATATTACAACATAAAATTTGTAGGGTATCCAAAACACCTGGTTGTACTAAATGGATTGGATTTTATAAAATGCAGCATGATATCAGTATAGTGGATCTGCCAGGATATGGTTATGCAAATATAAGTAAGACCAAGGAAGGTTTAATTAGTAATATGATATATGAATATATCGAATCTAAAAGAGCAAAAGAAATTTGGATTTTAATTGACTCACGGAGAGACATTATGGATTTAGATAATCAAATTTTGAAATTTGTACTAAGCTACGATATTCCAGTCAAAATTATTGCTACTAAATGTGATAAGAAAGATTCAAAATATATTAAGGCTGATTTTTATACATCAGCAAAAGATCTATCTGGTATACAAACAATACAAGAATACTTGCAAAATATTAAGTTAGCTCAATAAGTACCCACCTCTTCTAGGTTATGGTATCGACCTAATTGGATTTTTCTTAAATAAAACTTTCACCATTTTAAATCAAGTTTCATAAATCGTCATAAACCAAGACAATAGCCCAACAGCTTATAAACACAATAAATTTCTAAAAACGATAAAAAAATCAACACAATGTATTGAATCCGTAATCCAAACAATCACCTAACAATCTACATATAAAAGTAAAATAATAGCAAATTCATGGTGATTAAAAACTTGCACCAATTAATTCAATCAATTTTTAGGTTTGATAAAATCATAACCAACTACGACTGATAATGAAGTGCCGATACCATCAACCGACTTGAAAGATAGATCAACATTAGACCCATCCTGTATTTTAATGTCTTTATTAAACATCCTATGTACTTCTGCCTCAGCTCCAAAGTACAAGCCTTTGTTTGTTCTGTAGAAACTTCCTACTTTTCCATAAATTCCAAACTGCCATACCCTGTCACTCTCTTTAGAATAATCATTCTCAAATGTAGAGAACTTCCATTTAGCTTCTTGGTTTGCAATACCTGCACCAACAGTAAAAAACACATTTTGGCTTGCAAAAATACGAGATACAACACCATAAAATATAGAAAATCTGTGTTTTCTATTCAAAGTTGATGCTGCTGATCCCATACTTAGATCGCTCACCACAGGGAAAGTCTCAGCTGTAGGTGCAGATGGTTCCTCTCCAGAAGTGCCCTTAGGTGCTTTTGTTTGATCTTTTCCATTAAAGTATGCATCACTACCCGTAAGCCTTCCGTGAACATCCAAACCTACTTTAATACATGGAGTGATGCAAAATAACGCTTCAACACCAAGCTTACCAAAGATATGTGATGATACACCCTTCAGTTTCATATCCACTTCATCAGTATCTGAAATAGTCAAGTCACCTAACTTGTCCAAAGCAGTATTAGACGTCATTCCCTTCACTTTCTGATTTTGGTATCTAACTCCACCACCAATTCTAGTCGCTACAGTCGCACCCATTACTGGTGAAACGAAGCATAATCCTAAACATAAAACAACATTTTTGTACATTATTCCTCCATTAATTAAATTTTTTGCATACAGCATAGTAAGATTTTAATATTATAATGGTAAAAAAACAATTCAATAACAATAAAAAAACTACAAAATTGCTTTGATTTTTTATCAAATAAGCACTGTATTAGTGTAATTTTGTATCAAATAAGCACAATTCAAAATATCACATTTCAATTTGCAAGGAAGCAGATATGCATTGTATTAACTCAAAAAAAGTGTAGAATTTATATATGATTTTTAAAATAGAGTCACTATCTTTAAAAGCAAAAATAAGAGTGTTAGAACGAGATAAGTTAGAAGCTGATTTGTCTAATATGATGGAGTTGATACACGAAATTCAATTTGTTGGCACATCAAATGAGAGCGTATATTCTTACAAAACTTCCGAATATAGAGATGATGATCCTGTAAATATAATTCAGGATGAAAATTTTGATCCATTCCTAAACGCATCACATGTAGAAGATAATATGTTTGAAGTTGAAGGAGTGATAGAAAGTGATTAAACCAACTCACCTTCAGTTACATGAAATAAAAAAAATATTAGCTGATGGTCAGATTTCTCCGTTGACTTTATTGAATGAGATTTATCAGGAAATAGATGAACATCAAAATTTAAACAACTATGTTACCCTTACAAAGAATTTAGCATTTCAGCAAGCAGAAATAAGTTATGAAAGAATCAAAAAAGGAAACGCCAGACCCCTAGAAGGTATACCTATAGGAGTAAAAGATTTATATCTTGTGAAAGGAGAGCTTGCAACATCATGTTCAGAAGTTTTAAGAGATTTTGTCGCTCCATTTGAGTCTCACATTACAAAGAACCTATGGGAAAAGTCTGGAGCAATTTGTATAGGAAAACTAAATATGGATGAATTTGCCATGGGATCTTCAAATAGAACAAGTTGTTTTGGACCATCAATTAATCCTTGGAGTATCAAAAATGGCAAAGAACTAGTACCAGGAGGATCTTCTGGTGGAAGCGCTTCTGCCGTTGCTGCTGGCACGTGTTTTGCTGCATTGGGAAGTGATACCGGTGGTTCTGTTAGACAGCCTGCATCATTTTGTGGTGTGGTAGGGTTTAAACCATCTTATGGCAGATGTTCAAGGAGAGGTATGATAGCTTATGCATCCTCTTTTGATCAAGCAGGAATTTTAACAAGATCAGTGCAAGATGCGGCCATTATGATGGACCAAATGATTGGAAATGATCCTCTTGATGCAACCTCCGCAAAAATGCCAAAACCAAATTTGGAGAATGCAAACATTTCAATGCACGGGAAAGTAGTAGGATATCCTGCAAATTGGATGACTATCATAGATGAGAGTGTAGTAAACGCTTGGAAAAAAGCTTTAAACATATTTGCAGATTTGGGAGCCAAGATAGAGCCAATCGAACTATTGAATTTTGACTCTTATCTATCTGTATACTATTTATTAACTACAGCAGAAGCAGCATCAAATCTTGCAAGATATACAGGTATTTGTTATGGAAACAAGACAAAAGAAGATATAGGATCAGCATATAACAAAACCTTTGAATTATTTGGTGAAGAGGTGAAGAGGAGAATATTTACTGGTTTGCATGACTTATCCAGTGAAAATTATAATTTGGAGTACAATCTTGGACTACAAACAAGAAGTTATATCAAAAGACAATTTACTGACCTGTTCAATAAAATTGATTTAATTGTTTACCCCTCTTCTCCTAGGGAGGCTTTTGCACTAGATAACGTTTTCCAAAATCCAGCCGAATCTTATCATGAGGATGTGTTTACTGTGTTAGCAAACCTCATAGGATCTCCTGCAATATCTGTACCCATAGGCTACGGAAAAACTGGGTTGCCACTGGGTATACATTTGATGAGCGAGCCTTTTTCAGAAGAACTACTTATTTCAGCGGCAAAAGAGGTAGAGGCTAAAGCTGATTTTATCGATTTTTTAAGGAGTTACCATGACAAATAAAAAATGGCAGATGGTTATTGGGCTTGAGGTACATGCACAAGTTTCTACAAAATCAAAACTGTTTTCTAGGGGATCAACAGAATATGGTCAAGAACCAAATACTTGTACAGATTATCTAGATTTAGGACTTCCTGGAGCTTTGCCTGTTTTGAATCAAGCCTGTATAAGGAAGGCTGTGATGACTGGTCATGCCCTACATATGACATTGAACCAAAAGTCCTCTTTTGACAGAAAGCACTATTTTTACCCAGATTTACCATTAGGTTATCAAATTACACAATTTTACGAGCCTATCGCTCAAAATGGCTATTTACCAATTTGGGTAAATAATGAAATCAAAAACGTACAAATAAATCGAATACATCTTGAAACTGATGCAGGGAAAAGCATACATAAAAATGGAAAAACTTACATAGATTTAAATAGATGCGGCGTTCCTTTAATGGAGATTGTAACGGAACCTGATATGCATGGACCTGAGGAAGCTGCAACGTTTTTGAGAGTGTTGCAAGCCACCTTAAAAAGTATAGGGTCTTGTGATGGAAATATGGAGAAAGGACAACTAAGAGCTGACTTGAACATTTCTTTGCATAAACCTGGAGAAAAATTCGGTACGCGAGTCGAAGTTAAAAACATTAATTCAGCCAATTTTCTAAAGAAAGCGATAATGTATGAGTATGAAAGACAGTCCTCGATACTCGACTCTGGAGGTATAATCCAACAGGAAACAAGACTATTTAATGAAAAAGAAACGATATATATGCGAACTAAAGAAGATTCTGAAGATTACAGGTACATGCCTGATCCTGACTTGCCTCCTCTAGTTTTAAATGAAGAAGAATTGATTTGTAAATCTGATGTGAGACTTCCATACAATGTTTGCAAAGAAATAGCTAGATTAGGGATTAAACTAGAAGAAGCATGGATAGTGGCAGAAAATCAGACATTGTCAGATATTTTTTTTGAAGCTGGAAAAGGATTAAACAATGAAGAAAAGTTAATTTTGTTTAAGTGGCTAATCGGCGATGTATTATCTTTCATAAATAAGAATGATGGTGTTGAGATAGATCTTGTACACTTGCGTAATTTGATTCTGTTACTATCTCAAGAAAAAATTTCAGGAAAAGTTGCAAAAGATTTATTAATAGAATTTATAGAAACCAAACAGGATCCTTACTATATAGTTAAAGAAAAAGGACTAGAACAGATAAGTGATATTAATGAAATTACTAAAATCGTATCTGATATTATGCAAAATTATGATAAAGAGATTGCAGAATATAAAAATGGGAAAGATAATTTAAAACAATTTTTTATAGGTAAGATTTTAGCAGCAACTCAAGGAAAGTTAAATCCTAGGTTAACTCAAGAAGTACTAGAAAACTACTTACACATAGACAAATGAATCAAATATTAGCTAAAAGCTGCGTTTGAGACGTTAAGTTATTTCATACCTATGGATTCAGATTATCTCTATTTTTTAGCTTTTTACTGGCAAAATATATGGCTGTGTTCGTTCATAGAAAATTCTCTATAAATAAACCAAACAACTATTGACAAAGTTGCCAAAAAGACATAAATTACTCTTGTTACTACAAGCTTTACGGAGGGATGGTCGAGTGGTTAATGGCAGCAGGCTGTAAACCTGCCGACGGTTGCGTCTACGTAGGTTCGAATCCTACTCCCTCCATGTCTTATGCGGGCGTGGTTCAATGGCTAGAATGTCAGCCTTCCAAGCTGAAGACGTGGGTTCGACTCCCATCGCCCGCTCATTTTTTGCTTGGGTACTTTGGAGGGTTAACATGTCAAAAGAAAAATTTCAACGAACAAAAACTCATGTTAATGTAGGAACTATTGGTCACGTTGACCATGGAAAGACTACTTTAACTGCTGCTATTACAAAGGTTTTGTCTGAAAGAGGAAAAGCTACTTTTAAGGATTATAAGAATATCGATTCTGCTCCTGAAGAAAAGGAAAGAGGTATTACTATATCCACAGCTCATGTTGAGTATGAGTCTGATAATAGACACTATGCTCACGTTGACTGTCCTGGACACGCTGACTATGTAAAAAACATGATCACGGGTGCAGCACAGATGGATGGTGGTATACTAGTTGTATCGGCTACAGATGGTCCAATGCCTCAAACTAAGGAGCACGTTTTGCTAGCAAAGCAGGTAAACGTTCCTTATTTGGTTGTTTTCATTAACAAAGTTGATGCTGTCGATGACGAGGAAATGTTGGAATTAGTCGAAGAGGATGTAAAAGATCTTTTGGCAGAGCACGGATTCCACTCTGATGAGAGGCCAGTGCCAATTATAAGAGGATCTGCTCTTTGTGCCCTAGAAGGTAGGGAAAAAGATACTCTTGGTGAAGCAGCTATATTAAAGTTGATCAACGTGTTGGATGACTTTATACCTGACCCTATTAGAGATATAGAAAAGCCTTTCTTAATGCCTATAGAGGATGTGTTCTCTATAGCTGGTAGAGGAACTGTGGTTACTGGACGTATCGAAACTGGTATAGTTAAAGTTGGTGAAGAGGTAGAGCTTGTTGGATTGAGACCTACTATTAAAACTACCATTACCGGTGTTGAAATGTTTAGAAAGCTTTTGGATGAAGGAAGAGCTGGTGAGAACGTCGGACTTCTACTCAGAGGAATTAAAAGAGAAGAAGTTGAGAGAGGTCAAGTTGTTTCTAAGCCTGGATCTATTAAACCTCATACAAAATTCAAGTGTAAGGTGTATGTGTTGAAAGAAGATGAAGGTGGAAGGAATAAGCCTTTCTTCTCTAAGTACAGACCACAGTTTTACTTCAGAACTACAGATGTAACTGGAGAAATCACTTTGCCTGAGACTATATCGATGGTTAAGCCAGGTGATGACGTAGAGCTTATTGTTACTTTGGGTAAGCCAGTTGCCATGTCTGCAAACCTTAAATTCGCTATTAGAGAAGGTGGAAGAACAATTGGTGCTGGATCTGTAACAGAAATTATAGAATAATAGTTTTCTAATATCTTTTTCCGCGTTGCATGTTATTTTTGTGACATGGTTTTTATTTTTTACTTTTCTGGATGGGTATATCTTTAAGGATGCCCGTCTAGTCATCTAATCAACAACAAATAGTTTCTAATTAGTTTAAATAGTATGATTTAGAGCGCTTTTTGATGATACATCTGAAATACTATGGTTTACTTGGTAAGTAACATAGAGATCAAAATTTAATTTATACAATTATTTTAAGCTAAAATTGCAAATTGATATCAGTAGTTTTTTTGTACTTTAGCTCTAACGTAATTACATAATTCCTTACTCTAAAATAATTCCCATGCAAAAGTGAGTCGTATAACTGCAAAACTGACACCTACCAATCAACCTATTCATAGTTCTAATTGATTAATACTGATTTTGAGATTATCTATCAAACATGTGTTCTATTTCTTTTTTCTTAATTAAATAAGTAGATTTCCTACCATGATTACAAACACCAGGATAGTGCAAAGCATACTCTACTAAATTTCTTAATTGCATTTCATTCAGATGTTGACCAGCTTTCAAACTGTTTTTACATGCAATATCGGCTAAAAACTTACCCCATAACATTCTATTAGTAGAAGAAGTATCAAAATTGCTTATATTTTCTAGAAAAATATCCATTAAATTTTCTATTTTTCCTATATCCCAAAAGCTAGGGATAGATTTTAATTGACTATTGTGTATATTCAAACCCCACGTTTGCAATCTATCCTGTAGAGCATTTAAGGTATTAATATTTTCTACATTTAACTGTAGATTAATAGGAAATAGCAAATCTATACCTCTAGAAGTGACTTCAACTTCTTTTTTCATTTTTTCATACGTGTACCTCTCATGTACAGCATGTTGATCTATCAAAACAAGACCTTCCTTTACTTCAACAACTATGTAACTGCTATGAAATTGTCCCAATATATTATAATTATTTTCAAACAGTTTAGGAGCATCACTAACATCATCGGATCGTACAGCAAAATCCAACTGTTTTGTGACATGCAATTCTTCATTGGAAGCATCATGTCGCTCTTTTTTACCTGCAGATATATCGTCAGCTCGTGCAAAATTAGTTTTTCTTCCTAATGTAGGTTCTATTTTACTTTTTTCAAGCTCAATTTTGTTTTTTTCAACCTTATCACTTATAATTGGGTTGCTGAAATAATTTATTTCTTCACTCCCACTATCATGCAAACGTGGCGAGCTAACTGAACACGTATTAGATAAACTCAGATTCATATTAATTGCTTTATAAAGAGCCACTGAGATTATGTTACTTACCATATGCCACTTCATAAACCTAATTTCATCTTTTGTAGGATGAATATTAACATCAATCTCATTGTACGGCACATTAATAAAGATAACCCCTCCTGGGTATTTTTTATCCGGAATATAATCAGACAATATAGATCGTATACAGCCAATAATTGCCTTATCTTTCACGTATCTGTTATTTACAAAAACACTAATATTATTGGTAGAATAAGAGTTTTTGCTCATAAAACCATGCATAAAGTAATTCTCATGCCTATGCTCTACTTCAAATAAATCTCCTATATTTTTGCAAACCTCTAAAAATCTAGCTTTATGATCTTGAGATGTATAACTTATATTTATTTGTTTTCCATTAGAAATATTGAAAGTTACTTGTGGGTATGCTATCGACATCTTTTGTACATAGTCAAGTATTAAATTCCATTCATTTGTATCCGAACGCAAGAATTTTAACCTCACAGGAACATTTTGAAATATATTCGTCACAACCACTTTAGTGCCCACGCCAGGTTTGACTTCATGAAACTCTCTAATATTATTTTTACAAACTAATCTACTACCCATATTATCTTTAGACGTTATAATCTCTACATTAGCAATCGAGCTGATTGCATAAAGCGCTTCCCCTCTAAATCCCAAAGTTGATATCGACCAAATATCCTTCAATTTTGATGTTGAGTGCTGATCTAAACATAGTTTTAAATCAGCCATGGACATTCCACATCCATTATCTTGTACGCTAATCAATGTCTTGCCACCATTTTCAACATATACACTTATCTCCGTAGCACCTGCATCTAATGAATTCTCAACAAGCTCTTTGACTATAGATAAAGGCTTTGTAACAACCTCTCCAGCACAAATTTGACGTATGAGGCTATCTGAGAGTCGGTTAATTAGGTTCATTTTTTATAGACAAATTCCTTCCATAACAATACAATCACACCAACTGTTATAGAAATGTCTGCTAAGTTAAATATTGGAAACACTGTGTCCATTAGTTTGATTTCGATAAAATCTAACACTGCCCCATGCCAAAATCTATCCATTAAATTGCTTATACCACCTCCCAATATGAGGCTATATGCAAAGATCTCCGAGTTCTTTCTAGATTTATACCAAAAATTAATCAGTAATATACAAGCAGAAAGTACAACAATTTTTATAACCCAACTATAGAAACTACTACATAAGCTAAAACTTATTCCCCTATTCCAACAAATATTAATCCTACAAAAAGAAAAAACAGGAGATAGCTTATGAGACAAACTATAATGTAACGCAATTTTTTTTGTCAATTGGTCTAAAGCAACAACTATTAATGACATAAAACTTCTTTTAATCATACTAAATTCAATTTTAGTCTAAAATAAATTTTTGTAAACATAATATATTACACCTATTTTTACCTTTTCTTTACTTAACAATATTTAAATTTGACAATTTCAATCCTTACGTAAAGTATGAGTTCAATGATCATATATTGGATCAATTTCTCTCAACTTGTGCTTCAATGCAAGTATATCACTCCACATTTCTTTTTTCTTACTTGGTGATCGTAATAGATATGATGGATGAAAAATTGGCAAATACAATATGCCATCGATGTTTATAAACTCGCCTCTTACTGTGGTAATTGCTTTCATACTATTCATTACTGCTCTATAGGCAACACTTCCAATCAGAACCACTATTTTGGGATGAATGATCTCTATGTGATTAATGATGTATGGTCGCATTATATTTATTTCTTCCACAGTAGGTGTTCTATTACTTGGAGGTCTCCAAGGAACAACATTTGTAATATAATAATTTTTTCTAAAAATGCCAGCTGCGTTTAACATCTCTTCTAAAAGTTTGCCACTCTCTCCTACAAAAGGTTTTCCTTGTTGATCTTCATCCTTACCAGGAGCTTCTCCTATCAACATGAGACTTGAATTTTCATTACCATCTGCAAATACCATAGTGTTAGCCTGTTTTTTAAATGGAAAATTCACTTTAGACATATTGGAACGTAGATCACGCAAAGTACTTGCTTTTTCAAATACAGGACAATCAGACAAAGTCTCAGATTTAGAAGAATGTGTAAATTGCTCATCAATCGTACTTACTATTTTCTTTGAACTGACAGAAGCATTTTTATCATTTGTAAGTGACGACTTCTCATTATTTGTTTTTCTCATATTGTTGGAAAAATAGTTAGGATAATAAATATTGTTCAGTTGGCTTAACCAAAACGTCTTTTTACTCATGCCTTAAATGAAGTCCCACAATGACATACCCTTTTAAAATCTTTTTTGGAAATAAAAAACTTTTCTTCCATCAAATTTTCTACAAAATCTATGATAGACTCATCTATTTTTGTCAGAGAAAAACTATCTGTTAATACGCATTTTCCATTGTTTTCGAAAACAATATCCTCATCCAGCTTCGCTTCTGGAAATTCAAATTTATACTTAAACCCATTACATCCGCCAAAAAAAATTTTTACACGTATGAACTTTTTACCTAATAAATCAAGCCTCTCGATAGCAGATTCCGACATGTATATCATATATGATTATATATTAGCATCTAATTTGCATAATAAAACTATCTAGGTTACAATTGTGTAAATTTATGGAGGTGTTTTTGAATAACATTTTTATCGAACACGCAATTATTGGAATTGACTTGAGGACAGAATGTAATCTTGGTGATGAAGTCGTTGGATTTAAGTCGAATGACAAGGTGTTTGACTTACATTCAGTCATTAGTGAAGGGATTGAAGTCCAGCCTGTACTTGATAGCGATGAGGAGTATTTGCATTTTTTAAGGCATGATGCAGCTCACGTGCTAGCACAGGCTTTAACTGTCTTATTCCCTAAGATTCAATTTGGAAAACAATTTTTTGAAGGCAAGTTTATTTTTGCATTTGATGTATATCTACCTGAATACAATTTCTCATCTGAGGATTTTCCAAAAATAGAAAATGAGATGAGAAATGTCATAGCTCAGGAAGATGATATCATCAAACATATCGTAGAGAAATCCAAGGCTCTTGAAAGGTTTGCGGATGACAAATTCAAACAGGACATTATTAACCATTCTAGTTGCGATAGCGTAGTCCTATACGAACATGGAGATTACATAGATATCTGTCATGGACCTAGAGGTTTAAACAATAAGTATGTAAAGTATTTTAAATTGTTAAACGTTCAGGAAGTAAGTTGGCTGTATGATGAAAAAATCAAGCTACAACGTATCCTTGGAGCTTGTTTTGCTGATGAAACATCTATGAAACAATTTTTATTAGAAAAAGAAAAAAATTAATGACATGTTCAAGTTTTTAGAGTACAATTTGGGATATTTATGATAGAAGTAAGATTGGATAATTCTATAGAACAATTTGGATCATCTATGTCGGCTCAAGATCTAAAAGAAGAATTAGGAAGTAAGAGTAAGGATGTGGTCGGTTTTATTTGCACATCATCTAATAAAATTTATGATCTATATAGCCACATCAGAGGACCAATATGTTTGGTGCCCGTGATGAGGAACAGTAAAGAGCATTTAATTATGAAGCGCTACGATTTAGGCCATGTAATTTCCTCTATATTAAACGAGATGTTTACTGTTTCTATAATGAATATTGGAGTCAATAACACAGGACTTTACATAGATTTTATATCAGACACGCATATTTCTGAGCGTGAGTTCGCTAATATCAAAGAAAGTTCTAAGGCATACATGGAAAGAGAGCATACATTTGACATAAAGTCAGTCAGCAAAAAAGATGCTTTGTCTATATTTGATGAGGATTTATCTATATCAGAAAAGATTATGAATTCAGATGCTGAATACGTACACATTCATAATTTGGATGATTTTAAGCTAATACTCGATGGTCCTAGAAGTATGCCTCTTAACAACCAAGAAGTTTTCTTTGAGCTGCTATCTATATCTGGACTGGAATCTGTTCATACAAACAATCTACAACGTATTACTGTGACGGCTTGGAATACAGAAGAAGATTTAACGGCTTATTTGGAAGAAATAAAGAGAAATGCTCAGTGGGATCACAGAATAATTGGAAAACAAATGTCAATGTTTCATTTTAATCCTGCGATTGCAAGCGGAATGGTTTTTTGGTTACCAAACGGCGTTAAGGTTATTAACAAAATCAAAGACTACTTAAGGCAAGTGTGGGTTGATAATGGATATAAGGAGGTCATAACTCCAATAGTTATGAATGCCTGCTTGTGGGAAAAATCTGGCCATATGGACATGTTCAAAGCAAATATGATGTTTACCAAATTACAAGACAATGAGTATGCTTTAAAACCTATGAGCTGCCCAGCACATATAAATATCTTCAAAGCCGATAATAAGAGTTATAAAGATCTTCCTTACAAATTGTGTGAATTTGGTTTGTGCCACAGGTATGAACCATCTGGGTCATTATATGGTCTAATGAGAGCCAGATCGTTTACGCAGGATGATGCGCATATATTTTGTTCCCAAGATCAAATCGAAGGAATGATTTTGCAGTTCTGTCAAATGTTAAAAACTGTTTATAGTCACTTTGGATTCGACAAAACTTTAGTATGTCTAGCAACCAGACCCGCAAGGTATATCGGAGATTTAGCATCGTGGGATCTGGCTGAGGAGGCATTGTCTAAGGCGGCTAACAAAGCAGGTTTGGAGCTTACTATTAATGAAGGTGAGGGAGCATTTTATGGACCTAAACTAGAATTTTCTATTGAAGACAAGCGTGGGCATGTTTGGCAGTGTGGAACAGTACAGGTAGATTTTGCACTTTGCAACAGACTAGATGCTTATTACACAGATTCAGCAACTGAACGACAAACACCTGTTATAGTACATCATGCTATTTTAGGATCTATAGAAAGATTTTTAGGCATATTGTTAGAAAATACGAAGGGACTTTTACCAGTTTGGTTACATCCTCATCCTTTTGCTATATTAACTGTAAATCAACAGTATGTAGATTATGCGATAGAGCTACAAAATATGTTAAAAAGCTTGTGTGTAGATTCTTATGTGGACGATACGAACGAGAGATTAGCTTATAAAATAAGAAATTCAGTTGAAAATAGATGTAGTTATAGCCTAATAATTGGACAATCAGAAAAAGACAATAGAACGGTCACATGTAGAACCTTAGATGGTAAAGAGAGGATAATACATTTAGAAGAATTTATGAAAGAAATTAAGGATAAAAATATAATAAAATGAAAACAAGCAAAGATTTGGTTAATAAAGCAATAAAAGCAGATCAAGTGTCTGTGATACGTGAAGGAGAGAATTTGGGTATCATGACGCTTCAAGATGCGCTTGATCTGGCTTATGATTTGAGGTTAGATTTGGTACAGGTTTCAAAAGACTCTATTCCTACCTGTAAGGTGATGGATTATAAGGACTTTTGTTTTAAGAAAAATAAAAAGAATGCGGAAATCAAAAAAAAGGAGAAAGCTTCAACAAAAGTTAAAGAAATAAGGGTTAGCCCTAGAATCGGCAAACACGATTTAGATAATAAAATAAAACATGTTGCTGAATTTATAGAAAAAAAGAATAAAGTTAAGATAGTACTTAAGTTAAGAGGTAGGGAAATGAAGCATACTGAATTACACTCTGACAATATTTTTAAAACGATTGAGCAAGAACTAGAAGGGATTGCAAAAGTAGAACATCCTCCAAAACAAGAATCAAAAAATAAAATTTTCATGACAATGAAACCTGTATGAAAAGACTGTATACTCTCCTTGAATTAAATCTAAGACTTTTTAAGGTTTTAGCCACATCTTTGCTATTCGTGATATTTAACATAATATGCATAAAAGAGTTTTCAGTTTTGGATCACGTAGTTAAGCTGCATTCTATACGATACAATTTTAAGCATACTGTAAAGATTAATAATATTATTACTGCTTATTTTTCGATCAAGTCAATTAATATAGATCTGCAGAAGTGGTTAATCACAATAAAAAAGCTAAGTATATTTAACACTTATTCCGATTTTCAAATCAAGCTTGCCAAAATAATTAAAGTAAAAGCAAAGTTAATTAACAATAAATTTGATCTAGACCTAAATTTAGATGGGAGTAACGTCACATGCAACCTACATAATATTAAAGCCAAGGGCATATACCATAACAAGAATTTAATATTACATTTAGATGCTGGGTATCTTTCTTATTTGAACAACAACTTATTTATAAAATATGATAATGCTCAGTATTATTTGGAAAGTAAAATCAATTTTAACAAATTACTTTTTGAACGATGCAATTTTTTTCTTAAAAACAAGCAACTAATAGTTAAATTAGCAGATAATAAATGGAATTTGGATCTTAATACTCCTAGTATAAAAGGAAATGTAGTAACAAATAGAGAATTGGAAGGTAAAGGCAAGTTAAAAACTATCAACAAATTCAATATATTGAATTCAGAGTTGGAATTTGATATAACCGGGAATCAAAATGGGCTATGTATACGTAACAATAGCCAAAAACAACTAATTTCAATTCCAGCTTTTAAATTTGCGGCGTATGACATAAAATATGATTTTACCATTAACCCATATAAGCAGGAGATAGTACTAACTTCTAAAAATTTGGAATTGAAGTCCCAGTTTTTCTTCAATGAGTTGATGTTCCAATTTCAAATCCATACTCCTAAGGTAGATCTAAAAGCAAATGGCACACTTGATTATAATGAAAATATTAACATAGAAGGAATTGGTAATTACATTTCATTGTTAGATATGAAACCTCTATTAAAAAAGAGTAATAATAACTTGTCAGCTAAATTTAAATGGAAAAAAGCTAAATGGATAGAAAATTTAATACTTGATGATATGGAAATTGTACTAGAAAAAAATAAAGATGGTCTTAGTTATTGTAATATTATCTCAAGTTTTGAAAATAATTCTGTAAAATTATGGAAAAAAAATTTAAACGATAAGCTGCATTTTGACGTAGATAATTTTGCAAGAGCTTTTGAGTTGATGTATGGAACTAAAATAATTCAGTCATCATACAATCTTATAGGAGAATTAGATTTATCCGATCCATCAATGCATTGGTCATTTGAACTATATGATTTCACGAATCTAAATACAATCAATGCGATATATACACAGTTACTTTCGCTCAGATTTTGGGCTTCAATTTTAAAAAATAAGCACAAACATTGGAATTATTTAATTGGGAAGGGATATATTTCCTCACGTGATTACATTATACAATCTATGGAAATGGAAAATGAATTCCTGAAAATAACTGGTTCTGGATCAGTTAGCAGATTTAATGATTATATGAACATAGATGGTGAATTATTTACAAAAAGTATCACTACTGATTTGAAAAACTTGCTAAAGCAAAAGTCTGACCCAATCAAGTTTAATGTTTCAGGAAGTTTAAAAAATCCTGTCACAACTAATAACATTGGGATAGCAAAACTTGCCGCTCCTATTTTGCCACTAGCGCTACTACTAATTTAACTAACTACCTTAAAACATCTGTCGCATAGGTCAGCAATACCAGCATGAACATGTTTACATCGTTCACACTTATTTCCCGACACTTTTTTACAAAAAACCTGAACGTCGTCTACATCAGCTGTACTATATAGATCTCGCTTGCCTTCATTATCATAAAAATCTTGCTCACAATTATATATTGTTAACCCGGATACTATAAGAATTTGCTTCATATCCAAAAGAGAAACCCCATTCAATTTTCTTGTAATAATATGTACTTCAGCATCTAGACTAGAATTTATTTCTTTTCTTTCTCTCATAATTTCTAAAGCAGATGTAACAACTTTTCTTACTTCCCTTACTGTCGCCATAGATACATCAATATCTTTATCACTCCAGTTAGGCAAATTTAGGATAGTCTGTTCATGGACAGAATTTACGCCGCTTCCATACATTTCCATCCAAGCCTCTTCAGATGCAAATGGCATTATGGGAGCTATCCATCTAATAAAATTATCAAGTATATGTTTCAAAACCATTCTAACTTGTTTAGGTAATGGGGAGTTTACATCTTCACAATATAAAATATCTTTTCTGATATCAAAGTAAAATGCGGATAAGTCAACAGTACAAAATAAAAATAGGTTTTTAACAAATTTATACGTACTAAATGAATCAACAGCATTCTTAAATTCTTGATTTAATTGGTACACTCTACCTAAGACCCATTTTTCCAATAACTGCATTTCTTCATAACACCCTTCATATGAGAATGGTATGACGCTGCCAAGCATATATTTCATAGTATTTCGAAATCTTTTCTCAATATCTTTCACTCGATTTAAATGCTCTAAACTCCATTTAATATCTTCTATATAGTTCTGACTGGCTACCCATAATCTTACTAAATCTGGCCCATGCTTCGCAATTAATTCCATAGGATCTACACCATTCCCCAATGATTTAGACATTTTCCTACCCTTATTATCTACCACAAACCCATGAGTAATTAGATTTTTGTAAGGCATCTTTGGAATGACTCTAGAGGCCTGTAATGCTGATGATTGAAACCAACCACGATGTTGATCAGAACCTTCAAAATACACGTCAGCCCTCTTCCCGTGCAAAACATACTCCTGACTCGCACCAGATTCAAACCACACATCCACTATATCATAACATGGAACATACCCTGGATGTTTCTTAGCGACCTCCGAGGCAATATCCCACCACTTATCCATTCCCTCAGAAAGTAATAAATTTTGTATTTCAGGTATAGCTTCTTTGAGAATCTCTCCAGTTTCTTCATGATATAAAATAGCCAACGGGACACCCCATACCCTTTGTCTAGAAATACACCAATCCCCCCTACTTTCTAACATTGAAATAAATCTATTCTTCCCAAACTCAGGAATCCAATTAACTTGATCTATTACTTGTAAAACATTTTTTTTCATCTGATCTACAGAAATAAACCATTGTGGAGTCACTCTATATATTAAAGGTTTTCTGGATCTCCAGGAGTGAGGATAAGAATGTACGATTTTATTATGTGCTTCTAAAACATTCAATTCACGTAATTTTTCAATAATAATATTTTCTGATTCAAAAATATCTTTACCTCCAATTAGAGCTAAAGAATCAATATATTTCCCGTTGTTATCAATTAATTCAGTTACTTCCAAATTATATTGTTTACCAAGTACAAAATCTTCTTCACCATGGCTAGGAGCAATATGAACTAATCCAGTACCCTGATCAAGAGAAACATGGTCACTATGCAAAACAGGCACTTCTAGTTGAATACCCAAATCATAAAATGGGTGCTTAACATGAAGATCCACTAAATCATGTCCTCTGAATTTGTCGATTAATGTATAAGTTTTTTTAGTTCTTTGCATAAAATTATCTAATAATTCAGAGGCAACTATCAGCTTTTCACCGGCAAGTTCTAGTAAAACATATTCAAACTCTCTACTACAAGCAACAGCTCGGTTTGCCGGAAGTGTCCATGGAGTTGTAGTCCAAATTACTAACTTAGCTCCAAGCAAATCTGTACGATCTTTACTTATAATCTCAAGCTTAACATCAACGGAGTTACTGGTTTTATCATAATACTCAACTTCTGCTTCTGCTAAAGCAGTTGCTTCAGAACATGACCAAATTGTAGGTTTAAAACCTCTATACACCAGATCATCTTGTACAAATTTATGTAATTCCTTGAGGATATCAAACTGACTTTGCATAGTAGTATAAGCATGATCAAAATCACCTATCACTCCCATTTTAATGAAACCGTCTTTTTGCACATTAATCCACTCATTTGCAAAATCTCTACATAATTCTCTAAATTGCTGTATAGAAAAATCACTTCTCCTTTTTCCAGCTTTTTTCAAATTACTCTCTACAGCTGATTCAATAGGTAAACCATGACAGTCCCACCCAGGAATATAGTTGATTTTATATCCAAGAAGTGCTTTGCCCCTGTTAAAAATATCTTTCATAATCTTATTAACAGCGTGTCCCATATGCGGAGAACCGTTAGCAAATGGAGGCCCATCATGTAAAAGAAATTCTTCACTTCTTTGAGTTAAACGCTTATATAAATTTATTTTTTTCCAAAAATTCAAAATATTATCATGATTAGAACTACTTATAGGAAAACTAGTTTTTGGCAAAGCAACAGGATACTTCATGAAAACTATGATATCTCAAAAATCAGGAAAAGAAAACTTAACATATAGCGAAATCAAATTATGCTTCTACTTTTTTCAACCTACATAAACTCTACTAAGTCTTCTACCTAAACAACAAGTTATTTCAAAACCTCTTGCACTGTAAGTCCACTTTGCAACTTTATCAAAAGTAATATGCTTGCCAAGAAATTCAACTAAATTATTATGCAAAGTAACATTGGTAAGATCGATTGTAATATAATCCATAGAATATGCAAGAATTTTTGAATATATCCCATTAGTAAACACGTGTCCATTCCTTACTATAATGCCGTCACCATACCCTAAATTAACTATGCCAACCACCATATCATCCGATGCAATACAGTCTCCAAAATAACCTATTGGCTCACCTTTTTTAATATGTTTAGTAGAAATGATCTGTCCATAAATACTTCCTACATTTGCTACCGGAAAAGTATTACATTGTTCATCAGATCCATACAAAAATCTACCTAGACGTAATAAATAGTTCTCATCTATTTTGGGAAACAATAAACCACATGAAGCACTCATGCTTTTTTGAAATTTATGAATTGATCTCATAATCTCCATCTGTTTCACATTCAGTTCATCCCCAATATTATAACCACAAGCTAAATGATGCATGATAAAGAGTATGTTAATATGAGGACATTTTTGAACTACATCTAAAAATTCACTTTTCTCGATACCAAGTCTATTCAAGCCAGTTTCAATTTGTACAACTATGGGTTTTTGCGTATCATTAGAAATGCCATGAGAATACCATTCAAGTATTTCTCTAGCATCTCCACATACAGGTATAAAATTATTATCCCAGACTAAATCCAATTCATCTTTTTGAAATCCACTTAGAACATAAATATTTTTACCAATGATGTAATCTTTAATTTCTATAGCTTCATCAACTGTACTAACAAAAAAATCCTCACAATCAGATTCATTAGCTAATTTTTGTACAACCTGTTTTGCTCCAAATCCATACGCATTACATTTCACTACTGCTCCACATTTATAGATCTTTCTCGCATTATTATAATTCTTAAGCAAATTATCTAAATTAATCTCAAAAGTAGGTTTGGAATACATAAATATAATCTATATGAACCAAAATATTGTGTCAATTTCACATTTGCACTTTATTAACTGATTATTTAGGCCAGATAAATCAGCTTTCTTACCCACATGTAAATACCTTAATTGTCTTTACAAATGTTTTAAAGTAGAATCTAGTTTATGATTGAAGATGTATCAACTTATGAATTAATTATAATAGGATCTGGACCTGCTGGATTAAGTGCTGGACTCTACGCTGCACGAGCTAATTTAAGCGTAGCCATTTTCGAAGGACCTAGCCCAAAAGGACAACTAATGACAACAGCTTCGATTGAAAATTATCCAGGATTTATCGATGAAGACGCACATCAACTCATGAGTATCATGTCTCAACAAGCACAAAATGTCGGATGTACTTTAATTCAAGAGACTGTAGAAAAAATTGAACCATTGGGTACTAAAAAAATACGAATTCACACCTCAAACAAAATTTACACCTGTCAAGCTGTAATCTTAGCTACAGGAGCTAAAGCTAAATACCTTGGATTGGAAAGCGAAGTTGAATATATGGGCTATGGAGTGTCTACATGCGCAACATGCGATGGCTCATTCTTTAAAAACCTTGAAGTGGCTGTAATAGGAGGAGGAAATACCGCTATAGAAGAGGTTATATATCTTTCTAAAATTGCATCTCACGTACACTTGATTCATAGAAGAGAAATTTTCAGAGCAGAACCTATCATGCAAGATAGAATGATGCAATTAACAAATGTCTCGCTTCATTTAAACTATACATTACAAGAAATAGTTGGCACACAAAAACCCAAATTGGTAAAAAGCATCAATATATTGCATAAGGATGGAGATACAAAGAATATTCCTTTACAAGGGGTGTTCATCGCTATAGGACATACTCCACAAACAGAATTAGTAAAAGATTTAATTGAATTAGATACTGATGGCTATGCTTTAGCGACTGGAGTTTCTACAAAAGTGCCTGGTTTATTCGTAGCGGGAGATGTTGTTGATAAAGTGTATAGACAAGCAATTACATCTGCTGGTCAAGGATGTATGGCATCCATGGAAGCTATCAAATTTTTGCAATAGACCTGTTGCTTTTGTGATAAGATTAGTCGAATAACGTCAAAAATTAGAAGAATCAATTATCAAGTTTATGTATCCAAGTTAGCATATTCAGCATTCTTTTCTATAAATATTTTTCTAGCCTCTGTACTTTCTCCCATCAAATCTAAACAAATTTGATCAGCTTCATCTACATGCTCTACTCTCACCTGTACGTAAGACTTCATTGCTGTATTACTTAAATCTTCCGGATTCATTTCTCCAAGTCCTTTATACCTTTGGATAGTAATGCCTTTTTTTGCCGCTGCAACACAGGTATCATAGAATTTTATAGGGTCGCTGGCCCAAATCTTGGACCATTTTTTAGTAAAAGTCACTAAATGTTGCATTTTTTCAGCAGTCACTGAGTTGAAATTAAAAGTCAATTCTTCGCTAACTCCGTTATTGTTTTGCATAAATTTTAACACCTTATCATCATAATTAATGATCCAATTGTCACCTAAGTAGCTTTTAATCATGGGAATATGTTTAGCACCATTAAATGGCTCCCCATCAAATATTTTAGCTGCAAAAAGTAAATTTACTACTCTACCATCATGCTGTATCATATGCTTAATTTTATAAATATCTTTCAAATAGTTAATTAATTCATCCCCTGTCAACACATGCTTTCCCTGAACAAATTCTTTATCACTAAGAATATTGAAAATATATTCATTTAACTCTTTATCATCTCTTACATATGTGAACTTACCCTGTTTTTTTATACCATACAAAGGTGGTTGAGCTATATACAAAAATCCTTTATCTATAATAGGCTTCATGTATCTGAAGAAAAAGGTAAGCAAAAGAGAAAGTATATGCTTACCATCCACATCAGCATCAGTCATAATTATAATTTTATGATACTTGATTTTATCAATGTCAAAATTTTCCCCTATACTAGTTCCGATAGCAGAAATTAGAGTTGTAATCGCTGCTGAATTAAGCATTTGATCAAATTTGGCTTTTTCTATATTCAATATCTTTCCACGTAACGGCAATACAGCTTGAGTAAATCTATTCCTGGCCTGCTTAGCAGAACCTCCAGCACTGTCTCCCTCTACCAAAAACAATTCACACTTAGCAGGATCTTTTTCTGAACATCCAGCAAGCTTTTTAAGCACTTGAAAATCTATACCAGTTTTTTGTTTTCTGCTCATATCCCTGGCTTTTCTTGCAGCCTCTCTCGCTGAAGCTGCTCTTAAAATCCTAGGCAATATAATTTTGGAAATATGTGGATTTTCTTCTAACCAGTCACTTACTTTTGAAAAAATAGCATTCTCAACAAAAGGTCTTACAAAAGCAGACACTAGTTTTTCTTTTGTTTGGGATGAAAACTTAGGATCAGCCGCATTAACTGACAGCACACAAACTAAACCTTCCCTTATATCATCTCCAGTAATTAATATTTTTTGTTGATTTTTATTGGCATTTTCCTTCATATAATTTTGTATAGCTCTAGTCAATCCAGCTCTAAAACCTACGGTATGTGTACCACCTTCTCTTTGAGGTATAGTGTTTGTAAAAAACAGGGATGTTTCATGATAACTTTCGGTCCACAACATAGCACATTTAATGGAGATATTATCTCCATCAACAGAAATGTTTAGCACATCTTCATGTAATGGTTTTTTACTCTTCGCTAACATTTTGACGAATGAAGCTACTCCACCCTCATCACAAAATATTTCTTCTACTATTTCTGTAGATCTTTCATCTATTAAAATTATTTTTATTCCAGCATTTAAAAACGCCAACTCTTTAAACCTATTAGCTAGCTCTTTTTTTTCAAATACTATATCAGAAAAAATTGAATCATCAGGCAAAAATTGCACTTTTGTACCTGTTCTTTTGGTATCACCAAGTACAGTAAGCGTTTTCACTGTCTTACCTTTTTCAAACTGCATAGAGTGCAGTTTTCCATCTCTACTAACTTCCAGAACCATCCAACTTGACAATGCATTTACAACAGAAGCACCTACACCGTGTAAGCCTCCAGAAACTTTATACACACTTTGAGAAAACTTACCACCAGCATGCAACTGAGTCATTATAACTTCCGCCGCAGACATTTTTTCTCCCTTATGAAGTTCTACCGGTATTCCCCTACCATCATCGTCTACAGATACTGAACCATCTTTGTGAAGTGTAACCAATATATTTTTGCAATACCCTGCTAAAGCTTCATCTATAGCGTTATCGACTATTTCATAGACCATATGATGTAGACCATGTCCATCATCGGTATCACCTATGTACATACCTGGACGCTTACGGACTGCTTCAAGACCTTTTAAAACTTGTATCGATTCTGCATTGTAATTATTCACAATATATATACTACTATTATTCTCATAAATTGACAATTTCTACCTCGCATACCATAAAATGATTTGCCACAAGCGTAAAATTGTACTTTAAATAAATTCATTATAAAAGTAACAAAATTTTTGCATTAATAGAAATTTATGCAATTTCTATAAAAAAAATTTTGAGAAATTGGAAAATCTACTTTTTATCTCTTTTTATTTCAACATATTTCATGTAGTATATCCGTATGATTCGTAGTTATAGATCAACTTGTTTATTGCAACCTGCTTTGTCTGCTGAAGAAGCTGAAGTTGAGTTAAATAAAGTGTTAGATTACATCAAACACAATGGTGGGGAAGTGTTGAATGTCAAGAGTTTCGGTCTTGTCAGGACGGCTTATCCTATACAAAAAAATTCTAGATCTCATTTGTTTGTAGTAGATTTTAGTTTAGATACAAAATTGATAAATAATATTTCTACTAACATAGTGAAGGTTAATAGCAATATATTACGCTATATGCATGTACAATTAGACAAAGAAAGTAAAAGTTTGACTGACATTAATGTATCTGAAAAGACAAGAATGAAAAAGGAAGATATGTTGGAAGGCAATTCTGCTTTTTTGAATGATTTGACAAATTTTACTGGATTAACTGGTAAGATTCAAAGTAGGCTTGCCAACCGTTTCAGTGCAAAGCAGGCTAGATTGGCAGCTAGAGCAATCAAAAGACGTAGATTTGTGGGATTAGCTCCATTCAAAGTTAGATTTTAAACTGTTCACCTTATTGTTTGATTTATACGCCTTGAAGTTTATGGTAATGATTTGAGGGCGTGTTTCTAGCCTGTTTGTCTTAGTTAGATTCTTGGGTTGTGACCATCCTGCCTTTGCAGATTTCTATAATATTTCCGTCAGTATTTTCGATTAACAAAAAACCGGAATTGCTGTATCCTACAAATTTGCCTTCATACAGCTTTAAATCCGAATTATCTCTTATTTCTACCTGTTCTCCTAAATAAGCTGCATTTTTATTTAATTTATCTATATAAAAACTTATACCATGCTTCTGAAAGTTATCTAAATAATATAAGATATTTTGACAAATCCTATTAGCAAGATACATAGAATCTAGACTAATAGGATCTTTTTGTATCTTCAATATATCATTCAGACAAACACTAGTTTCAATAGGGTTGGAAACAATATTCATACCGAATCCAACTAATAAAAATTTTTGACCATCATTTTCTAAAATTTCACATAAAATGCCACCTAATTTTTTATATGTAGCGCCATCATGATAAAGCAAGTCATTGATCCATTTGATTTTGGTTTTAATTCCAAGTGCCGACAACATATCATAAACCAAAATAGTAAATACTTGAGTTAAATTTACTACAATACACTCTTGTAAAGGGATAATGCAAGTTAGAGATAAATCGCCACTCGGAGAGTGCCAAACGCGCCCATATTGTCCAATGCCCCCAGTTTGTCTATTGGCCTTTATAGCAACAAATTTACCTGCATCAAACGTGTCAAATACAAAAGTGGACAAGCTTCCTTCCTTACCGTTGATAATATTTCTTGCTAAAATTTGCGTACTCTCAACTTCATCCATATCAAGTAAGATGCACTCGGTGTGCTCAATAATTTTTATACTCATCTTCCCTAATTTCAGCAGACTTAACTTTGATTGTCAAAGTTAACTTAAACTCAAAATTTATTTTTATTACATTGAAAATATATCTTATAATTATTAGAATTAGCCTATGTCTACTCGTTTTGCACCAAGTCCAACAGGAATGTTACATTTAGGTAACTTGAGAACCGCCCTATTATCTTATTTATGGGCAAAAAAATGCGGTATCCCATTTATCTTGCGTTTTGATGATACAGATAGATCAGAACATAAGTATGTTGAAGCAATTAAAGCAGATTTAGAATGGATGCAAATTTCTTGGAATTACGAAATATTTCAATCACATAGAAAAGTCATCTATGATAAATGGTTCACTATTTGTTTAGATAAAGGTCTTATATATCCAGCTTATGAAACCAAAGAAGAATTGGAAGAAATAAGAAAACAATTGGCAAAACAACACCAAGCACCGGTATACAAGAAAAAATTTTCTACACAAAATGAAGTGTATAACAGAATACCACACTGGCGCCTTGCTTTACCATCAATAAATATCGGATGGAATGATATGATTAGAGGAAAAATAAACATCAGTCTAGATACACTGAGTGATACAATAATCAAAAAGGAAAATGGTGAGTATACATATATGTTTACTAGTGTCATAGATGATATAGAAACAGACATCTCGTATATAATTCGAGGAGAAGATCATGTTACCAATACATCGATCCAGTTGTACCTATTTCAGAAACTTGGAAAACAAAATATCCAATTCGCCCACTTACCTATACTGTTAAATGTGCATGGTAACAGAATGTCTAAAAGACACGGAGATGAGAGTCTTCAAGATCTTAAAGAATCTGGTTTGTTAGCAATTACTCTAGCGAATCATATGTTGTTTATAGGAAAAAACACAGCTTCATACTGTAAGACAATTGATGAATTGATAAAAGATACTGATTTTAACTATTCATCTAGTCAAATTAGATGGAATAAAGACGAATCTTTTAAAATACAAAATCAAATAATTAGAATGATGACTGATCACGAAATTTACAACACATTTGGAATTAAGCCACAAAATTGGGATCTGATAAAAGCTGAAATTATAACTAAGGATGATTTAGCACATTGGAACAAAGTATTTAGCTCACATGAAATACTGGTCGATGATGAATTAGATTCAAATTTATTCAAAGAACAAATACCAGATGTGCCAGAATTTCTGAACAAGTATGGTATACATGAATTTTTTGAAAAAATAAAAACATTAAGTGATAAAAAAACTATACTTAAAGCTATAAGAAAAATTCTGACTGGGAAACAGTTAGGACCATCTATGCATGATCTGCTTGATAACATACCAGAGCAAATTTGTACGTTGAGAATCACATCCTCTATACGATAATCGAGATTATCTTTAACACACTTGTACGGTAAGAGTCATATGCTTCAAACAACTGGAAATTTCTTACATAACTCTTCAATCTCTTGTTTAATCATTATGGAATCTTGACCTTTACTTTCTATTAGTTTTTCTATATATTCAGCTACTTTTACACTCTCTCTAGTACCAAAACCACGAGCAGTACAGAGAGGGGTTCCAATTCGTATTCCAGAAGTCTTGATAGGAGTTTGCACATCATTCGGAATCATATTTTTATTCACCATAATTCCAGCATCTGCAAGCCATTTCTCTGCCTCTAATCCTGTACAATTATTTAATTTCAATACGAACAGATGAGTTTCTGTGGTCTCAGAGACAATTTGAAACTTGTGCGACAGTTGCTCACACATCACTTTTGCATTCAACAATACTTGATCTATATAACTTCTAAATTGTTCTGACATAGCATCATGAAAACACATAGCTTTTGCAGCTATTATATGCATCAATGGCCCTCCCTGACTTCCCGGAAACACTCCTTTATTTATTTTCTTGTATATTTCCTCATTATTTGTCAGTATTATCCCTCCTCTTGGCCCTTTTAGTGTTTTATGGGTAGTAGAGGTAACTACATCAGCATGAGGCAGTGGATTTGGGAATCTACCAGCAGCAATCAAACCAGAAACGTGAGCCATATCTACCAATAATAAAGCATTATTTTCTTTAGCAACCTTATGGAATAGAGACCAATCAATAATTCTACTGTAAGCTGATGTGCCAGCAATAATTAACTTTGGCTTATAAAGCTTAGCTAATCTATCGACCTCATTCATATCTATGCATTCCTTATCATCAAGCCCATAGGTTACAGTATTAAAAAACTTTCCTGACATATTAACTTTGCTTCCGTGAGTTAGATGTCCTCCCGATGCTAAATCCATACCCAATATAGTATCTCCAGGCTCCAAAAGAGACATAAAAACAGCAAAATTGGCTTGAGAACCTGAATGAGGTTGAACATTAGCATATTTAGCTTGGAATAATGTACAAGCTCTTTGCTGACAAAGTTGTTCAATTTGATCAACAAATTCGCATCCAGCATAGTATCTTTTACCTGGATATCCTTCAGCATATTTATTGGTTAATACAGTACTTTGCACATATCTTACTCGAGTAGAAGCTAAATTTTCAGATGCTATTAGCGAAATAGTCTCGTTTTGTTTCTTCAATTCTTCATATAATAGTTGTTGAAGCTCGCAATCAGGCAAACCGTGACTTAAAAAATCATTCATAAGCAATTATAAATTTTATTATTAGTCATCTCAAGGCATGGAGATTCAAGTCTTACCAAACAACAAGCACTAAAAACTAATTTATAAACTCAAACCACATGAAGTAATAATTGCTTCCATAAAATCTCGTACCTCTTCGTAGCTAGACTGTGTCCAACCCTCACATCTGGCAGAGATAGCATTCTCAGTTTGAGAAGGTCTAACCAACCACCATCCGTTAGGATGATTAATTACAAGACTATCATGTATAAGCTCAACCATTTTATTATCTCTTATAAGAGAATCTTTTATATGCCCCATTACTTCATATTTGTCGAGATTATTACAATTAATCCTAAAAAGCTTACTAGTCCAAACCTCAGGTATTAGTTCTTTCATCTGAGCCAAAGTGTATGAAGAATATTCTAACACATCCAAAATTCTCAGAGCAGCATAAATACCATCATCTACGCAAAAGAATTTATCATTAAACATATAATGTCCACTAATTTCCCCTCCAAAAGCTGCATTATTCTTCTTAATCGCATCCACTACATAGCAATGTCCTGTTTTGCTTAAAATGCTTTTAACACCAAGCTGTTCTGCATATTTTATCAAAGTCTTACTCGATTTTGAGTCCCACACACTACATATTTGTCTATTTCGTTCAAAAGCAATGAATGAACTAAATAAAAATATAATCTCATCTCCCGTCCATACATTACCACTTTCATCAGTAACAACCATTCTATCAGCATCACCATCAAATGAAAAAGCTATGTACCCTGGATGTTTTTTCAAAAATGCACATGTTTGCTGTAAAAATTCTGATTTGGTATTGTCAAAACAGTCCACATTGTTACTAACTTCTGTTCGATAAAATATGTGATCCGTAGGCAAAAATTTTGCGATATGAGGCAAAATATCACCAGCTATACCATGACCAGCATCCCAAATCGCCTTATTTCTACTAACATTCAAATTTTTAAATAAAAAGTGAACATATTCATTCATAAAGCTCGCTTTTGAATAAGAACCTTCACCTTCAAAGAAAGATCCACTACTTATCCTATCATATAGCTCTATAAGGCTATCGCCAAAAAAATTGTTGCCTCTTAAATAAAATTTGAATCCATTATACTTTGGAGGGTTATGAGAAGCTGTAATCATAGTCGCAGCATCAGCATTAATAAACCTATAAGATAAAGAAGTATATGCAGTAGAAACTCTACCTAAATCTATCACATTCGCACCACTATCTAACAAACCCTGTATATAAGCTTTCTGAAAATCTACGGATGACTGTCTTCTATCATAACCTACAGCTACGGTCTTTGCATGCTTACACTGTATTGTGGAACCAAACGCTTTGCCAATTAAATAGGCGTACTCTACAGAAAAACTGTCCCCTACTACACCTCTTATATCATAATCTCCAAAGGTACATTTAAAATTTGCTAAATTCCCTTTAAGTTTCATGTTAAAATATTATTGAAATGTCACTTACTTGTAAAGCGTATTTTGTTTATTGATTTAAATATCACACAAAGCTGTTGGGTTAACATGTAATCTTTTAAGACTGATCTGGTTACCTGTTTTAGTACAGATTCCATAAACACCCTTTTTAATACGCAATAGGGCAAACTTAACTTGTTTAAGCACTTCTTGCTTTTTTCTCAGCTCTAAAAACAACATTTCATTAGCCAGACTATTAGAGACCGCCTCCAATTCTTCTGATGTTCTTTCATTATAATGCTTCGTAGTCAATTCTTTAATTTCAGACAACAACTCCTGTTCCATTACTTCTAGTTTGCGTTTAAACAAAAGAAGATCTTTATGTGACATTTTCTCCATTCAATATAACTCCAGGTTCAATTCTAAATAAAACGCTTAAATAAAATGAAAAGAAAAACTTCAATATTAGTAAAAAACAATAATTATTTTTTATTTATTATAAATGAATACATAGTATTATTTAATTATGAATTTTATATTTATAGAATCCTTAATGATAGGATCTATAGCAAGTCTATATAATTTTGGATTTGGATTATACACATTTTTTGCATTAATCTTACTCAATAAAATAGTTTTGTACTACGTATGGCCAATTATGTTATTTCGGACACTGTATGTTGCAATTTGGTTCACTGTCGGAGGAATACTAGGTTATCACCTTGGACTATTCTATATGTACAGTGTTGCAGCGCTATTTTCCATACTATCATTAGTCGTACAAAATCTCTTTTGGACACATACGTCATAAAAATCATATACACAAAAATTCATATCATTCTAAAGTCAAATTACATTTCCTATTCTAATTACTAAAGACTCGTCTACCCTATTTTTTTAAATGGCTTTACAATAGACTGATGAGGTTTGTTTTTACGTTTCTACTCACCTTTTGCTTCTCTGCTAATGGCTCATTTATTTGTATTAAAGACTTTTTTAAGAGAGATTTAAAATCACAAAAGCAGATACTTTTACAAATCCCAAAGCCGTGGACAATAGTAAATCTGATGTCAGATGATATACAAATCTATAAACCTTATAATGAAGAAGAGTTACCCATGTTGGTTAGCATACTAGATAAAAATAATTTGGAGTTTTCTCAAGTTTATGTTTAAAGTAATAGCTAATTTGTTCCCTCATATAGTTGTGAGTGGCTTGTCTACTATAGCACAACTTAATTATGTGGGTACTAATCGAAATTTCGTATATTTACTGATATTTCACTTCTTGTACTACGCTTGCTTTTCCCATATACCAACTTTTAAGGTTAAAAAATCATTTTTCATCAAACTACTACACACAAGCTTGTTTGTCCCATTTTGGTTTGTCACAAAAATGTATTGTGAGTGTTTGGTATACCACATCTCTTATCTCATTTTATTTTCTGCCTATTTACATTTACAATATGGACAATACAAAAAATTAATGCCTGATATATTGTGTATTAGCAATGAATTCTTATACAAATGGCCAAATATTACAGGGTATAGAGTAATCGGTGAATTAAAATTTTCTCATGATAACTTGGATAGTATTAAGCAAGCCATTTTAAATCTAAAACCAAGTGCTATATTATGGTCAGCAGAATACGGCACAGCTTTTAAAGAAATATTGGAACTGTGTATTAAGAATAATGTATGTATGAATATCTTGGATAAGGATGACAATATAAGAAAATGTGAAGCCGGACACTGTATAAGAGCATACAAATCTAACGCAAGTGTCGCAAATCAAATTATAGTTATTTGTGGAGACAACTTAGAATTTAATTATGCTCTATTTTCCAAATTAGTTAAAAATAATAAAGTATTTTTACTAATAAACAAGTCTAAATCTTTAACAGAAAAATTCAAATTACAACGATTATTTGGAAGGAATGCAATCATCACTGATTTAGCACAATTTTTAAGCAACAATAATGCAACAGTAATACATTCTGGCGGACTTACATCAATACGACATCAGAAAAAAGAATTGACCCTACTACAAAATATAGAATCAATAGCTAAAGTCGCGGCCAAGCATAATTCTAAATTCATTTTATTAAACACTCACTTATATTCAGATTACGAGTTCATAAATCAGTTAATGGTTTCAGCAGCTAATATAGCACGTGCATATAATGGATACTGTCTAAGTCTTCCATATATTCTTGAAGATGTCAGATACAATTTATATAATTTAAAATTTAAACAAGAATTATTCAAAAGTATATATATAAGCGATAAAGCAGCATGGTTCAGCATAAACTCAACTGTTTTAGCAGTAATAGATTATCTACAAAAAGGACAAACGAACGAGATACATGGTGCATTTCTCTCTAAATCAGAAATTTTTTCCTGCCTAAATTTAACCCAAAGAGCTTGGAATATTTGGCCTAAGAAGTTAGATTATATAAGAGGTTATGAAATATGCAAAAATCCTATAAGTCCAAATTAGTACTATCATCAGTAATTCTATTCATATTAGCATCTGTAGTGGGGATTTTGGACAGAAGAACTCCTAAAATAGGCAAGCTACCAATTAATTCTTCAAGAATCATAGCTTATAAGGCAAGTGACAAAAATATTTTAATTCCATCTTTACTAAACGCTTATTACCTAGAGTTAGGACTAAGGGTACCTGAGGAATTAATTGTACGAGCTGCTCAACGTTTAGATTCAAAATTACCAGTCCAGGTAAGAATGTTACTTGGAGAAGATAACGTTGCTATGTTACAGTTATCAAAAATAATTCACCTTGCTACTAATCTAATAAATTCGCATATTTCTACGTTATTTAGTAAAGGCGTTACCCAAAGAAGAACTGGACTTAAAGCAGTTTATGATCATAAATCTATAAAAGTAAGAGTAAATGAGCACGAACTAAAAGATCATTATTTTAAAAATCAAATTAAATTTTCATCAGGAGAAAAAGTAACTCGTGGTAGAGTATTCAAAATCCTGTCAAATCAGGTTGATCTGCAACAATTCAAAAAGTTGTTTAAGAAGGGTGAAGATCTCATTGCAATAAAAAATAAATATAATGGAACTATTGAACCTATAACCTGGATTAATGGGAAGAACAACACAGTAACAGATTCACAGCTTGCACTAGAACCCAATGAAAAAAGTACTTTTCTATCAAATTACAAACACCATATGTATGTGATTATAGACTCTACTGAAGGCCCAACTGCTGTATCATACGAAAAATGCAGAAACAAAGTTAAAAGTGATTTAATTGCGTACAAGCAAAGGGAATTACTGAAAGCTCATTTAAAAGATGTGGCTAAGCACTTAAAATGGGAAGAGATAAGTGAAACTTCTTTAGTGGATTCTATTATATCGCAAAATTTGAATAAGGACATATATGTAATGTTTCTAACTAACGAGAATGATATCAATTATTATTTTGATAATGGGAAAACTGTTTTAATCAAAACCACTAAAATTGTACAAGATGAGTCAAGCAGTACTGATCAAAAAATACAAATCGCTGATTTTATACATAAGATATTGGTTAATTCTTTAATTCATTCAATTGCTAAATCATACAAAGTCGATATATAGTCATTATAATGAGAAGGTTGTTCGTTATGTTTTTCAAGATCGTTATGTTGGCGGTATCAGTAAATTTTGTAAGTGCTGATTCTGACAAGGTCAATCCGACAACAAACACGCTTAATTCACAAAAAACCACTTTGGAGGATTTAGCAGATAAAATCACGTCTTTAGAGCAAAAAATAGATAGTTTAGAAAAAAGTAAGCCAACTGTCCAAGAAACAAAGCAAATTGAATCATCAACAACCGAAATAGTTAATAAGGAACAAATTACATCTAAAAATAGGGTTGTATTTAACAATATAAAACGCATAGCTCAAAATATTTTTACAACATTAATGTCATCTTTTAAATTTGTATTTTCTAACGCAGATAGTTTGATTTTATTAAAACGTGGATTCATTAACGTATTTAAACTTGCTGTATTGAGCGTATTAATTTCTTACATCCTATTTTTTGCACTAAAAAGGTCTATACATTATTATCACTCGATTTATGAAAATCAGATGTATAGCTTGTTTTCTGATTTTTCTGTGGTCATTTTCTCGTCACTCTTTTTGTTATGTTTGATCATTATACCTGAATTGGAGTTTAGTCTTATAAATCAAGCCTCATTTTTAAACAGTGAAACAATGTTTATTTTAGTAACATTAAATAGGCTTTTAATCAGCTTTATCATGATAAGAGCAACTCAGACTGTCTTCTCCTACATACAAAATGACTTGATACAAAAAACAAGTCTCAAAATCATCAGTACGGTCACTTTTATGTGTGTCACTTGGTGCGTCAGTGAAATTACAAAATATTTTATAGCTATATACGAGGTTAGTAAAATGGATGCTAAAGTAATTGAAGATATCAGTCTAGTCACCAATATAGTGTACACATCTATTTTACTTAAAACATTGTTAACCCTACGACAAAATATTAGTACCAAACTCAGAAGTCAAAATATTTGGCTGCGAAATTTAACTGGAATTCATTCTATAGCCTTGGTTTTAGTTTATATAATCATCATATTCTGGACGAATATGAATATATCATACAAATTTATTAGGACCGTGGCATCAGTTATTTTATTCCCTATTGCCCTACTCGTATCTATTTTGGTTAGGAGGTACATATCCCATTATTTAATAAGTATTAAACCAATTTATAGGTTCCATATTTTGCCAATCTATTTGCCACTTTTGAAGATAATCAGAAAAGCTGTGATTCCGGTAGTGATAATTACAACTTTGAAGATTTGGGAAATTTCTATATATAAAAATATAATCTCAATAGTTAATAAAAGAATCGTTGATGGGTTAATTAGTATTTTCTATTTAATGATAGTTTACAACTTCTTACTTGGACTTGTGAGACATATACTTGCAAAATGGCTGTCAAAACAATTGGCTCATCAACAAGACAATAACAAAAAATTTGAAATTTTATTTCAAATTCTTCTTTCCGGGTCAAAGATTATTTTCGGATTTGCCGCATTCATCGGAACATTATCTATACTTGGTTACAACACTACTCATATTGTACCAGCACTTACTTTCTTATCCGCAGGTTTATCACTTAGCGTCAGAGAGATTATTACAGACCTATTAAATGGATTATTTATTATTATAGATAACACCATAGTAGTCGGAGATATGGTTGTAATACACGATAAAAATGCTCAAGTGGAAAATATGACTTTAAGGTACATGCAGGCTAGAAGAGATGATGGAACGCTGATTACAATTCCATACCATAAAGTTGATGAAATAATGAATAAGAGTAGAAATTTTATGGGTGTTCTTATTAATGTAGCTGTCACATATGATACAAAGCCAGAGGAAGCTATTGCAACTGTCGAAGAAGCATTCAACATATTAAGAGAGATGCCACAATGTAAACACAGAGTATTCATACCTTTTGAAATGCGTGGTCTAGCGGAAGTAAATGGAGTTTACTACACTGTGTACGCTAAAATTAAAGTCGTACCAGGTTACCAATTTATGGTACAGAGAAATCTGAATCGCATAATTAAAGAGCTATTTGATAAGAAATCTATAAAGATGCCTGATCAAATAAGGTTAACGCATATAAAGTCGCCATCTACAACCACACCACTACCAGATAGTGTAAACTAAAACTTGGCAAACAATGAAATCGTTATTGCATAAGGGAAGATTATATGTTTGTAAAATACTAGTCATAATTTATACAGTCATAATTGTGGCTAAAACTGTTATTAGAGCTTATTTGCTCATGCTAAAAATAATAGTTCAAAATAAACAAAGTAACCTCACCATAGAAAAACAGATAGATAATTTAAACTACACGCAAATAAAATTATTGTCTGCCTGGATTACACTTACACCTGGTACAATTGCATTTTCAGATAAAAACAAACTTGTGGTGCACTCGATCGTTGGGAATCCTGAACATGACATAAACTATATGATAAGCTTCATATCTCATTATTTTTCAAACCAGACTAAATAAGCAAATCATATAATAAACAATTCATTTTCAAAGTCTATCATACGCATCAATACCTAACACGTTCAAACCTTCTTTGATCATTTTTCCTACTATAGAAGCAAAAGCTACCCTATCGTGCGTCGTTTGTAAATTATCCACGATCCACTTTTTGCTTTTGTCAATTTTGCCTTCATTCCATATCGCATGAAACTGTTCAGCTACATCTAGTAAAAAGTGGATTACTTTATGAACTTCTAAAGTCCTTACAACTGATTCAATGCACTTTCTCCAATTAAGTAACAGCTTGAGTAACTCAATCATCGAATCAGTCAAAGAGTCTAAATTAATTTGTTGACTGATGTCCGTGGAATTTACTAAAGAACTAATACGCGCATGCGCATACTGTAAATAATAAAAAGGATTTTCCATAGAAAATTCAGTTAATTTATCTGCATTAACCGTGTAGTGCGTATCTAGACTTTTGTTTAACATCATAAACCTAAATATGTCTTTCCCTGTATTGTAATCAGTGGAATCAGTATTCACAGATGAGTTAGAGTCTATAAAATCTGAAACAGAAAATCCTATACTCTCTACAGCTTCTCTTAAACTAAGAGCATTCCCCAATCGTTTAGAAAATCTTATATTTTCTCCATTTTTTTGAAACAGTACCACTTGGCATGTCTTAATATCCATCCTAATATCATCTTTCAATTGGGTTACAGCATTGTACAATCGTTTTATATAGCCATCATGGTCAGCACCTAGTATCACTATTAGCCATTTGAACCCTCTATCAAGTTTGTTATAAAAGTATCCTATATCATTAGCAAAATACGTGTAAGAACCATCAGGTTTAGTTAAGGCTCTATCTTCATCCCCTAATTTAGAACCAAGAAAAAGCAACAAATCTTCATTTGATTCCAATCCCTTATCACTTTGTATCTTTCCCAATTTCCCTTTTGCAATAAGATGTTTATTTTCCAAAACCCTTAAAGCATGAGGCACGAATTCTACGATACTTGTTTCAAAAACCCATACATCATGTTTAATACCTATGAAAGCTAAATCCTCTTTGATCAGTTTGATTACACACTCTACACTAAATTTCTTAAAATAATCACGATAATCTATGCTATTCCATTTGTCAAAATCTTTATTTAATATTTCTTGAGCTATATCTGTTATATATTCACCTTGATAGGATTCGGTTAATTCTAAAGGTTTCAGATTTTGTAATTCAAGATACTTGGAGAAAACTGAATCAGCTAAAACATTAATTTGATTACCTGCATCATTTACATAATATTCTTTTGTCACATCATATCCAGCTAATTTCAAAACATTTGCCAAAGCATCTCCATATACGGATCGTGCATTTCCATAATGTAATGGACCCGTAGGATTAGCTGATACAAATTCAACATTCACCTTCTCAGATTTATTATCAAAAATAGGCTTGCCTCCTGATTTAAGCAACCCATTCATTCCATTTTCTAAAAATTTATTTGATACAGAAAAATTCACAAATCCATTTTTTAAAATAGTAATAGATGAAATACTTTCTTTTAATTCATCATCTTGTTCAACGCTAGCTCTAATACCATCTAACACCTCATCATCTTTCACAGTTCTTAATTTTCTGATTAGAAATAAAAAATTAGTTGACAAATCAGCATATTTATTAGTGCCAAAAAACATCAAACCAGCAGAATCAGTCAATGTTACACTTAATACCTTTTTTAATTTGTTTTCAAGGTCTAGAAAATCCATAGTTCAAAGCTATTATAAACCAAACAAAAAAGCTAGATCTGCTTATCCTAGAAACGATATAATTCTATTCAAGAATCATTAAACCATTAATCTGAGAATATAAATATTGGTATTTTCATGATATAACTGTCACATGAGTATAAAAGGCACGATAGATTGGACAGGCAATGATTATCAACTCAGACAAAAAATATTAAATGCTTTTCATGATTTTATGTATATAAGAGGTTTTGAAATGATTGAGCCTTCAATTTTGGAACGGTACGAGTTATTTTCAAGAAGTGTAGGAGAGAGCTCGGATATAATGCAAAAAGAGCTTTTCTTTGCTGTATCCAAAATGAAGCAGAACCTTGATATCGTCCTCAGACCTGAATACACTACTTCCATTATCAGAACTCTGGTAGAGCACGGACACGTACATGATAAAAAGATAGCTTACGCCGGGAAAGTATTTCGTCATGATAGACCTCAAAAGGAACGATATAGAGAATTTACACAATTAGGATGTGAAGTTTTTGGAGATGATCCATTCATTGATATAGAAGTTATTTTGTATGCTGTAGAGTTTTTAAAAAAATATAGCCATAACATAAAGGTAAAGATCAATTCACTAGGCTCCCCAGGAGTATTAGAAAAATATAAAGATATAGTTAGCGATTTTTTTAAACAGCATGATATTGCAGATGAAAACAGTAAAGATATTTCGCCAATAAGACTTATAGATAAAATGTCTCCTGAGGAAAAGGTTAGCTATAACCTTCCAAAAATTTTGGATTACATAAGCAATGATGACAAACAAAGGTTTAATTTAGTTTGTAACGAACTACAAAAATTGAATGTAGATTTTTCTATCGACCCATACTTAGTCAGAGGGCTAGATTATTATAATCAAACCGTATTTGAAATAGAAAAAACAGATTCAAACAATGCCATACTTGGCGGAGGTAGATACCATGGACTAGTTAAAAGATTAGGTGGGCAGGATGTAAGTGGTATAGGTTGGTCTGTTGGATTGGAAAGGATTCTATCCCTAATGGAATATGCTCCAAATGAGAAAATTTATGCTATTGTATCTATAAATGAGCATAGTTATGCACTCAAAGTAGCCAATACTTTACAAAAAGAGTTGTCTAATGCAGATTTAAAATTTATAAGAACTATGTTAATTTTTGAGAGCAATATGAAAAGAGCTATGAAAAAAGTTGGCAATATAAATCCGGACAAGATTATTTTTTGTGGACAAGAAGAAAAAAATAATGAAAGTATTTCCGTAAAGGATTGTGTGACACAACTACAAAATGAATATGTATTAAAGGATATAAACAAAATTCTATGAATTGGTGGTCTAATATTATCAAAAAGTATGCAAAACTTGAGAACGAACTTTCTAATCCAAGCATTTCTAAAGAAGATCTGATCAATAAGTCAAAAGAGTTGGGTCAGCTATCTGGAGACTATCAAATGGCTTGTGATGCGACAGAAGTGGATAACGAATTGATTGCAGTTCAAGAAATGATAATGGAATGTGGGACAGATTCAGCTTTTGTTAAGGAATTACTAGTAGAACAAAAACGACTTGAGGGAAAACTTAGATCCATACACTATGCCTATATCAAAGCCAAAGAAAAATCGGTATCTGAACAAGCATTAATGCTTGAAATCAGACCAGGAGCTGGTGGGGCTGAAGCAGGAATATTTGCATATAATCTACTTGAGATGTATTTGAGATACGCACAAAGTTTAAATTTTCATTTTGAAGTAATTTCAAAAAATGAAACTGATGTAGAAGGATTAAGAGAAGCAGTGATCCACATTAAAGGAGATAATGCGTACGAGGAATTTAAATTTGAGTCGGGCGTACACAGAGTCCAGCGAATACCAAAAACTGAAGCGAGCGGCAGAATTCATACCTCTACAGCTACAGTTGCTGTATTAGAGGAGCAAGAAGATGTGGATGTACAAATTAATCTTGATTACTTGAAAGTTGATGTTTATAGATCTAGCGGACCTGGTGGACAATCCGTCAATACTACTGATAGTGCTGTGCGTCTAACTTATTCTCATCCTGAATTAGATATGCCTGTTGTTGTGTGTATGCAAGATGAGAAGTCACAGCATAAAAATAAGGAAAAAGCTATGAAGGTGTTAAAAGTAAGGGTTATGGATTTCTTGAAACAAAAACAAATGAAAGAAGTTTCTGACACTAGAAAACAACAAGTTGGTTCTGGAGACAGATCAGAGAGAGTACGAACTTATAACTTCCCCCAAGACAGAATTACAGATCATAGGTCAAAATTCACTGTACACGGGCTAAGTGAAATTTTCTTAATGACACCTAATACATTACAAAAAGTTATACATTCACTTAAACAGCATTACTTGGATAATAATTCTAACACCAAGGGCACTGGTTTTCTTAATATATAAATACATTCCCTTTAATTAATAATTACAAAAATGCTATGCCTATCTCATCAAGATAGAACCTATAAGCCAAATCAAAACTTCATCATTTGGTGTGTATCTGCGAGCCCACATATCTAAGTGATCCATCAAAGAAGCAGAAATATCTTTATGTTTATATTTATAGACATACTTTGCTTGTTTCATAAAAGGCCAAGGATTGTCTAAAATCTTCCATAAAGCATAAGCAGATGCTTTATCACCTTTTTTTAATAAATCCATCTGATCTACAGAAACGCTACCCATCAATTTCACTGCGTTTTGATCAATTTTGCTTACTTTATTCGCAAAATGTAAATCATATAAATCTTCTACCCAAATTAAATCATCATTACATAAATCATACCCTAACCTTTCTTTATGAAAATTAATAAATTTACTCATATTCACAAAATTACATCCAATAAAAGCTACATTTTTATACTTACTTGTAACATTACTATCCAACAAAAAAATTACGCATCTGCCCCATTTGGAACTATTCTCAGCATTTTCCTTCATAAACTTCTCAAATTCTTTTACAGTAGCTGTAACCTTAATATCTCGTTCCGGTATTAGAGACTGCTGTAGTAAATTGATCCTCTCTAATTCTTTAAACTCCACTCTAACACCACTAAATTCATCAAACATACTTCTAGCAACGTTATCATTCTTACCAAATACTGCTATGCACCTGTATTCTTGAATTAACTTACCGGGATCAACCAAACTATCAAAAGACATATTACTCCTATTTTTTATACCACTTAACTCCAAGCTTTGTATCTTCAAGTACTATGTTTCTACTTAAGAGAACATCTCTTATTTCATCCGCTTGTACATAATCTTTATTTTGTCTAGCAATTTCCCTTTTGTTAATCAAATCATTGATTTCTTTATCAATCTCATGATCATAAAACTTAATCCCTAATAAATCTAATGAAGCTAAAATTTCTTCAACATCAATTTGAGAATTGATGTTATCTTGATCATTGATTGCTTCTGTAATCCTAGTTATAGCTAATGGAGTATTTAAATCATCGCTCAACGCATCGACTACAGATTGTAATGGACGACCACATCCAATAATATTATAGTGATGACATTTTCTGTGCCATTTATTATATAAATTCTCAGCATTCTTCATCGCATAAGAGCTAAAATGTAAAGGATGTTTGTAATTGGCACTTAATAAAAACAATCTAACAACCATTGGATTATAATCTAAAAATAACTCTTCCAAATCAAAACTATTACCTAAACTTTTAGATATTTTTTCTCCGTCAATGTTTACAAAATTATTGTGAATCCAATAATTTGCACACTCAGTTTTACATAACCCCCAACCTTGCGCTCTTTCATTCGTATGGTGTGGAAAAATCAAATCTTGACCTCCACAATGAATATCAAAAGGAAATCCTAAAATCTTCCTACTCATAGATGTGCATTCAATATGCCAGCCAGGTCTACCATACCCCCAAGGACTATCCCATCCAAAATCATCAGCTGGTTTCCATAATACAAAATCATTTTCATTATTCTTCAATACTGAAACCTCAACTCGCGCACCTGTACAGGTGTTCATATCCTTACAAAATTTTCTATAATCATCATATTTTGTAGTATCAAACATAACATGATGAGACTTTTCATAAGCAAATCCATTAATAATCAAAGTTTGAATATCAGCAATTATCTCATTCATAAAATCAGTCACCTTAGGTTCAAAAGTAGGAGGTAATAGATTCAATTTTTCGCAATACATGGAAAAGCTTTCTATCACTGAGTTGGTGAGCAACTTCGGATCAATATTTTGAGCTCTAGCTTGATCTATAATTTTATCGTCTATATCTGTAATATTTCTCACATATATAACATTAGGATACAAATACGTAAGAAATCTGTACAATGTATCAAAAATAGTAAAAGACCTAAAATTGCCTAGATGTGGAACTTTATAAACTGTAGGACCACAAGCATATATAGTTATGCGATCATACCTACAAGGTTCAAAACACCTCTTCTGACCAGATAAATTATCTGACAAAAATAATTTGTTATTCATTATCAGTTATAGCCATGTCAAACACCTGATCAATCGTATCACAAAAACTTATGTTAAGTTCATCTTTAACATATGCTGGAACATCTTCCAAGTCTTTCATATTCTTAGCAGGCAAAATAATATTTTTAATTCCGAATCTATGAGCAGCAAGCACTTTTTCTTTTACTCCACCAATAGGCAAAACTAACCCTCTTAAACTTATTTCTCCAGTCATTGCCAAATTACCTCGCAGCTTCTTTTTCAAAAAGGAAGATATAATAGCACAACAAATAGTAATTCCAGCAGATGGTCCATCCTTTGGTATAGCTGCCTCTGGAACATGCAAATGTACATCGTATTTCTTAAAAACCTCTGGATCAAGTCCATATTTTTCATATTTAGACTTTACTACCGTCATGGCTGCATTTACTGATTCCTTCATCACTTCGCCTAAATGACCTGTGCTAGTTATCTTACCAGTACCAGGGAAAATAGCAGATTCTATATATAAAATATCTCCACCAACCTCTGTCCACGCTAACCCAGTACATACTCCAACTCTATCAATTAATTCAGCAGCATCATCTGAAAATCTCTCTGTACCCAAAAATGTCTTCAAGTTTTCTGAATTTACCTCTATTTTACTAAGCACACCAGACTTATCCAACTTTTGAACTTCACCACTTGAGGTTGCTACTTGAGAAGTACCATCCAATTGTGCAGCACCTTTGTCTTCTTTACTAATATTTTTCGTTCTAATCTCACTTTCAACGATCAATTTAACTGTCTTTCTAACAATATTGGCAATCTCTCTTTCAAGATTTCTTACTCCAGCTTCTCGAGTATACTTTCTAATAATTTCCTCTATTACACCGCTTGCAAAAACCAATTCCTCATTTTTTAATCCGTGTAATTCCATTTGTTTTGATATTAAATACTTCTCAGCAATCTGCACTTTTTCTTTTTCTGTATAACCAGAAATTCTCATTATTTCCAACCTATCAACTAAAGCTGGAGGTAAATTTAGAGTATTGGTCGTTGCAACAAACAAAACGTTCGATAAATCATATCCAACCTCAAGGTAATTATCTTGAAACGTAGTGTTTTGCTCAGGATCTAAAACTTCTAATAAAGCAGCAGCGGGATCCCCCTTCACATCATACCCTATCTTCCCAATTTCATCTAACAGCACTACAGGATTGGAAACCTTAGCTTTTTTCATTGCTTGTATAATTTTACCAGGCATAGCTCCTATGTATGTTTTTCTATGACCACGAATTTCGGCCTCATCATGCAATCCACCCAAAGATATACGTACAAATGGTCTATCCATAGCCTTAGCTATAGACTTGACGATAGATGTCTTTCCCACACCTGGTGGTCCAACAAGGCACAAAATAGAACTTTTTGTCTTTTTAACCCTCATTTGGACGGATATAAGTTCATAAATTCTTTCTTTCACCTTATCCAAACCATAATGTTCTTCATCCAAAATATCTTTAGCTTTCTTAAAATCCTCATTCACCTTAGCAAATTTTCTCCAAGGCAAATCAAGCAAACACTCTATATAGCTTTTAACTATAGAAGCTTCCCCAGAAACGCTATTCATAAATCTTAGCTTTTTCAATTCAGAAGTTGCTTTTTCCTTAGCTTCATTGGACATTCTAGATTTTTTGATTTTGTGAGCTAAAATGTCTACAGGATCTTCCTCGCCATTATTTAACTCCTGCTGTATTATTTTAGCTTGTTCTTGCAAAAAGTACTGCTTCTGATTCTTTTCAACTTGCTCTTTAATACTTTTTTCTAAAGTAAGTATCTGCAGTTCTAATTCTATCAATTCAATTAATTTCTTTAATTTATTATTTACGCTAGTTTCTTCAAGAATTTTCTGTTTCTCATCTACTTTAATAGCTAAATAACCGACTATAAGATTAGCACTTTTACTTATGTCTCCTAAATCACTTATAGTGTTTATGAGATCAACAGAAAAAATTTGCATGTGCTTGACATAACTCTCAAAACTTTTCATCAAAGTTCGAAACAAAGCTTCATGCTCGACTCCATCTTCATCTTTATCAGCCAAAATACTAAATTTAGCTTCAAAAAATGGCTCTATAGATTCATACTCCTCTATTACGATTCGCTCTTCCGCTTCCACAGTAACTTGTAAACTTCCATCAGCAAATTGTACAACTTGAATAATTTTGCATATTGTACCAACCCTATACAGGTCATTAATACCAGGTTCTTCTTGGAAAGGACTTTTTTGAGCAACAAGGATAATTGGCAAATTATGCGTTTGTGCATGCTCTACTACTTTTCTAGATGTATCTCTGGCAACACATACTGTCACTATAGACTTTGGAAATAAAACCATTTTTCTTAAAGGAAGCACTGGAACCCTCATAATATCATGGATCCTAATGGTATCAGATACGGAATATTGCATTAAGTTTAGTTTGACAATTACAACACAATAGTGCAAGAGCTAAAATCAGCTTTCGTGATTATTTTTTTTAATATAAAAGTTCAAGGAAATAAAAAAACTTATCATACACATTATTAAAATCCAAACTTGCATTGGAAATCCAAATAAAATACCAGAATCAAAACAAGAAGCGCTACCTATCTTACATACCTCAGACTCCCTATTTTTAATCATTGAATAAAAACTGTGCATACTTATCCCAAAATTCACAAATAGCAGCATAACCACGGCGTGCATAAACTTCATAGAAACACTAGTTAATTGGATAAGTAATAAAACTACAAAAAATATCCATTTAACCAATAAACAGCATGTACAAGCAGAAATACCATGATAAAAATTAAAAAATATCACAAAAAGTAAGCTTGTAGCTATAAAATAATTTAGTTTATTTCTTACGTCCATCTTTATACTATCTTGGTTTTGGGTTAAAAAATCTAGTCTGTTTAAAATAACTTTAACTTCAAATAAGCAGTTACTTTAACATAAACAAAATAATCTCTACTTGATATATAAATCAGAAAATGTATCATTAAGTTAACGTGATCAGGCTAGCTGTAAAATACTTTTTTCTGTCCATGAGAAATAAGCGTAGTAGGCGCGTGATCTGGACAACAATACTTAGTATCGGATTTAGCATAGGGACCCTAATCACATCTCTTGCCTTGATGAATGGATTTCAAGGATCTGTATTAAATAGAATATTACATATATATGGCCATATGGATGTTTATTCCAACACCTTTGAAAATGATATAAGCTCAATTACAAAAAAGCCGTGGTATAAAAAGCATATACGTATTAACGAAAAGCAAGCGATATTGTCTCATTATAATGAAACTCAAGGTGTGAAACTAATTGGTATGAATAGCGATGGCTGTAATTACATTATTCAAAATAAATGGGTCAACAAAAATGATAATATCAAATCTACTACTTATCCAATTATCATGGTTGGTCAAAAGTTAGCACAGGCGTTTGGGTTATCTGTCGGCTCAGAAGTAAAATTATTTTTGCCTAATAGTCTTGCTAATAACCAAATTTCCATTGCACCACTTAATGCCAAAGTCGGAGGAATATTCAAACTTGGATTTCACTCTTTTGATAAAAATGTAATATTCGTAATTGGAAATGCTTTGGATAAATATTCCCTTGGGTTTGAACAAAAGCAATATGTATTTTATACAGATACGCCAGATCAAATAGACAAAATAGCGACAGATATAAAAAAGCTTTCAAATAATCACTCTGTTTGGACATGGAAGGAGATTAATCCATCTCTCAAACAAATGTTTAACATGCAAAATATAATCCTTGCAGTTTTTATAGGCATGTTCATAATTTGCTGTATGATGCAAAGTACAAACAGTTTATGGATGTTAATATCTGAAAGAGTACATGACATATCTTTGTTAAAAGCATTTGGAGCGAGTAATTTCCAAATATTCAGTTTATTTGCGTACTTGAGTTTATTTATAAGTATTGGGTCAATTATGTGTGGATTAAGTATAGGACTCTTACTCACATATCTATTTCCAAGAGTATACACATTTATACACAAGAATTATGGATACACTATGATACATGAAGAATCATTTGGATTTTCCGAATTCTATCCAAAGATTATATATTCTGAATTATTCATGATTTGTGCAGTGTCTTTTGTAGTAATGATGTTAATACTGACCAAGATAGCAAAACAAGCAAATAACGTAGACATAATACAAGGACTTAACTAGATATGCTATTAGAATTTAAAGGGGTAAATTTTTCTTATGATAAAAACACCCACGTAATTAAGAATTTGAATTTTTCTCTTAATGATGATGAGATTGTGGTTATAGAAGGCAAATCTGGGTCTGGAAAATCTACCTTTTTACATTTAGCTGGATTATTAGTGTCTCCTACCTCTGGAATGATAACCTTTTTAGGCAAGGATGTATTTTGGAATAACAATATTTATCTTTTGAGACGACAAATAGGATATGTTTTTCAATCTCATTTATTGTGGAAGGATTTATCTGTAGTAGAAAATGTTCTCATACCCATGACTTTACAAGGTATTTCATTTCACAATGCTAGAGAGCAGGCAATTAACTGGTTACATGCTGTCGAATTGGACGAGTATATTAATACTCCTGTAGTTAACTTATCTGGTGGACAACAACAAAGAGTAGGACTAGCCAGAGCATTTGCTCATAATCCACGCCTAATTTTAGCTGATGAACCAACAGGAAATCTTGATGAAGATACTGGTGATAAAATTATGAATTTATGTATCTCTATTGCAAGAAAGAATAAGATTTCTATGGTTTACGTAACTCACAATACTAAATGGAACAATATGTTTGACAAACAGTATTATTTTCAACATGGTAAATTAAATTTGGTAAGGGAAAATTATAAGTAATGTCTTCTTACATTCCTTTAGGGATAAGAAGTTGCTACTCATTACTTGGTAGCACTATAAGGATCTCCGAACTAGTGAAGCAAACTCAATTCGAATCCATTGCAATAGTGGATGATCACAATTTATTCGGTGCAATGGATTATAATATCTCATTAGTTGCTAGTGGTATCAAGCCAATCACTGGATGCAATTTAACACTTGAAAAAAAATTTAATATTCTTGTTTATTGTCAAAATGAAATGGGCTATCGAGCTTTATGTAAAATCATAACTGAGAGCTATAGAGAAGATGGTACTTATGTTCAATGGGAAGATTTTGCTGGATATGATGGTTTGTTGGCTATAGCAATTCCAGGCCAAACTTGCGCTTTAAATGAAATAGAGGATTGTGTCATAAAATTGAATAGATATTTCAATTCTAGATGGTACGTAGGAATCACAAAACGCTATGAAGAAGAAAAGTATGCATGTTTTATGTCTAATCTAGGCAATGCGCCTGTTGTCGCTGTACCAGAAATCAGATGTGCCTCTAAAGAGCAAAACAATGCTTACTATGCTTTAACGTGTATCAAGAATGGAACTTACTTTGAAGAAGTAGAAACTAAATTTGAGATTCCTACTGATCAAGAAATGTCTGAATTATATAAGGATTGGACATCCCCATTAAGCAATACATTTCTGTTTGCTCAAAGATGTTCATTCGTACTGCGTCCAATAAAACCAGAATTACCATCTTTCTCGCAAGATTTATCAGAATCTGAATATTTACGTAACCTAGCATATGCTGGATTGAAGGAAAAAATAGCAAATGTATCCCAAGAATATATTGATAGGCTTGAATTTGAATTAAATGTAATTAACAGTATGGGATTCAACGGTTATTTTTTAATAGTTGCAGATTTTATAAATTGGGCAAAACAAAATGGAGTTTCTGTGGGACCAGGTCGAGGTTCTGGTGCGGGATCTTTAGTCGCTTATACGTTGCATATTACAGAAATTAATCCATTAGAATTCGGACTTGTTTTTGAAAGATTTCTAAATCCTGGAAGAGTAAGCATGCCTGATTTTGATATAGATTTTTGTCCCAGAGGACGAACCAAAGTAATTAATTATATTACAAATAAATATGGATATTATAGTGTAGCCCACATTATTACTTTTGGTTCCTTACAGTCTAAAGGTGTATTGCGGGATGTTGGAAGAATCTTACAAATTCCCTTTTCAATCATAGATAAACATTCTAAAGCAATTCCTGTAATACAAGGTCATAATTTAAGTTTGGAAAAATACATTGAAAATAATAAAGAAGTGGAATCAGATATAGCTAATAACGAAAAAGTGAAACAATTTTTTGAGCTTAGCTTACAACTGGAGGGGTTATACAGACATGTTTCTATACACGCTGCAGGAATAGTAATAGGGAAAGGTGATTTGAGAAACTTTCTACCTCTCTACAAGGAACATAACCTGTTGATCACTCAGTTTTCGTTAAATCATATAGAAAGTGCTGGATTGGTTAAATTTGATTTGTTAGGTCTAACAGCTCTAACGATTATAAGCGATACGGTTGAGTTAATTAAAAACAAAAATCCAGAATTCGATTTGCATAAAATAAGTCTCCTGGATGATAAGACTTTTGATTTGCTAAAACATGGAAATACAGTAGGAGTTTTCCAGTTTGAAAGTAAGGGCATGACGGAAGTATTAGTTGAATTAGTACCAAAAAATCTGGAAGATTTAATTGCTGTCATTTCATTGTATAGACCTGGACCAATGGAAAATATCCCTTCTTTCTTAAAACGAAAAAATGGTGAAGTTGAAATAGAGTATTTATTTCCTGAAATGGAAAAAACACTCCAATCTACTTATGGAATATTCGTTTATCAGGAACAAGTCTTAGAAGTTGCAAGATCATTAGCAGGATATTCTATGCAAGAAGCAGACTTATTACGAAGAGCCATGGGTAAGAAAAAACCTGAAGAAATGAAAAAACATCGAACTGAGTTTACAAAAAGATTAATGTCGAAAATGTCTACTACTAAAGAAAAAGCAATCGAACTATTTGATCAAATAGAAAGCTTCGCCAAATATGCATTCCCAAAAGCACATGCAGCGCCTTATGCACTAATTAGCTATCAGATGGCATTCCTAAAAGCTAACTACCCTACCGAATTTATAATTTCATCTATGATACTTGAGCAACATAATACTGAAAAACTAACTGAATTTGTATATGAAGCCAAAAAATTAGATATACCTATTCTCCTTCCAGATATTAATTTATCCAAAAAAGATTTCACCATAGAAAATGGATCTATTAGATTTGGATTCAACGCAATTAAAAATGTAAGTGTCAACTGCATACAGAATATTTTGGATAATCAGCCATTCAAAAATTTACAAGATTTCTTCAAAATTACAAAAGTTAGTAAAAAATCTGTTGAAAATCTAATTAAAGCTGGTGCATTTGATTCGTTGGAGCAAAACAGAGCTGTAGTATGGAATATGAAAGATGAAAACTTGGTAGTTCCATCATTATTTGATAATAATTGTCATACAGAAAATTGGAGTTTGTCGCAACAATATCAGGCTGAATATGAGGCCTTAGGCATGTTTGTACGAAAACATCCACTATCTAACATACAAATTGAAAAATTAGAATTAGATTGGGTATCCACTAAAACAAATGAAAAAGAAAATATAAGCGGCATATGCCAATTAGAAAAGGTAATCGCGAAGAAAAGTGGTTCAGGTGATAATTACTTCATTTGTATAGCTTCGGACCCGATGGGCACATTTAGATTTATTAATTCTTCTGTGAAAAATTTAACTCATTTAATTACTAAACCAATACATATAGAGGGGCATAACAATGGCAAATTTCTCGTAATCAATAAGATAGTTGAATTAAGTGCTTTTCTACAAAATATCCAAACCCTACATATATACATTAATAATAAATCGGAGTTGGTCAATTTGAAAAACATATTAAAAGATCATATCGCATCTGAAGGTACAAAGCTTATGCTACATCCAATCGATGAAGCCCCAATAGTTGTAGGACACGCACTTGTAACTGAAGAACTATTAAGTAAGATGAACAATATAAATTATAAATCCTCTAGATAGATTAACTAAGATTTAGGTAGGAAACTTACAACAGCATCAGATCCGTCCATCGAATTGCTTCAAGAAACTATCCTACCTCCATCATTAGTTGGGTTTATTACTACCAATACTACTTGCAAAAAAAACTCTAAAACCGTCTAACAATAGAGAACTAACATAAAAACACTGCTTCCACTACCATTTGAAGTTGTCGTAAACCTCAAATAATTAGATGACAAACCTAGCCTCTACAAAAACCGACCTGACGATACACTACTTTGTCTTATGCTTTGAGATTGCTTCACTTATCAATGTAATAATTTCTTCATATCTACCTTTGTTAAGCTTATTTTTCTTATATCCAGCCCCATCTCTAGCATAGTCCAACGCTGATTTTGGCTTATCCCAAAGTCGCTTTGGGTCTTTAGGAGTCTTCAAGTTAACTCCAGCTCCCTTATATGGATTAAGCAACACTTTTACAATCTCTACATTCCCTGCTTGTGCAGCATACATCAACGCTGTCTTTCCATATTTATTCTGTATCTTACGATCAGTTCCAACCTCAAGCAATGATTTAACAACTGCAACTCCAGCACCTGCCGCACCACCATATGGGTGAGATGTATCACACCACGAATCAACATTATATTCTGCTGCTCTCATTAACGCTGTGGTACCATTATCATTACACAAATTAACGTAGCGTTTAGCTTCAGCTTTATCTTTAGATCCACCAATCAGAGCTAATGCAGTTTCAGCACATCCATTAGACGTGGCCAGAATTAAAGGTGTGTTCCTAGACTCATCTCTACAATTAATCTTAGCCCCTGCACCAATTAGCTCCTTTACAACGTTTGAACATTCATGCTTATCTGAAAATTCGAGAAGCAATCCATCATACTCACCGTTATTGATAGCCATCCCAGCAACTATGTTCCTCACAGTGTCTACATCTGCATAATTTTGATGTAGTGCTGATACCAACGCCACACATTCATCTTCATCCCCAACATCAGATACGCTCTGCTCTAAACTCTCTTGGCTGCCAGTGTCTCTGAGACTATCCTCAAGCATACAGTTCAAATTTCCTGCTAAGATCAAACTTAGTATAATTACTTTCATAGTTTCTATCCTCCTGCGACTTGTAATACCACCTTAAATCAAATATTACAATACTACAACAACAAATGCTAAATGACATCCTGCCGCGCTTAATCGACGACAAACCCAAATTCCTTCCAAATAAAAATAATTTAAAATAAGCTATATTATTTCAATCCATTATATGTTTTTACTTAGAAATTATCTGAACTCAACTCATTAAATTATAATTTCATTTACTATATCAACACTCAACTTCGAAAAACAAAGTATAAGATAAAATTTCATTTTCATTAAGTTAAAAAACTGAACAATATAACTCCATCTAGTACATGCTTAAAAAAATCAACAGAATCTTATCCTGATGATGAAACATTAAGCATCAAATTGACCTAACCCAAACAAAAAGTTTGTCATCCAACGTGAGTCGCATTTCCTTCCATTTGATATGATACATTGGTTTATAAGATTTAATTGTAACTAAAAAAAATAGCTACAGCTTATTCTGTCAGAACCTAATTAAATAAAAATTATGTTCTGCTGCCCACGTTAATGCCGTAATTCCACTATCATTATGTAAATTAACGTAGCATTTAGTTTCAGCTTTATCCGTTACCTCCCACTAATCAGAGCTAACGCAGTTTCAGCACAGCCATTACAGAATTAAAGGTATGTTTTCATTTACCGTCCCTACAATTGATATCGGCTCCAGCACACCAGTTCCTTTACAACATTTGAATATTCATGCACTCCCGAGAAGTCAAGAAGTATCTCATCGTACCTCGCAGTCTTCAGGTCCATATAAGAAATGATGTATCTTATGGAACCCATCATCCTCATAATTGCAGATCAGTTCTGATATCAGGGATACGCCTCCATCCCCTCCGCACTACCATATACACTCTGCTCCGAACTAACCGGCTGCTTACTTCACTGAGATTATCGTGACTCATACAGTTTAAACTGTCCGCCAAAATCAAATTTAGTAAACTACTTTCATAATACCTATCCTCCTGCGCATTTGTATAACACATTAGATGCTAAGTTATAAAAAAAACCAAGCCGAAATAAAAATCAACAAAAAATATGGACTAAATAGCTAAAAAACATAAAACAAAACACCTATTAAACAAATACCTAGAAAAACGAAAAAAAATAACAAAAACATATAAAAAAGATATAAACCTTAAACCCATGTATACATAACAAACATTGCGCAAGAATCAAACCAATCAGATATTAGTACTAGTCAGCTTAACCAATTACTTGGCTTACACACCTAGCCTATCAAGGTGGTCATCTTCCACCATCCTATAGGGAAACCTCATCTTAAGGCTGGTTTCACGCTTAGATGCTTTCAGCGTTTATCCTTTCCGAACGTAGCTACCCAACTGTACTCCTGGCGGAATAATTGGTACACCATTGGTTCGTCCACTCCGGTCCTCTCGTACTAGGAGCAGTTCCCTTCAAGTTTCTTACGCCCGCGATGGATAGGGACCGAACTGTCTCACGACGTTCTGAACCCAGCTCACGTACCACTTTAATGGGCGAACAGCCCAACCCTTGGGACCTACTTCAGCCCCAGGATGTGATGAGCCGACATCGAGGTGCCAAACCTCCCCGTCGATATGGACTCTTGGGAGAGATTAGCCTGTTATCCCCAGGGTAGCTTTTATCCGTTGAGCGATGGCCCTTCCACTCGGTACCACCGGATCACTAAGCCCGACTTTCGTCCCTGCTCGACCTGTCCGTCTCGCAGTCAAGCAGGCTTATGCCATTGCACTCAACAGTTGCTTTCCAAACAACCTGAACCTACCTTTGTACGCCTCCGTTACTCTTTAGGAGGCGACCGCCCCAGTCAAACTACCCACCATACACTTTCTCTGACTTGGATCACAAGCCAGATTAGGAAAAACGAACATCAAGGACGGTATTTCAAGGACGCCTCCACGCAAGCTAGCGCTCACGCTTCAAAGGCTACCGCCTATCCTACACATGATTATCATTCTGCCAATGTAAAGCTATAGTAAAGGTGCACGGGGTCTATCCGTCTAACCATGGATACTCCGCATTTGCACGGAGAATTCAACTTCACTGAGTTGGTGTTGGAGACAGCGGAGCAGTCGTTACGCCATTCATGCAGGTCAGAATTTACCTGACAAGGAATTTCGCTACCTTAGGACCGTCATGGTTACGGCCGCCGTTTACTGGGGCTTCTATTCATTGCTTGCGCAAATCCTATTAACCTTCCAGCACCGGGCAGGCGTCAGGCCCTATACATCAATTTTGATTTTTGCAGAGCCCTGTGTTTTTGATAAACAGTCGCCACTCCCTTTTTAGTGCCATCAACATAAGGTTTCCCTTACATCGACATCTCTTTTCCCGAAGTTACAAGATTAATTTGCCGAGTTCCTTCAACACCATTCTCTCAAACGCTTTAGTATACTCTACCAGTCCACCTGTGTTGGTTTGGGGTACGGTCTATAAAAACTGATTGCTATTTCCTGGAAGATCAAACCTGCAACCATAATCCAATAAACGGTTACAAATACTTTTCTTCGTCACAATCAGAAGGTTCAGGAATATTATTTTTACATTAAGCTTTTAAACTTAAACCTGATTCCCATCGGCTACAACTAAAGTTCTCACCTTAGGGACCGACTAACCCTGCGAGGACAACCCTTGCGCAGGAACCCTTGGACTTTCAGCGAAAATGTTTCTCACATTTTTTTATGCTACTCATGCCAGCTTTCTCACTTCTGATACCTCCAGCGAGACTCCCATCTCGCCTTCACAGGCTTACAGAACGCTCCGCTACCGTATTATTAAATAAAATTTAAAATACCCACGTTTTCGGTACACAACTTAGCCCCGTTACATTTTCGGCGCAACAAAACTAATAGATCAGTGAGCTATTACGCTTTCTTTAAAGGATGGCTGCTTCTAAGCCAACCTCCTGACTGTCTTGGTTCTGTCACCTCCTTAACCACTTAGATGTGTTTTGGGACCTTAAACAATGGTCTGGGCTCTTTCCCTCTTGACTCTAGGATCTTAGCACCCTATGTCTGTCTTGCCATACAAAACAATTATTCGTATTCGTAGTTTGATTAGGTTTGGTAAAGATTTCTCCCCCCTAGCCTATTCAGAGCTCTACCCCGAATAAGATAAATATGACGCTCTACCTCAATAGATTTCGCGGAGAACCAGCTATTTCCGAGTTTGATTAGCCTTTCACCCCTAGCAACAAGTCATCCACACACATTGCAACGTGATATGGTTCGGCCCTCCAGCGTGTATCACCACGCCTTCAGCCTGCTCATAGCTAGATCACCCGGTTTCGGGTCTTATCCCATGAACTATCGCCCTATTAAGACTCGCTTTCGCTATGCCTACACCTATCGGCTTAAGCTTGCTCAAAAGATAAACTCGCTGGCTCATTATGCAAAAGGTACGCCGTTACGGTAAAAAACCGCTTCGACTGCTTGTAAGTATCTGATTTCAGGTCTATTTCACTCCCCTCTCGAGGTTCTTTTCACCTTTCCCTCACGGTACTAGTTCACTATCGGTCACTAAGTAGTACTTAGCCTTGGAGGGTAGTCCCCCCATATTCAAACAGGATAACACGTGTCCCGTTCTACTCTCAAAAATAAAATTCCCTTACCTATACAGGGCTATCACCTACTCTAGCTACTCTTTCCATAGTATTTTAGTTAAAAATTTTATAATATAGGGCTGTTCCGCGTTCGCTCGCCGCTACTAACGGAGTCTCGTTTGATTTCTTTTCCTCTGATTACTTAGATGTTTCAGTTCATCAGGTTAGCTTTCCTTTCGGAATACCTTAAAAAGGTAGGTTCCCCCATTCGGAAATCTGCGGATCAAAAATTATTGACATCTCCCCGCAGCTTATCGCAGCCTATCACGTCCTTCATCGCCTCTTAGTGCCAAGGCATCCATCAGATACCCTTTCGCGTTTGATTCTTACTCAATGAATGTTATATATTTTGTATTTAACAAACATTAGTGAATTTTAAGGTTTATATCTACATTTAAAATGGACAAAGTGGAGATGGTCGGCATCGAACCGACTACCTCATGCGTGCAAAGCATGCGCTCTCCCAATTGAGCTACACCCCCATACCTGGGCCGAAGAGGACTCGAACCTCCGACCTCACGCTTATCAAGCGCGCGCTCTAACCAACTGAGCTACCAGCCCATACTTTTTGAAGGATAACACGCTAGCTGTTAATATAAATATCAAGGAATAAATTCCCTAGAAAGGAGGTGATCCAGCCGCAGGTTCTCCTACGGCTACCTTGTTACGACTTAACCCCAGTCACCAACTCTACCATATTCAACCGTCTCCCGTGAGGGTTAACCAGTCACTTTCAGGTAAAGCCAATTCCCGTGGCTTGACGGGCGGTGTGTACAAGGCCCGTGAACGTATTCACCGCAGCGTTCTGATCTGCGATTACTAGCGATTCCGACTTCAAGGAGTCGAGTTGCAGACTCCTATCCGAACTGAGACAATTTTTATAGATTAGCTCCAGATCACTCTATTGCATCTCATTGTAATTGCCATTGTAGCACATGTGTAGCCCAGCTTATAAAGGCCATGAGGACTTGACGTCGTCCTTACCTTCCTCCGACTCAACATCGGCAGTCTCGTTAAAGTTCCTGAACATAAAATGTTCGATGGCAAATAACGACAAGGGTTGCGCTCGTTGCGGGACTTAACCCAACATCTCACGACACGAGCTGACGACAGCCATGCAGCACCTGTGCAAGCCCAGCCGAACTGAAAGACAGACTTTCATCCATCTATAACTTGCATGTCAAAAGCTGGTAAGGTTCTTCGCGTTGCGTCGAATTAAACCACATACTCCACCGCTTGTGCGGGCCCCCGTCAATTCCTTTGAGTTTCAACCTTGCGGCCGTACTCCCCAGGCGGGGTACTTATTGCGTTAACTCCGGCACAGAAGGGGTCGATACCTCCTACACCTAGTACCCATCGTTTACGGCCAGGATTACCGGGGTATCTAATCCCGTTCACTACCCTGGCTTTCGAGCCTCAGTGTCAGTTACAGTCCAGAAAGTCGCCTTCGCCACTGGTGTTCCTCCTAATATCTACGCATTTCACCGCTACACTAGGAATTCCACTTTCCTCTCCTGATCTCTAGCCCTCCAGTATAAAATGCACTTCCTAGGTTAAGCCTAGGGCTTTCACATCTCACTTAAAGAGCCGCCTACGCACCCTTTACGCCCAGTCAATCCGAACAACGCTCGCTCCCTTCGTATTACCGCGGCTGCTGGCACGAAGTTTGCCGGAGCTTTTTCTCCCGCTACCGTCATTATCTTCACGGGTAAAAGAACTTTACAATTAAAAAAACCTTCATCATTCACGCGGCATCGCTGGATCAGGGTTTCCCCCATTGTCCAATATTCCCCACTGCTGCCTCCCGTAGGAGTCTGGGCCGTATCTCAATCCCAGTGTGGCTGATCATCCTCTAAGACCAGCTACCGATCAAAGGCTTGGTAGGCCTTTACCCTACCAACTACCTAATCGGACATGAGCTTCTCTAATGGCGATAAAATCTTTACTAACAAAAAACCAATTTTGTTAGGATATAGGGTATTACCTTTCGTTTCCAAAAACTATCCCCTTCCATAAGGCAAATTCTCATGCATTACTCACCCGTTTGCCACTAAACCCTTCCCGAAGAAAGAGTTCCGTTCGACTTGCATGTGTTAAGCGCGCCGCCAGCGTTCGTTCTGAGCCAGGATCAAACTCTCAAGTTAAAACAGAGTACCAAGTAAAACTTGGTTTCCTTAACAGCTAGCTTGCTATCCTTCAAAAAACACTTGTAAAATAGACTTTTATTTGTCCAACAGGTCAATCTTCTCTCAATATGCATTTTATGTCAATACGATATTCAACAAATTTATAAAAATAAAACAAAAGAAAAACGAGAATATCAAATAACCTGATAATTCCAATCATTTGGACAAATATTTTGACGGGATCACACCATCATTTATAGATTATCCTAAACATGTTTGTTATTAAAAATAAAACATGTTAATATCCGAAGGTAGTTTTTTAAGGGGGTGATCATATATGAATATAAAAGTGTCTGTAGCACATGGAGATACCGCAAAAGGTTTAAAAGATCTTAGGAAAGGGTTACAAAAGTCTGGCATTTCTTCTGAGATCAGAAAAAGAAGACATTATGAGAAACCATCTATAATTAAGGCCAGGAAGCGCAAGGAACAAAAACGACAAATCGGCAGACCTTCTTCCAATGTATTTGGTTCTAAGATTAAGTATAATCAGTAAGCAGGTGGACTAAGAACTGTCTCAAACAAAGTGTGTTTAATATTTTGACCAACCGTGGGTCGTGTGATTTTGAGTAGTCATGTGTACTTATGGGTGGTGGCATTGCTGATTGAGTACCGTGCTTGTAGTACTACAAGTAGATGTGCATAATTGATTAAATGTGTTAATGTGTACGCATGAGTAAAGTAATACGGGTAGTATTTAGTTTAGTATCAATGGGTAATTTGCAATGTGTAACGCAAGGTAGTACTCCATTAATGATTGCAGCAGAAAATGGACATGTACAAGTTGTTCGGATGTTGATTGATAACGGCGCAAATGTTGATCAGCAAGACGAATTTGGCGAAACGGCACTTATGTTTGCATCAAAAAGTGGACATGTAAATGTTGGAAAAATATTAATTGATCAAGGGGCTTTAGTTGATTCTCAAGATAGTGATGGCATGACGGCACTTATGTGTGCATCTAAAAATGGACATATAAATATTGTAAAAACATTAATTGAGGGGAGTGCAGATCTTAATTTGAAAGATAATGAGTACTTTACCGGTCTAATTTTTGCATCAAAAAGTGGACATGTAAATGTTGTCAGAACATTAATTGATAACGGTGCAAATGTTGATGAGCAAGACGAAGTTGGCAAAACAGCACTAATATGGACATCAATCTATGGACATTTAGATGTTGTAGAAACATTGATCAATAATGGTACAGATGTAAATTTGCAAGACTATGATGGCGGAACGGCATTGTCTGGTGCGTCAAGCCATGGACATTTAGATGTTGTTAGAACATTAATTGATAAGGGGGCTACTCTTGATTTGCAAGACTGTCGGGACAAAACGGCACTTATGTGGGCATCAGACAGAGGACACATATATGTTGTAAAAACACTAATCGATAACGGTGCAGATGTAAATTTGCAAGCTGAATTGGGTTATACAGCTCTGATGTATGCGTCACAATATGGACATTTAGACGTCGTAAAATGTCTAGTCGAAAAGGGAGCTAAGATTGAATTAATGAATGAGGATTGTGAAACAGCTCTGACATTAGCGTCAGACAATGCCCATACAGACATCATAGAATATTTAATGCAAAATGGCACGCTCAATATTGATCAAGATAGTATTCATAAGTCGAATCAAGTTTAACCAACATACGTGTTAGTGACTAAATTTTTTTGTGGTGCTAATATTTCAGCATGAGTAACGTAAAAATGATTGGCTCTAATGTTAATGCTGGTGCTCTAGGTTTTTCAATATTCTCTAATAATATAAATGCTTCAAAAATACTGGTTGCTGCTGGACTAATGTTAAATTTGTCATATACCCATCATGGTAGCATCAGAAATTGGTTACTTAGAAGGAATACTAATTTCTACTTAAAAATGGCGCAGATATTAATTTGCAAGATCAAAATGGCAATACGGCACTAATGTATGCAGTAAAAGGTCAACATTTAATGCGTATGTCAAACACTACACATTTAGATATGATAACAGTACTACTTAAAGCAGGAGCAGACTTGAATCTCAAAAACGCGGGTGGTAAAACAGCTCTTATGCTAGCCACAGAGAACCAAAAAGCTAATGTTATAAATCTGATACATCAACACTCAGAAGAATGAAACTGTCATTCCGTAACCCAATTTTAAATTAGGCTGTCCGACAATGATTATCCAAACGATTCAAATTTTAAATTCCTTATACAAAGTGAAAATTGGGTTGCTGAATGATTTTTTATATTATGTTATGTTCTTTCATTGAAAAAAAACCTTTTGTACTGACAATAATATGATCATGTAAAGCAATATTCATCATGTTAGCAATATCTCTAATTTGATAAGTAATTGAAATATCAGCTTGCGAAGGCATTGAATTACCACTTGGATGGTTGTGTATTAGTATTATTGCAGAGGCTCCCAAATCCAAAGACCGCTGTATTACTTCGCGTGGATAAATAACGGCTTGATCTATGGTGCCTGTTTGTTGCACTTCATCTTTGATTAAAACGTTCTTCTTATTTAAAAACAAGATACGGAATTGCTCTTTGGATAAATAAGCCATCCTTGATCTGCAGTATGCTATAACTTTTTCACCACTATTCAGTAGTGGTTTATCTAACAAATCTTCTTGTAATAATCTACATAATGATTCGTGTATCAATTTCAAAACTGTAATGGATGTTGTTCCTATTCCCTTTATCTTTGCTAATTCACCAGCTTCTGCACCAATTACAGCTCCAAATCTCTTGAAATGTGATAATAAACCCTTAGCCAATGGTTTTACATCTTTCCTTGGCTGAGCTAATTGTAGTATTAATTCTATCAATTCATAGTCAGAGAATTTCGAATGATCAGATTCCAAAAACCTTTCTCTTAGCCGTTTCCTATGTCCTATTCTATGATCCATCACGTAAGTATGTTTGGCCTATATTCCTCATCTATAAATATAGTGTGCTCAAATTGAGAAGCAAAGCTCCTGTCTGTCGTAACCATAGTCCAACCATCTTTCATCTGTATGGTATTGGATGAACCGCAGGATACAATTGGTTCTATAGTAAAGCACATTCCAGGTTCAATTAGAGAAGTTGATTTGCTTATAGGGAAATGTAACACCAGCGGTTCTTCATGCATTTGCCTGCCTATTCCATGTCCACAAAATTCTTTAATAAGACAAAAACCCTTCTTGGAGTTAATATATCTGCTTACTGCGATTCCTATATCGTTAAATCTACTTCCTGGCTTAATAGCTTCAATCCCAACATACATAGCTTTTCTAGCTATATTAATTAGGTCAAGATGCCTCTGAGCCACAGTACCAACTGGAAAAGTTCTACTTGTATCACCGTGCCATCCATTCAAATTTACAACTACATCTAAATTAATAATATCCCCATCTTGTAAAGGCACATCATCTGGCACACCATGACACGCAACACTGTTAACAGAAGTGCATAAAGAAGCCGGAAATCCTTGATATCCTTTACAAGCTGGTATGCCTCCATGGTCCAAAATAAATTTTTCACACAACTCATCTAATCGCTTAGTTGTAACCCCTACCCTAACCTGTGATTCTAAATAATCTAATGTTTTAGATGCAAGTTTACACGCAACGCTTATTGAAGCTACATCACCCGCATCATAAACATTTATCTTAAATGAATTCTTCTTCATACTATAAGCCGTATCTTATCATAGATACATCATCTCCTTCAATACGCTAAATTATTTATTATTTTGCTCTTGTTTTAACAACTCAACAACATCTGAATAGCCCTTTTCTGTCGCAAGCATTAGTGCCGTTTTCCCATCTTTATTTTTCAAATTAATATCCGCTCCTGCCTTAATTAACAACCTTGCCAGCTCTACGGATTCGTGATTCCCCGCTACTGTCATTAATGCTGTATTACCGTTCGCACATTGTAAATTAACATCAGCCCCAGATTCAATTAGCTCGTTTACAACATTTAGATTTATACTATCTGTCTTCGCTCGCGATAGACAAGACATCAATGCAGTCCCGCCGTCTACGCACTGTAAATTAACACTAGATCCTGCAGCCATCAAAGTTCTAACAATCTCTAAATGTCCTCTTAATGCAGCACCAGCTAGGGCTGCACGAGAAATCTCAACAGACCCATCAACAGCTCCATTTTGAATTAACAAATTTACCATCTCTAAAGACCCTATTTCTTCAGCACTTATTAGAGCTGCATCGCCATATTCATTCACCTTGTTAATATCAGCTCCTGCTTCAAGTAGTACTTTTACAATTTCCACATGTTCATTCCTTGAAGCCTTCATGAGTGCTGTAGAATTCATCGATAAATCTTGGAAATTAACATCAGCTCCTGCTTTAATTAGTGCTTTTACAACTTCCATATATCCCCCTTCTGAAGCACATATCAATGCTGTTTCATGGTTAGGTGCCAAATTAACATTAGCTCCTGCAGCCATCAACTCGCTCACAATTCCTATGTATCCACGTTTTACAGCTTCTATTAGTACTGTTGTAGAACCATAATTACTATTCCCTGGTAAATTCACATCAGCTCCACCCTCAATTAGAGCTTTTACAACATCTACATGTCCTTTGTTTATTGCCCTCATTAAGGCTATATCGTTAGAATAGTGACCACAACCAGAATTAACATTAACCCCGTTATCAATCAGAGCTTTTACGACATCTAAGCATCCAATTTCTGCTGCAAGCCTTAATGCCATTCCTTCTTTATCTTGTAATTTGGCATCTCCACTTTGACTTAGTATTTTTGCAATTTCTATGTGCCCTTTTTCTAATGCTAACATTAATGCTGTTTTGTTATATGAGTTACTAGTTAAATTAATATCAGCTCCACTTTTGATTAGCGTTTTTACAACATCTATATGCCCATTTTCTGCTGCAAAACCAAGTGCTGTGCTATAATTATACCTTGGAGTATAAGGGGCATTAAGCTTAGCTCCATTCTGAATTAAGGCATTGACAATCTCAATATATCCACTTTTCGACGCTAACATTAATGCCGTTTCTCCATTCCGAGACTCTACATCAACATCGGCTCCATGTTGGATCAATACTTTAACGATTTCCGTATGGCCCATCGCTGATGCAATACTTAATGCTGTGTAATCATGCAAATCACATAATTTAATCTCTGCCTCTTGCTCAATTAAATATTGTACGATATCTAAATGTCCTTTTCCTGATGCTGACATCAGTGCAGTTCTTTTTCTATAATCTTCTAAATTAACATTTGCTCCTTGCTCAATTAAACATTGTACAATATCTAAATGTCCTTTTCCTGATGCTGACATCAGTGCAGTTCTGTTTTCACAATCCTCTAAATTAACATCAGCTCCATGTTGGATTAGCGTTTTTACAATATCTAAATGGCCTTTTCCTGATGCTAACATCAATGCAGTTCTTTTTAGACGATCCTCTAAATTAACATTGGCTCCATGTTGGATCAAAATCTTTACAACATCCAACTTACCCATTAGTGATGCATACATTAGTGCCGTCCCATCTTCATTGCTCTTTAAATTAACATCAGCTCCATTTTGCATCAGCTCATTTATAACATCCACACGTCCTGATCCTGATGCATACATAAGCATTGTCAATCCATTAACACATCTTGCCTCTCTATCAGCGCCATGTCGTATCAAAATTTTTACAACATCCAGATGTCCCCAATTCGATGCTTCCATTAGTGCTGTAAATCCCTTATTATCCTGTAAATTAAGGTTTGCTCCGGCATCAATGAGTGTTTCCACAACATCTAAGTATCTTTTATCTGGCCTTTTTTCTGATGTCCACATAACAGCTGTCCTACCAGCTTTGTCTTGTAAATCAACATCAGCTCCATTTGCAATTAGCAGATTTATCATATCTAATCTTCCATCTTTTGTCGCGATACCCAATGGAGTCATTCCAACGTATGTACCTTGTAAGTTACTGATCAGTACCAAACCTAGTATCATTTTTTGTATATTAAACATATACAAAGATACTACAGTTTACAAAAAATTAAAACCTAATTAGTTTTTTCAATACACCTACGTTTGCTTTTACTTTGTAAATCAGTATCATCACTGACCTTGTTTAATAATTCAACAATTTCGCCATATCCATTTTCTGCTGCAATCATTATTGCTGTCTCTCCAAATTTATTCTGTGGCTTACGATCAGCTCCAGCAGCAATGAGAGCTTTTACTAAAACTATGAACAATTAATGTGCAGTGGATTCATCACACATCACCAAACGTAAACTCTTCTACAATAGCCTTTTACTAAATTATAGGGGATTTTTTTGTCCTTAACGTGTTTTTTCCACTCTTTTCTTAATCTTTCACTTTGTTTCACTAAACATTGAACTCTAACTAAAGTCACACCTTCTTTTTCAAACTTAAGCGCTCTAGCTGCTCCTACAGACAGATCTATCACCCTTTTTTTGCCTTTTTTGACAAACGGTCCCCTATCAACTGCAAGAACGTATATGAACTCTCCCGTTTTGACTTTAGTAACTTTAAGAACTGCAGGCAATGGTATAGTAGGATGAGCTGCAACCATATCTAACTGATCATATTTTATTCCCAAAGCAGTTAATCTATCATGAAAATCCATACCATAATAAGATGCCAACCCATACTCATCTAAATGGTAATCTTCCTTACTCTGAACAGTAAAATGACCGTGACTGTTCTTAATATTGTACGTTTGAGCTTTGGCCACCTGTTTTGCATCTATACGCTCTGAAAGAAAAAACAATTGATTTGTACACCCAGACAACAGAAAAGCCAATAAAAAAACAAACAATCTCACCATAAAAATTATATTTTATTTGCTTAGTACGGTCAATTATATTTTATAACTTATCATATTATATTGAAATTACTGTTAATTAATTGTATTAATACATATTTCAATGTTTATAAGAGCTATATTGTTGTATCTAATTTTCTGATATAGTTATTCGATGAGTTGTTGTGACAAAAATTTTAGAGGGGTATTGTGCGATAGGGAAATACGTCAATTAGCCCTCGAATACGATATGATCTCTCCTTTTATAGATAAATCTCAGGAGTTAAATGTGATTTCATACGGGCTTTCTTCATACGGATATGATGCAAGAGCAGCTGGAGAATTTAAGGTTTTTACCAATGTGAACAACACTATTGTAGATCCAAAAAATTTTACAAGTAAAAATTTTGTATCTCAAGAAGGTGATGTATGCATAATTCCTCCAAATAGTTTTATGTTGTGTAGAACTATAGAATATTTTAAGATACCAGAAGATATGCTTGTAATCTGTTTGGGAAAGTCCACTTATGCTAGATGCGGTATTATAGTTAATGTGACTCCTTTAGAACCTGGCTGGGAAGGCTATGTGACGTTAGAGTTTTCGAACACCACTCCACTTCCGGCCACTGTTTATGCTAATGAAGGTGTATGTCAGTTTATTTTTATGAAGTCTACCAAATGCGAAACCAGCTATAAAGACAAGAATGGGAAATATATGCATCAAAAAGATGTAACGTTCCCTAAAGTTAAAACTTCTTGACTTTTTTCTTAACTATCACAGCTCTTACTATGTTATTTTCGTCTTCAGAATTAGATACAAACGCTGTACAAAGTCCGGACAACAAAATCATTTTTATCATGCTCACTATCATCTCCTAAGTAGATGATAAGAGAATTTGTTTAATTTATTATTGATTTTTACTTAGTGAATACAAAATAGCAATTAATGCTTACTTTGTTTTATACATATTTTGTACTTTTTCTTTAAAGCCTTTAGTAATGGAAAACTTTGGATACATTTTCTCTTCAACCTTTACCTTTTCTCCATTTTTAGGATTGGTTGATTCACCAGCTTCTTTTAATTTCCCAGATACTTTTAGAAATCCTCTGAAAGTGACAGATTTCTCTTCACTTGCAAGTTTTGCTAACATTTCTGCGAAAGAATTTATAAACTGTTTAGCAACATCTGCATTAATGCTTAAACCCTTAGAATTGCTCTGACTAAAATGGTTAGACAAGTCTTTAAAGAAATCTTGCAATGTATTATCCTGTTTTGGCGCTAGAACTTTTTTATTCATATTAAACCTCCGATTTTACCAATCATATACGAAAGACTGGATCAAAAAAAGCCTAAATTACTCAAAATATCAAAATAATTACAAAATTTTTTAAAATTATGACTGATTCTATCAAATAACCAACTATCAAACAGTAAATCACATCGTATTTAAGTATAAATCCTGTTCAGATTGATAAAAAGACATCGAAGCTCATATCACATCCAGTTGTACGTCCTCTTTTTATAAACGTATCTAATTATATTTATGAAATTGTTAAAAGTCCTAAATAGTTCTCTAACATATAAATCTTACTTATGCTATTCCACACTTTTAAATCGAACTAGCATCCGCTCCATTCTCAATTAATATTTTCACAGCATCTGAATGTTTGAGACCGCAATGTCACATCAGTTCTGTCAAACCATCTTCGCTCTGGTTGTTCACATAAGCGCCAGCTTCAATTAACTCTTTCTAATTGCTGCATTGTCCATTTGCGGATGCTGAGACTCATGGTGTTTGAAGCCAACTTTATTAACATCCGCCCATTAGCAATTAACTCTCCTTACAACTTCTATATGTCCATTTTTTGAGTGCTAAGGTTGGTGCGGTATCTGCAAACCTGTTATAATTAACATCAGCTCCAGCTTCAATTAACTCTCTTTGCAACTTCTATATGTTCCTTTGTGAGGCTATCATTAGTGGAGTATATCCCACACACACCTCTGCATCTATATCCCATAATCATCAACAGCTAGCAAATTAATATTTTACTCCCTTTAATTAAATCTTTAGCAATGTCGACATGTCCATTCCATAAAGCTAGTAATAATGCTGTAGCAGTCTCATAATCTCGAGCATTAAGGTCAACAACCCCACTATAAATTAAGCGCTTTTGCTATATTTACACTTCCGTTTTTGCAGCATACATTAGTGGGGTATTGCCTTTGTGGTAACAATCAAGCTCCATTAGCAATTAACGCAATTCCACAGCTTTACATGTCCTTTTCTGCAGCAATATATAATGAGTCAAACCATATATAGTTGGAGCACCTTCTCGCAGAACGGGACCACTCATTGATTTCTTCATCCCTCGATGTCTCAATATAACCACCCATTCCATCATAAAACCCACCATTTAAACTACCTACCAGTGCCAAAGCAAGCACAAACTTTCTAGAAATTATCATGCTAATAAGAGTAACATAGCACCAAACTATAATAAAGTGGTTTAAAAAACCAAGTTAAGTGATACATGCAACATTAATTTAATCCACTAATGCTGAAAATCGCTTGCCTAAATCATTTATAATCATATTTTGAACAGTCTGATAACTTAAGTTTGTGTTATACTTCAGCCAGCTAGAGTGATCAAAGCGCTCGTTATATTTATTTGCAACCCTATCAATAAAATCTTGATTTGCAAAATCAAACTTATCTTTTTTACGAGTCCTATGATTCCTGCCTTCTAATAATATTGTTAAATCTGGCTTCGGCAACGTAAACATATTCATGAAAGTTTGTACAATCTCTTCACTAATTTGGGCTCCACCACATTGATAAGCCCACGTAGATTCAACGAACCGATCCATTAAAATCCAATGATTAGCATTTATCGCAGGTTCTAATACTTTTCTATAGTGATAAGATCTAATAGCACAAATAATACTAAGCTCCTCTTTACCGTCTAAATCATAGTTGACCATAATGTTCTTCATTAGCTTACCTATAGTCAAATTTCCGAATTCGCTAGTAGAAATATGTGGGATGCCTTTTTGTACTAAAAACTTGGATACCCCCCTAATATGTGAGCTTTTGCCTACTCCATCTATACCTTCAAAAACTATAAACACTCTCAATCCTAGCACATAAATTTCGGTTTAGTATACAATTACTCCTTAACAGCTTTAACAATTTGTTGATTATTCAATTAGATTATTACGCTCAGATAGTAATGATAAAATGATTTGATACCCTGTCTTGTTTATGTAAAATAATAATTAACCTATAGTATAATATATATTGGAGTGATTAACATTTTTAAAGTGTGCTATTATACCAACATGATTAATTTTAAGAAAATTATATTAGGTTTAGTACTAGCAAGTAATGTAACTGGTGGCAGTGAATTTGATGGTCTGTCTCCATTAATGATTGCGTCTAGGTGTGGGCATCTTGCTGCTGTGGTCACACTGGTTGAAAATGGAGCTGAAGTTGACAAGAGAGCCTCTACTGGTCACACAGCACTTGTATATGCATCAGAAAGTGGATCGTTGGATATTGTGAAACGCCTAGTTGAAAATGGAGCTGATATTGACGGACCTGTTAATCCACTTTATGCTGCTACAGAAAATGGACGTTTGGATGTCGTGAAATTCCTACTGGAGGAAGGTGGGCTAGCATCAGAATCTGTTCATGTGAAGATCCTGTCAATAGCACTAGTGTGTGGACATATGCATTTCATAAAACATCTACTCAATTTTGTTAATTTTGATTATAAAACTTGGCAGAAGATGCTTATGAGCACATCTCATATAGATGCTCTAAAATTCTTAATTGACGGTTTTGATTTTGAGTTGAGTAGTTATGACGCTGGTGAAATATTGACTCTGGCAATATTAAATGGAGATCGTGATAGTGTGAAGTACATATGTGATAAAGGAGCAAAAATTGCTCAAGATATGCTCTTATTGTGTCTCTGTGTATTACGAGATGATGAGAAATTTATCTTAAAGTATGCAATAGAAAATGCTTCTAATAGAGATGAGGTTCCAGCCATGCTTGACGCACTAGGCATTAAACCACAAGAGTAATTCGAACTAATTGTCCTATATTGTAAAGCGTGGTATTGTAATCTTAGACAATTCATTGTTTTACATGGTAGGGAGATTTCATGATTATTCAAGATTTTTGTAAATTTTTTCTTAGCAACTGCTCAAAGCTTACCTTGCCTGTATTGTTATATGGGAAAGAAATTAATAGTATCAATGAAGTGGTGGAACAGTGTGTTTATTCTCACTTCCCTGACTTAGAAATCTCGACAAACGATTTTACAAGTGTAGAAGATATAGGCCACGTAATAAGCTTTCTAATGACTACTCCAATATATCATAAGTACAAATTTATTATCTTAAAAAATGCACAAAAATGGTCTAGAAACATTTTTTCCTCTTTGTTGAAAAGTTTGGAAGATTACCCAGAATACAATAAAATCATTATCACATCAAATTCTATGCTAGAGATGTCTATAGTATCCAGGTGTTATAAATGGTACATTTCTCCATCAAGTGATATGAATGTGCCAACTACAAATTTAGTCACAGACGTGAAAAACATGAGTATTAATCAGTTATTTGTGTACGTAAAACAAAATATGGTACGTGCAATGCAATCTAACAATTTTATTTTGCTTGATTATATTGGTAAATTGTGGGATAAGGTAAATGAAGTTTATACTTGGTATCGCAAAGGAGAAGAATCATCAGATACAGCTACACAAATTATACAAAGCTTGATTTTGGATTACTTAGAACAAGTAAGCAGTTTGTAACTGCTCCTATATTCTATGTAAATGGATCGCCTCACCTAGGCCATGTGTATACTGCTATCGCTACTGATATCCTTCACAGATTTTGTTCGTTGTTTGGAGAATCATTTTTTTCCATAGGAACAGATGAACATGGACAAAAAATAGAGCAAGCTGCTCAAAGCGCTAATTGTGAAGTCCAACAATATGTAGATAACATGTATGCTCCGTTCCATGAATTAATGAAACTGGCAAACGTAAGCTACAATAAATTCATCAGAACCACTTCTCAAGAACATAAAGCAACAGTATTAGAATTTTGGAGTAAATTAGAAGAAAGCGGAGATTTATATGAAGGGATATATCAGGGCTGGTATTCAACAAGAGATGAGCAATTTTATAAAGATGATGAAATAGAAGATAAGAAGGCAAAAATATCCGGAAGCCCTGTAGAATTGGTTGAGGAGAGGTGTACATTTTTTAGGCTATCAAAATACAAAGATGCATTGCTTCAATATTATAGACAGCATAAAAATCTGATTGCGCCAACCGGTAGATATAATGAGGTAATCGGCATGCTAGAATCTGACCTTCCTGATTTGGCTGTGACAAGGTCGCGCTTTTCTTGGGGAATAAAGATAGATGCAAATCAGGTAATATATGTATGGGTGGATGCGCTCACCAACTACATCACTGCTATGGGCGACAACAGAGATTACTGGATTTCCGATATGGTGCATATTATTGGCAAAGATATTTTGAAGTTTCATGCCATATACTGGCCAGCTTTACTTATGTCAGCACGATACCCCCTACCAAAGAGAATTTATGCTCATGGATGGTGGACTGTAAATGGCGAAAAAATGTCCAAATCAGTCGGAAACGTACTCGATGCTAGTACGTTAATTAAACTGTATGGAGTGGATCAATTGAGGTACTGCATCATGAGAGAAATGAGCTTTGGACAGGACGGCAATTTCAACCATGATCGCATAGCACAAAGGATCAATAGTGAATTAGTTAATGCAATAGGCAATTTAGTGCATAGGGTTTTAAAGTTTGTATTTAATGAATTTGGACAAATCTATTCAATCGACGACTTAACACAAGAAGATGTGGACATTTTAACCTGTTGGGATGAAGCATTATCTGAATCAGTATCTTCAATGAACAATCAGCAAATACATCTTTATTTAGACAAATTCAATCATGCCATAATGAAAACAAATCAGTATATAGATTTTCAATCGCCATGGAAAAAAGATGCAGACGACAAAAAACGCATACTAGGTATCGCTATGGAATGCATAAAAAGAATGGCAATTTTGATGTATCCTGTCATGCCGAATACGAGCAAAGCAATAAGTGAGATGCTTAAGTTTGAATTACAGATAGGTAATTGGAACCGTGGATTGAATCAATCCGCACTAACCATGCCAGAACCGTTATTCAAAAGATTTGCTTGAGTTTCGTAACGCACATGAGAATAAGTTCTCAATTCTAGTAATAGCATTTTGTACACCACTCTATTTATTAAATTGAAATTCTATGTTATACACAGGCATGAGATATTTACAATTCATTGTGCTAAGTATAGTACTAGCAGGCAATTTAGTTGGGGTGACTCCACTGATGCGTGCAGCACAAAATGGCCGTTTAGGTGCGGTTGAGTTTCTACTTTCTGTTGGGACTGATGTTGATTTCCTGGATGGTGAGGGGAAAACAGCGTTGATGTATGCAGCTGCATCTATGTCTCACCTTATCATAGAAAAATTAATTATAAACGGCGCAAACGTTGGGATAAAAGACAAGTATGGGAAAAAAGCAGTAAATTATGCCGTGGACTGTGGAGATCAACTTGCTGCAGAAATACTAATAAATGCTGAAGCAGGGACTTCTTCATATTATAGTAATGAGCACTCTATAGTTGATACAGATGACAATATTTTGAAATTGGCAGAAGAAGGGTCAAGTGTAATTCAAGAAGAGAAAGTATCAACCTTCTTATTCAGCTCTCATCATCATGGCAGTGTTGTACTTTCACAAAAAAAACTACTGTGTGCTGCAGAAAGCGGATGTTTGAGCTTTATCAAAAGGTTAATGCAGGGTCATCCATGTAATTCTGAGAATGATCTAGGCTCTATAAGAAATGGCAGTGAACAAACAGCATTAATGCTAGCAGCAAAAAATGGACATATCGATGTTATAAAAGAGATAATAATTCTATTTGTTAAGGGCAAAACACTACTGACAGGGGATAAACTGTCGGGAGTAGTATCTGATATTGATTTGCAGTGTAAGAACGGGAGAACAGCTCTGATGTATGCAGTCGAAAATAGACACTTAGATATAGTCAAGTTATTACTTGAGAATGCAGCTGGGGTAAATGTGGGGAATACTGATGGGGAAACAGCACTTATGTTAACTGGATGTGTAAGTATCGCTTGTGCTCTTATTAAGGCTAGGGCAAATGTTAATGCCAAGACAAAACTCGGAGAGACGGTACTGTTGTATGCAATAAAAAATAGACGTACAGGTGTTGTGTATGAGCTTATTAAAGCAGGAGCAAATGTTAATGAGATCGTGAATGGAATAATACCATTAGTATTAGCAGTCAGGATGCCACATGTAGATATTGCATGTGCTCTTGTTAGCGGAGGAGCAAATTTTGATCCGAATGGATTTTGCTTTCAAAATATAGATTCGAGAATGAAAATGTTGCTGACTGAAGCAAAAGAAAGGCATATATTAACAGACTAAGAACAGGCCTCATATCCCCCCATCATAAATTCTAATATAATTGGTCTCATATTGTTATAAAGTTGCGAGTACTAGATTGTTGATCAGGTTAAAGTAAACTTATTGAGTAGCAAATATATTGATTTACATATTTACACAAAATGGGCTATCATCGTAGACATGAACGACATAAGGTTAATTATAGTAATAGTAAGTTTTCTACTGTGGAACAGTACTGATGGAGTTGGGTCCCCTCATTTTGTTAGAGGTTGCGATTCTGGAGAATCAGCGTTTGCCATAATGAGTGGATTAAAATCAGCTGAATCATCGAAGGGTAATCACTTGGGAGGAGCTATTCACAAGGGTAGCTGGCAGGATAGATCTAAATTGGCATTGGCCTATCTGCATGCGGGGATGACTGAGGAGGAGATAGCTTTGGCGGATAGGGTAACTGCTGTAGCTAAGCTTAATGTGAGAGATAAGAATGGTGAGACACCGCTCACAAAAGCAGCTAAAGCTGGGGATGTTGATGTTGTAGAGTCTTTGATTTCTGGAGGAGCAAATCTTAATTTGAAGGACGGGCACGGCAAAACAGGACTTATGGTAGCGTTGGAGAGTGGGAACGTAGCTGTCGCGGACAAATTGATTGCTAATAGCGTTAATCTTAATTTGAAGGGAGAAGGTGGCAAGACAGCTCTAATGGTTGCGGTTAAATGTCGTGCATCTACTGTGAAGTTACTGATCGATGCTAATGCTAAGCTTGATTTGAAAGATGATGCTGGTAAAGGATGGCAAGACGGCACTGATGTTAGCGGCAGAGGGTGGACACGTAGAAATTGTAAAAAGTCTGGAAAGTCGTGTTAATGTGAATGATAGGACACTCAGGGTCAAACTGCTTTAATGCATGCTCTGAAACATGGTCATAAAGCAGTTGCGGATGTACTGGTTAATCGGGGAGCTAATGTGAAATGTGCGGATAAAGCCGGAAAGACAACCCTAGATTATATGTTAGCATGCGGCTATGTTAACTGTTACAATGTGAATGGTGTCAATAAATATACATCTGAAAGCAGTAAAGTTATAAAGCTGCTCGGTTTGTAAACATTTGAGTATCTATCCAATCAACAATTTAATGCGACATTGTGTATACATTTTAAGCTATTGGGATGGGCAATTTTAATGTATCCTGTCATATGCCGAATACTAGTAAAGCAATAAGTGAGATGCTGAAATTTGAATTGCAGATAGATAATTGGAACCGTGGATTACCAATCCGCACTAACCGTGCCAGAACCGCTATTCAAAAGATTTGATTGAGTTGCATGAGGCAAATAGGAGACTAATTCATTAGGCTGTGTAGTATAGCTATCGTCAATTATATGTGATACCATGGTCGCATATGAAAAATTTAAGAGTGGTTGTGTTTATTTTGTTCATGGTACGAGGCGTGAGTTGTACCCCAGATTCTGTGACTGTTTCTATTCCTAGTCTGGGTACAGCTTTGTATACTGCTTATGTGCTGTGTAGGCATTTTCGTTCGTATGATATAGCTAGCGTAATGTTTGGGTTTTATTGTAACCCTGAGCAAGTGCTACTTGCAGCAGCGTCAGTTGGAAGAATAGATTATGTTGACATACTGATTAACCAGTTGCAGGTAAAGTTTAATTGTCATCACCAACTGATCTTTGGACAGCACTGATGTGTGCAAGCGAAAATGGGCATTTATACCTTGTACGATTCCTCATTCTATGTGGCAAAGATCCTAATGCCGCAAAGAAATCAAGGAAAAACCTGGAAGCTGACATTAGCATCAAAGAAATCGCCTTCTGTGGAAAGCTTATCTTAATGCACCAAGGAGCCAGGAAAGCTTAACTAACATTAGCATTAGAAAAGAAATAAATATAAAGGACGTTGCAAGATTCTTGATCGAAAACAAAGTTGATGTACTTACTAGCAGATCAAAAGGCGGAATGGCACCTAATAGCAATTACAACATAAATATAATGATATTGTACCTCTTAATTGACAAAAGGAGTTGATCATTCTAATAAAAGGAGCTAAAGGGTAAGACAGCATTACTCTTAGCATTAGAAAATAATTATAGATATTGCAAGGTCTATTAATTGAAAAGACAGATCCTGACACAGGAACTCATGGTGAAACAGCATTGACCTTAGTTGAAATATTATAAGGAATATTACAATGTTATTAATTGAAAAGGCTGATTATGTAATTTAAGTGGAAGTATGGCAAAACAGTACCATTCTTGCGGCGAAATGGTGATCAAGCTCTAGTGTCTACCTTAATCAGGTGGGAGATGCTAACGTACCACTAGACGTTGATGCTCAGACAGTGGTGGAAGACAGCTCTAATGTTTGAGTCAAGAAACATGCACGTATTGTGAATACTCTTGTTAGTCTGAGGAGCAGATGTTAATATTAAAACAATGATGGATGAAGTAACATGCTGCTTCTTGCCAGTCAGAAATTTCAAGGAAGAGTGTGCATATAAAGCTTGTTGATGTCGAACAAAATTTTGATCCAAATGCGTTCTTCTTTCAACATATAGATCAAAAATGAAAATGTTGCTTATTGCAGCAAGAGGTTTCAGTTAGAAGAAACAAGCAAAATATATTACTAAACGAAGAGCAAGCCTCATATCAAAATCATAAATGTTTCTAATATAGTTTGGTCTCATATTGTTTGTGGAGTTGTATCAAAAGTTGGTACGAGTATTGGGTTGTTGTTTATTGATTAAAAACCTTAAAATTATTGGGCAGGTGATGTTTATTTACATGTGGTAAAAAAAGAAAGGAAATATATCTATTTGTAAACATAGACGTATAAGGTTAATTGTAGTAAGTTTCTACTGTAGAGACAGTACTGATGGCGTTAAGGTCCCCTCATTTTGTTAGAGGTTGCGATCCTGGCCGGGTCGGCATTTGCACAATAGTGGATTAAAAATCGGTTGTGATCATCAGAGGGTAATCATGGGGAGGAGCTATTCACAAGGGTAGCTGGCAGGATAGAATCTAAATTGGCATTGGCCTATCTGCATGCGGGGATGACTGAGGAGGAGATAGCTTTGGCGGATGGGGTAACTGCTGTATTAAGCTTAATGTGAGAGATAAGAATGGTGAGACACCGCTCACAAAAGCATGGCTAAACTGGGATGTTGTTGATGTTGTAAGTCTTTGAGATTTTCTGGAGAACAATCTTGAATTTACAGAGGACAGGCACGGCAAAACAGGGACTTAGTAGCGTTGAGTGGGGCAGCATCGCAGACCAAATTGATTGCAACTAGTAATCTCTTTTTAATTTGAGGAGAAGGTGTAGAACAACTCTAATGTTTTTGATTAAAATGTCATTGCATCTACGCGAGAAGTTACTGATCGATGCTATGCTAAAGCTTGGTTTGAAGATGATGCTGGTAAAACAGCATTAATGTTAGCTGCGAATACAGGTTTATGGGTATTTAACGACGAACTACTCTTATGGGGCTGATTCTGATTGCGAATAATGCAGGTGGGACATTAATGTTAGCAAAAATGAAATCTGAAGTCCCTTGTCTGGAGGGTGTTTGGTTGCTAATGAGCTACTCTGAACGTAAGGCTAATCTCGATTTACAGATACCGTTGGAAGACTGGCATTAATGTTAGCAGTAGGCGCGGAGTTATGACTTTGTCCCGCGAGCTGATCACACATAGAGCAGTCCACAGATTTTGCAAAGATAGTACAGGAAAAACTGCTAATGTTAGCTGCAGAACATTAGGGATAAAATGTCATGCCAGCTCGCTTTATAAGTAAAGGCTAATCCCAATTTGCGAGATAGTACTGGAAGACTGCTTTACTGTTTTGCTGCCGGAGACAGAATCAGAATATTGTTCTGTCTAAGCTAATACTAAGCGGTGCTGATCCTAATTTAGCAGAAGATAATGCTGAGGGAAACGGCATTTAACGTTAGCTAAGCTTCGAAGGATGAAGTTGTAAGTCTACTCAACAATACCAAAGCTGACAATGAAGATCTATCCACACTTGGGGCTACCAGCGAAGCATCATCAGTATTCTCGTGCCAGCTTGTGGCTGCTAGCAGCAGCCCAGCAGCCTCCTCCCAGCCGACCGGAGTTGGTAAGACACCATTGACGTTGGTTGCAGAAATTGGAGACAGTAGGGCTCTGAACCTTCTACTGTTGTATGGTGCTAATCCTAATTTGCCAGATGGTACTGGAAGAACTGCCTTAATGTTAGCAGCAGAGCGTGGAAATTGTGAAATTGTGAACTGCTTGCTATCCTCTGGTGCGGATCCTGCCTTGCCAGATAGTGCTGGAAAAACTGCCTTAATGTTGGCTGCAGAGAATGGAAACGCGGAGGTTGTACGCTGCATAGTATTCTATAGTATTGCTAGTTCTGGTGTTGATTGTAGGAAAACTGCGTTAATGTTTGCTTCAGAACGTGGAGTAGCACTTGGAAGTACGTTAGAATCTAACCGTCTACTCTTATCTGATTCTAGTACTGATTTGCAAGATAGTCTTAGTGGTAAAAGAAAGAGGACATGAACAAGTTGCAGCCGTCCTAAAAATTTAGTGCTGGAAGAATGTTAAAGAATATTAAGGTTTGAAGGTGGTGGAAATTTATCAAGTTGCTCGGTTTATAAACAGTTGTGATTTCAGATAGGTCATGAGCAAGTTGTACAATTGCTACTTGCAAGCGAAAAAAGGAGAAGTATACTTCAGTGATTGGGTTTGTCTTATAATGTAACATTTACAGAAGAAGTGACAACACAGTAATAGTTCATCTGAATTAAAAGCAGAGTGATTCACTCTTTAATATGTTATTAACTGAGTTTATAGATACTATAAATATGAAGTATATTAAAGTGATTGTGATAGGTTTAATGCTAGGAAGCAATTTGCATTGTGATTTGGATGCGAGTAATAATGGAATGACTCCACTAATAGTTGCCACTCAAAAGAACAAGCGCTATGTTATTGAAAAGTTAATTCAAAATGGAAGTGATTTGAATATTCAAGATAATAGCGGAAAGACAGCTTTAATGTATGCTGCAATCAATGGCAATGTAACAATTATAAGGTCGTTAATTCATGGTGGTGCAAATCTTAATTTAAAGGATGCTCATGGTAATACTGCTTTGTCACATGCAGTAAAAAACAACAGAAGAGATGTTGTAGATGCCCTGCTTACCGCTGGAGTAAGTGTAGAGTCACCATGTCCAAATAGCAAAACGGCCTTAATATTGGCTTCAGAAAAGAACTATGAACGTGTAGTCGCGCTACTCATTAGTAAAAATGCTGCTGTTGATGCTGTGGATAAATATGGTAATACAGCACTAATGTATGCTTCAAGAAACGGAAATACAAATATTTTAACTCAGTTAATTACTGCTGGAGCTAATGTGAATTTAAAAAATTCAGCAAAACAAACAGCATTAATGTTAGCAAACGGGAATGTCAATATTACAACACCACTTATAGCTGCAGGAGCAACAACATAACTTCTTCTTACCCACCCTATTTATCTCGCAATGAACCTCACTCCACTCTCAACTAGGCCTTTACAGCATTTCAATCTCCACGCATTGATTCTATTTTTTTAAAATGGATTATCTATTAACTATGTGTTTAATCATAATTTAAGAATAAACTATAGAAAAATACCGCTAGGATATATATATTAGATGGATATGAGATATCCAAAAATTATTGTGCTAAGTACAATACTCGCAGGCAATTTGATCGGCGCTTATGAAGGAATGACGCCATTAATGATTGCAGCATTTGCAAGACATGATGAGGCAGTTGAGTGTTTATTAGCAAATGGAGCAGATGTTAATGCATGTGATTCAAATGGGTGGTCAGTACTGGCGTATGCAAATCCTAGATTTAGGTCAATGGAACTCTTAATTGAGCATGGAGCTAATGTCAATGCATCTGATTCAAATGGAACGTCAGTACTGATGAAGGCAATATCATATACGTCAGAAAATGATATCTTAATGATAATGGAAGACTTAATTAAGCATGGGGCAAATGTTAATTGGACAGATAAAGATGGTAGGACAGCTTTGTGGGCATGCTTTGAATATGGGATGGTAAACATAAATGCTATGCAATGTCTGATTTCCTATGGAGCAGATATTAATTTAAAGGATACTAAAGGAAATACAGTATTAATGCATATAGCTGAATCTCTTAATCGCGAGAAGTTAGAAGCTATAAAGGTACTAATTGATAGAGGAATCAATGTTAATGAGCAGAATAACAATGGTGAGTCGGCAATAAGTTGTGTAGTAAATTTCAAATATTATCGATTAACCTCCTTTACTCTGGATTACCTAAAATTATTAATTCCTGCTGGAGCTAAGGTTAATTGTTCCACCAAGCTAAAGCAGAAAGTATTCAACGGCGAAAGCAAGTTATTGGGTAGTTCTGCCTTATATCCTGGAATAGCGATGCTTACAGGAAGTGATATTATTAGCACCACTGACATGGTTAATGATGTGAAAGACATGATATCTACTGGATTGATGATCAGCTATATGTGGGAAGACATAAACATGTTAGCGCAAATCATTGATAGTGGTGTTGACGTCAATAAACAGAATAGTTATGGAACCACATTGCTAATGTGGGCAGTAATATATCAACATTTAGATTTTGTAACCTACTTAATTGGAAAGGGTGCTGATCTTAATTTGCAAGATTGTGACGGGAAAACTGCTCTTAGGATTGCAATAGAAGCAAAATCTTTCCGAGCATTCGAACTCCTAGTTAAGAATAAGGCTGATCTTAATTTGCAAGATTGTGATGGTAAAACGGCATTAATGTATGCAGGCCAAAAAGGATGTGAAGGTGTTGCGAAAATGCTTCTTGATTATGGAGCAGAGATTAATTTGCAAGATTGTGATGGGAAAACGGCACTAATGTATGCAGTCCAAACAGGACATGAAGGTGTTGCGAAAATGCTTCTTGATTATGGAGCAGAAATTAATTTGCAAGATGATGATGGTAAAACAGCATTAATGTATCTTTATTCAGTTCAACAAAATGTAGACCTAATAGGGTATGATACGTGGGGCTTGTTACACTCGAGTCTATCTAGGAATGGAGCTGGTGATATACAGGATAAGCAGGGAAAAACAATACTAATGTATGCAATGGAATGTCAAATGCCTGCATGGGATATTTACATACTAATTGAAAGAGAAGCCAAGCTGCAAAATAGTGATGGAAAAAATCCGTTAATGTATGTATCAGAAAAAGGCATGTCATCGTACATAAAGAAACTATATTATAATAATGATGGTTACTACTCTATGCTCGACATCCCGAAAACAATTCGCTACTGGCTGAACTTGCAAGACAAGGATGGCAAAACAGCTCTAATGTATGCACTTCAAGAAGGACATGAAGCAGTTGCAGATATACTCATTTATCTTGGAGCAAAGCTAAATTTGGCAGATAATGAAGGAAAAACTGCACTACGCTATGCGTTGGAGTGCGATTATATGAGGTGCTTTAACCAACCTGATGGGAAGATAATATATGTGTCAGAAAATGTAACGTTACACAGTAGGCAAAAGTAATACAGTCTTAACTTGGTATGCATCACTGATGGACATATTTCTATCCACTTACAAATTCTATTTTTTCTAAAAACAATCCATTGGGCGGTGCTGTTGGTCCTGCGAAATTTCTATCCTTAGAGTCCAAAATCGTTATGATATCATTAATCTCTTTTCTTCCTTTTCCAATATCTATGAGCGTCCCAACCATAATTCTTACTTGATGATGCAAGAACGATTGGCCTACAAAAAATATACTTATCATATTGCCATTGATGGAAAAATGAATATCACTAATAGTTCTAATTGAAGACTTGGCTTGACACTGGCTATCTCTAAAACTCGCAAAATCATGTTGCCCAATCAACAACTTAGCAGCAGCCTGCATTTCTTCCAAGTTAGGGAGAGAAATAAGTCTCCAATTATTTTTATTTAACACATTTGGACAATCACGGATACACAAATCATAGCGATATGTTTTGATTTTTGCATCAAATCTCGCATGGAATTCAGAATGCACAAATTTTACTTCGCTAATTGCTACTTGTCCGGAAATGACTGACAAATGAAAATTGAGAGCTTTCTTTATAGTTGTAACAGGATAGCTTTTGGAAAAATCCGCGTGCGCTACTTGATGTAAGGCATGTACGCCCTTGTCAGTACGACTTGCACCGTAAAAAGAAATATTTTCTTGACAAAACTTGTAAGCTGCCTCTTGTAAAATTGATTGAATCGATACTTTATTGGGCTGATGTTGCCACCCTACTTCGGACGCAGTTCCAGAATATTCAATAACAAACTTGTACCTATACATATAAAAATAATAAGCTTAACCGATAAATTAGTACATTTGGTTTTAATGAAAATATACATTATTATATACAAATGATTAATTTAAGGAAAGTTTGTACAGTGTTAACCCTAGTAGGCAACCTAAACGGTGGATATAATGGCATGACTCCGATAATGATTGCAGCTAAAAATGGACACCTCAATGTTATAAGAAAACTCATTGAAAGCGGAGTCGATATAAATTTAGCTGGCCATAATGCTGACAAATATAACTACGACACAGCACTTATGTTCGCATCAGAAAATGGACATTTAGAAATTGTACAACTACTTCTCGATAGAGGTGCTGATGCTAATATACAGAATGATCAAGGCGATACAGCATTAATGGTTGCTCTTAAAAAGCAAAATATAAATATAGCCAAAACATTAATTGAACACGGAACAAATGTTAATTTAGATCACGATGTATCACCACTGATGCTAGCCTCAGATCATGGAGAGATAGAGCTTGTAAAAATGTTAATTGAAAGTGGAGCCAATATTAATCTACAGGGTTATTACGGTTATACTGCGCTAATGGGAGCAACAAAGTATGGACATATAGATGTTGTAAAAGTGCTGCTTGAAAAAGGTGCTCTCGTTGATTTACAGAATGATGACGATTATCCCATATTAGAGATAGCAGCATACCACGGCCACAATGCCATTGTAAAACTATTAATAGAAGCTGGAGCTAAATAATTTGAGATTTATTTGCTCAGTAATAGTAATAAACTATTTGTTGATAATAAGTATTGGTTATATGCAAGGTACAACATTTATCTAGTAATTATTGTATACGTTAACCGTTCTCCTGCGATTTTTATTTACAGCAGCTCTTCTAGCTCTTTTGCGTGCTCTTTTACTTAATGGCTTTGAATGTACGTGTTTGGTTGTATTAGTATGATGTACAGTTTTATGATGATGAACATGTGTTGGATGATTATGATGAATAGGCCTCTTTGGCACCTCTTTTACAACAACTGTGCTTTTTTCTTCTACTATACACCCAGATAGACAAAAAGCTAAAAATAAATATGCTAGTCTCATATATCAGTTTTACTATTCAATGGTTAAAGGCAAGTTAAATAACAATCATATTTTATTTTGATTAATAAATATAAAACACATGCTAACACACCATAATTATGCTATTGTAGCATAGTGAAGAAGACTTACGTAGTCACATCTTGTGATAAAAAGATTAAAGACTGGCTTAGAGATAATAGTTTTAATTTGGATTACAACCAGTTGCAATCTTATCTCAGAAGAAAAGATATCACAGTAAACAAGAACAAAATCGACTCCCATGCTATCGTAAAAAAAGGTGATGTCGTACAAATATGGGATAAAATTCCTCAATTACCTTATACATTCAGTGCTCATGTACCCACTTGGAATGGAAATGATTGCATATTTAAAAATGATGACTTGTTTGTTATCAATAAGCCTTATGGGTTATCAACGCAAGGTGACAAACATGATTCTGCATTTTTAAGGGTCCAAAATTTATTTGTTAAACAGAAAATTAGAGTTCATACTATTCATAGATTAGATAAGGTTACAACTGGAACTCTGATTTTTGCATTAAAGAGAGATATGGCAAAACAATTGTGCGAATCAATTAGTACTTGGCGTAAAAAATACATAGCTATTTTACCAAAAACTTCTCTTTTAGAAGGAATCAGAGAATCATTTGAAAGTGATAAACAATTAGTGACAAAATATAAAATTATTGGACATTATGATCAGTTTAGCTTGGCCACATTTGAATTAGTTACTGGACGCAAGCACCAAATCAGAAAACACTGTGCACAATTGGGATTTCCTATTGTAGGAGACACTTTATATGGTTCAAATTATAATGTGCAGACATGTTTACACTGTTATGCAATATACATACCTCATTTAACTTTTACATTCAGATCTAATCTTCCGGATCATATGGTCAATTTGTACCCAAATATTGCAAATTACATGGCATCTATATAAGAAATCATTGCTATTTGCAAAATAATGTGATATACGGAACCATGATAAGTGTTAAAGTCGTATTATGTTTAGCCTTGATAAGCAGTCTAAACATTAGTGGTGTGGATAAGGTCAGATCTAGTCAGAATGCTCAGCTAGAGGTAGGAGTAGATGACATAGTTGAGGAAAAGTATCCTATACCTTCTGCACCTCTGGTACCCTCAGTCGAAGAAACATTAGAAACAGGCAGTATAGAGCGCCGCACAGCAAGAGGAATAAAGGGGGATGCAGGTGGTATTCATTTACTAAATAGAACAGCAAGAGGAAATGTTATCGGTGTAAGGGAGCTACTTGATGGTGGGGTTAATCCTAACTTCCGCAATAAAGACAATGGACAAACGGCATTAATGTTAGCCATAGAAAAAGGGCATATCGCTGTTATAAAAGAATTACTTCATGGTGGAGCAAAAGCCAATTTACCTAATGCAAATGAACAAACACCTCTTGCCTTAGCAATAGAAAAAGAATGTGTGGATATAGTAAGGGAATTGCTTGAGGGAGGAGCCAGCGTTACTTTAGCTGATGCTAGGGGCCAAACACCATTATTGCTAGCAGCACGAATAGGTAATGCATATATTGTAAAAGAAATACTTGATACGTGCCCGGATGTCAATTTACAAGATACGAATGGTAGAACTGCGTTGATTTTGGCAGCAAAAAATGGCCATGTCGATGCTGTAACTGCCTTAATTGTTGCTAAGACAAACCTAGACTTACAAGATACCTGTGGAGATACAGCTCTCATAAAAGCACTTGAAAAAGGTCATTTAGATATTGTTAATTCTTTAATTAATGCTGGTGCAGACCTGAATTTAAAAGATAATGACGGACAGACAGCGTTGATTAGAGCAGCAGGGAATGGACATATAGATGTGGTTAATTCTTTAATTTCCGCCGGTGCAAACATTAATTTGAAAAATACTGGTGAGGAAACAGCTTTGATCGTAGCGGCAAGAATGGGCAATGTATATATCACAGAAGCCTTGTTTAATAATGGAGCCAATATTGATTTACAAGATAAGAATGGTAAGACTGCACTAATTTGGGCAGCAGAAAAGGGCTACCTAGATGCCATCAATTCCTTAATTGTTGCCAAAGCAAATCTGAATTTACGAGACAACTATGGACACACAGCTCTAATAAAAGCACTGAAAGAAAGACATTTAGAAATTATTAATTGTTTGATTACTGCCCGTGCAGACCTGAATTTAAAAGATAATGATGGACAGACAGCATTGATTATAGCAGCAGAGAATATGTATCTAGATGTAGTGAACTCTTTAATTTCTGCTGGTGCAGACCTTAATTTGAAAAACAATGCTGGAGAAACAGCTTTGATCATAGCGGCAAAAATGGGCAACGTATATATCACAGAAGCCTTGCTTAATAATGGAGCCAATATTGATTTACAAGATGAGGATGGTAGAACTGCACTAATTTTGGCAGCGCAAATGGGCTACCTAGATGCAATAAATTCCCTAATTGTTATTAAAGCAAATCTAAATTTACAAGATCATTATGGAAATACAGCTCTAATTGAAGCAGCAGCGAGAGGAATGGTAGATGTTGTTGCCTCTTTAATTACTGCTGGTGTAGATCTAAATTTAAAAGATAATAACGGAAATACAGCTCTGGAGCTAGCATCACAATATAATCACATGGTTGTTGCAAAAATGTTGGTAGATAAAGGGGCTAAAGTTAGTGGCGTCAGTAGAATTAAAAACTATATAAGACATATTTTCATTAACGGTAAGGGGTACTTATCATACCATGACGAATTACTATTATATGCTGCAAAAGGTGGACATATAGATGACGTTAAAGCTTTAATTGCTTCAAATGTGGATCTTAATCTATCCGATTCTAAAGATACAACGGCTTTAATGTTTGCGTCAGAAAATGGACACGTGGATGTTGTGGAAGCTTTAGTTGCTTCAAAAGTGAATCTTGATCTATGCGATTCTGATGGTAAAACGGCCTTAATGTTTGCGTCAGAAAATGGACACGTGGATGTTGTAAAAGAACTAATTCAACATGGAGTTGATGTTAATTCACAGGATAAATACGGCAAAACCGCACTTTTTTATGCCTCTTGGAAGCAGAATGAAGAAATTGTAAAACTATTAGTAGACTCTGGAGCTAGCAATTCTACTTTTCGACTTTATACCCCAATTTTCTTAAAATCTGCACAAATAGTTGCAAAGCGTACATTTGATATTATAATAAGTCATCCAAATACTGTAGGTGTTACTGTACTCGCATGCGCAGCTTACAATTATGTTGTTTGGGTAATCAGTTAAAATGAAGAATTGGTTTTCTTGGCTACCTGAGCTGGTGCAGTTACACTTTCTTAATCAGGTTTGACAGTAATTTTATCTGTATCACATAAGCACTATACCAATATATCATTTAACTTTACTTTAAGAATATTAATCTTGATTAAACTTATGACTACATCATTATAAAATTGTTGCATTGTAATTGCGATTTGTTATAATATGATCTAAATGGAGGTGAGGGTTTGTCTAGTTCTTCTGTCTTACCTAAACGGTACTTGAGTAAGCTTGTTGCGGTTCGCGGTAGGCCTAAAGCTGCCGTATGTGGTCCAACTCTTAATATGATAGAGAAGAAGGTTGCAGCTGGTGTCTCTGACATCAACATGCCTATCAATTTATTGTCTACGTATTATTCGCTCAAAAAGATATCGGATGAGGAATATGAAGCTGCTAGATTTTATGAGGAGATTGCTTATAATGCGTTTAAATACTCTGATACTAGCCCGCTAGCTAATTCTTCTTTTATGATGAATATTTCTAATGGATCGTCCATAAAGAATTACAATTCACTCAAAGATAATAAAAATATGAAAGTATGGATGAGAGTTAGATCTCTACTATGTGAATTTTCTCAGGAAGCAGAGCAACTAATTTTTGATTTGTTAATTAAAAACAAAGCTCCTGTTAGAAAAGATTTTCTTATTTTGAAAAAAGGTTTACAAGTTATATATTCTTACTATTCTTCAAACAGACAATAATATCAGATATTTCTTCCTTTTTGTAATTTGTTGAAATATTGTTTTGCGGTTGCTTGCATTTTTAAAATCCAACTTTTTTGCGTATACTCGAATTATAAAGTTAGACAAAAATATTTTCGATATCTAACCTATAAAAAGCAACTCTAAGTAAGGATTTTTATACATACAAAGAATCGTATGCATTGTGATAAGTCCATTTAATTTTATTGAGCAAAGAGATCATCATCATTTACAACTCTCTCCACAACAAATGCGATTTCCCATTACCCTCTAAGAAAAATCAGGACTGTTGCAAATAAAAAAACCAATGTACGCTAATATGATTGCACACATGAGTGGGCGGGCGATCCTGACTTTTCACTAAAGCAAGAGCAATTCCAGAAATTGACGCATTTAAATAGGCAAATCTAGCCACTGCTTAGCACACATCATCACTTCTATTTTATACAATTTGATTTCAACTAGCAAAGTCTACACAAGTCCACTTCCATCTTTTGATGCACACAATGCTATCATATCATACTTCTCTTGTAAGGACCCAAATCGATAATCTCAAACACTCCTACTTTCAGACTAGAATACTTCAGCTATTTACTGTTTTTTATTAAGTTGGTCACCGTCATCACTTATTAACATCAGCTCCTGCAGCAATTAGCATATCCATAAGTTCTATATGTCCGTTTTCTATCGCATGTACAAGCGCAGTTTTACCATCCTGATCCTGCCTGTCAATACCAACCTCACCAATTAGCTTTTTTACAAGCTCTAAATCACCGGCCCTTGATGCACTCATAAGCTCCTGGAGCTTATCATTGTCAACATCTCCCCTATCAACTTCAGATGCCTTAGGAGTATCAACTTTAGCTCCAGCAGCAATTAATACCTTTCTGATCTCATCTTCTGATGCATAATCCAGCGCTGTCTTACCACTCTTATCCTTTAAATTAAAATTAATTTTGGAATCATTAACAAGCACATCCACAACCTCTTTATATCCTTTTTCTGCTGCTAACATTAGGACAGTCTTACCACCCTCATCTCTCAAATTAATATTTGTCTTACCAATCAGTTCTTTTACAAGTCCTGTCTGCCCATTCTCCAATGCGATCATTAATGCTGTTTTACCATCATTACGCTTTAGATTAAGGTTAGCACCTGCAGTAAGTAGAGCTTTCACAATCTCTTCATGCCTACCATCTAACGCAAACATCAGTGCTGTTCTTCCATCGCTGTCCTTTAAATTAAAATTCGCTCCAGCAGAAATTAACACCTTTGCAAGATCTAGTTGATCTTTTGACAATTCCGCGTCCTTACCTTCATTAACCTGACCCTTTTTGGTAAGTAAAGCTCCTACCGCCTTGACTTCCATCTCATTATCTATATCCCTTTTGGCAATCAAAGCATTTACAACACCAATATGCCCAGATTTCGCTGCCAACATAAGGGATGTACATCCAGACCCATCTTGCAAATCACGATTAGCACTTTCCACCCTCGCCCCACTAATAAGTAACTCTACAACCTCTGTATATCCCTTCTCTGCTGCTAACATTAGCGCCGTCTTACTATCACTATCACGTAAATTACGACCAGCCCCAGCAGCAATCAAAGCTTTTACAACATTAACATACCCAGTTTCTGATGCCCATAATAATATTTTATTCTCATCACCATGTAACAAACTAACATCAGCCCCTGCACTATTCAGAACATGGTTTACATAATTTCTAATTCTATTTATTCCATCGACCCTAGCCCCTTTATCGATTAACGCTTCTACTACATCTCTATGATTATACATTGATGCTAACTCTAATGCCGCTCGCCCATTAACATCCTTCAAATTAGGATTTGCGCCCGCATCAACTAAAGCCTTCACAACACCTACGTTTCCTGCTTCCGATGCCTTCATTACTGCTGTTTTACCCATCGCATCTTGCAAATTAATGTCCACGCCTCTCTTAAGCAGACTTTTTACGATATTTAAATATCCAAGTTCAACTGCATTTGTCAACGTAGTTCTACAAGGCATGTCTAGCAAATCAATATCAGCTCCGCTGTCAGCTAGCATCTCTACAATCTCTAAACTATCATTATCCCATGCCAACAGCACCGCTGTATTGCCATTCATATCTCTTAAATTAACGTCTGCACCATTTCTAATTAGCATTTTTGCAATATCTAAATTGCCACGCTCCGAGGCCAGCATCAGCGCTGTCTTGCCACCCATATCGCTTAAATTAACGTCTGCACCAAATGAAATTAGCATTTTTGCAATATCCAAATTGCCACGCTCCGAGGCCTTCATTACTGCTGTCTTTCCATCATTATCTTGTAAATTAAGGTCTGCACCATCGTCAATTAGCATGTGTGCAATATCTAAATTGCCACGCTCCAATGCCAACATCAGTGCCGTCCCGCCATCATGACCCAGTGAATTAACGTCTGCACCAGCTTCAATTAGCATTAGTGCAGCATCTGTATTGCCACGCTCCAAGGCCAGCATCAGCGCTATCTTGCCATTCCCAGCCATTAAATCAACGTCTGCACCATATGAAATTAGCATTTTTGCAATATCTAAATTGCCACGCTCTGTCGCTAATATCAGAGCAGTCTCTCCTTCCCTATTTATGGAATTGACATCAGCTCCGCTCCACATCAACAACCTAACAACTTCTACATGTTCTTCTGTTCCTTCTCGTGCTGCAATCATTAATGGCGTCATACCCACATCAGCACCTCCACAAACATTTGCTTTGCTTACAAGTACCAAGCATAGTACAATTATTTTGCTATTGTTCATGTCTATATGATAGCCTATTTCCTCAAATAAGCAAACACAAGACCAATTCAATTAGTCAAATATTATTTTATTTAAATACAATTTTACTGATAAAAATATTATAGTAGAACTTAAAACAATGCAAGACAGCGTACGAGCACAAGTAACATTACGCGTCCAATCTGCAACCAACTTAAATTATTCCTTAACCATCCTGAAAAAATTCAACATTGTTCAACATAACGCAGCTATATGAGATCTTTACAACCAATCTACTGATTACAGCATTCAATTACTATACCAAGAACTTATTCGACATTCCGCACATCAATCCCACTCACTCACTCTACAACACTTAGCTAAAGAATAGCTCCATTTTCCAGTAAAAACTCAACTATCTCTTCATGACCTTTTGCGTGTGCTAACTCTATTGCAGAGTCACCAGTTATAGCAGATGATAAGTTGACCTCAGCTCCACGCTGAACCAGAGTCTCCACCATATCACGATGTCCATGTAGTGATGCGTACATTAATGCTGTGCGGCCAACCTTGTTTCCTAAATTAACACGAGCGCCATTTTGGATTAAACTTACTGCAACAACTTTATGTCCAAAACATGCCACCCTCATTAATGCTGTTTCATCAAAATTATTTGGGAAATTAACATCAGCTCCTGCATTAATTAGAACACGTATAATATTATGGCCTTTTTCAGCAGCGTACATTAGATCTGTGTAATCTAAGCTATCTCGTAAATTTGGACTAGTTTTAGGAGCTAATATATCGACAATACCTCGGACTAGTTGCCTTTGACATAAAGCATACATCAGGGCTGTTCTTTTATGATTACCTCTTTCATTACAATTAGCTCTATGATCGACCAGCTCTCGAACATTATCTAAACATCCTTTTTCTGAGGCAATCATTAGCGCAGTTTCGTCATTAACATATCGACAGTGAATATCAGCCTTGCTACGAATTAGCAAACTTGCAGTCGTTGTATCGCTCTTCCTCAATGCCATAATTAGTGCTGTATCTCCAAAGGGATCACTAACACGCACATTACAACTAGCTCCTCTCCCAAGTAGAATTCCTGCCCCATAACCATCTCCTCCTTTCACAAAAATCATCAGGGCTGTACCATCTTTATTTTGCTTGTCAAGATCAGCTCGACGATTGTGGTTTTCCTCCCCAATCAGTGCATTTATAGCCCGAAGATAATCGTTATATGCTTGGTCTGATGTTGCCTGTACCGCACCCTTAGATGCCAACATCAATGCTGTATCTCCATCCTTATTTTGCTTGTCAAGATCAGCCCCTTCACCAATTAGTATTTTTACAATACATAAGCAGTTATGATGTAATGCTGTTCCAACATTACTTAACGCCAACATTAAGGCAGTACTCTCATCCTTATCTTGATTGTCAAGATCAGCTCCTCTAGGAATTAGCAGGTTTACAATATCAACATGGCCATTATGAGCTGCTAACATTAACGCCGTCCTACGATTCTTGTTTGAGATCTCAAGATTAAGTTCCTTGATCTTCAACAGACCTTTCACTACTTCCACCTGCCCTGTTTCTGCTGCACACAGCAATCCTGAACCGCTCAAATTACCTATCAATACCCAACTCAGTATCATCATCTTTATGTTATTCATATTATCCAAGATTATAGAACCTTTAGTTTAGAATTACAACCTAGGCAATCACATGGTTTATTTATACAGTTAATAAACCATAATAAAATAATTACATGACTGCTCGGAAAAAAAATTAGTAAACAGGCAATAAAAATTGCTCATAATATAAAAGCTATAGAAGACAAAATCCGAGACATTTCAATATTGCTGACTATCTAAAAATAGATTTGTTCAGGTTACATGTACACACAGATTGCAAAGCTGAATCAAACACGAACAAAAATACAATCGAAACATCCCCCCAGCGATAGTAAATGAAAAAAAGTGGTTTAAAATTAGTTATCAGTCAATACGCCGTTTTTATCATAATGACTTACACCAATTTCATTTTTAGCGGCATCAATTTCAGCATTAATCATATCCTGAACTATCAAAGACTTGATTTGCTCTGATATCACATCCAACTTAGGAGGTTCAACATTGGAAATTTTCACTATCAAAAAAATACCATACTTACTCTTATATTTTGTCTTTTCACCAAATTGTACAGTTTTAACACTATACTCCTTTGCTTTAAATAAAACATCAACAACTTCTTGTCCAAAATCCTGCTCACCTGCAGCTTTAGTAAACTTAACATCACCCTTGGTTTGTACAAAATTGGTCAAAGAATGCTGACTTCCCAATTCAACAAAAGCATCAACAATAGAAACATTGTTCTTTCTATTATCCAAAGATCTGACAATTTTATCTGCTGTATCCTTCGATGCAACTATAATCATTTTTCCAGATAATTCTTGAATTTTAGGATACTTTTTTAATACTTCTGCATACTTAACCTCTAATTGAGCTTGGGTAATACCGGAACCAGCTTTTTTCATCTCGTCCCTCCACAAATTACTAATAGCAGATCTGTACGCCTTTAATTTAGCTTTTTCGATTGCTTCTTTTCCATCTTTAGTGTTTTCATAATTTTTCTTCTCAGCTATTAACGCACTAATCTCAGCTTGTATCATACTATCTCTAAGCGCCAAGAAGATCTGCTTGAATTTTTCAGGTTCTTTAAGCATCAACAAAGACAGATAATCCTTAGAGTACCCATTAGATTGAAAAAATGCGACTATAGCCTCCAACACGTCAGAATATGTAATCTTGATTTGTTTGCTAGAATCTTTTAACTTAGATCCAATTATGGTAAAAGATGGCAAAGAGCTAGCGCTCGCATCAGAATGAATATAACAGGAAAACAAACAAAAAACTAAACTTTTCAACAACATAAAACCTCCAAATTTAACAATGCAATTACAACCAGCATAATATATATTTTATAAAATATCAATCAGTAATAAAGTCATGCATCATTTGCTGCATAATATCTTGTTTCAATCTAATTTCTTCCCTTCTCGTACAAGCACCAGTACCAGCAGTAATCAGAGATCCAACCATCAAACTTTCAGTAATACCAAGCACCCAATCAACTTTATGTGACAAAGCAGCATCTGTCAGGATACGAGAAGTATCTTGGAAAGAAGCCGACGCCAAGAATGAATTACCTTCATTAGTAGAGATTTTTGTTATACCTTGCAATATTCTTCTAAATTTAATTAGAGGCTTACCCTGCTCGGAAAGCAACTTGTTAATCGCATTTATCTCAGTAATATCAACAACGTCACCAACCAAAAATACACTTGATGATGGATCAAGAACTTCAGCTTGACTTAGCATTCGTCTCAAAATTACCTCAATATGTTTATCATTAATTTCGATACCCTGCATTCTATAGACTTTCTGAACTTCATCTATAAAGCTTTTAGCCATAGCCTTCACTCCTAATATTCTAAGCAGATCATGATGAGATACATTACCATCAACCAAAATCTGTCCTTTGCTAACGACCTCACCATCGTGAACCAACACATACTGATCTTTAGGAATACTATATTCTATCTCGTTTCCATCCTTATCTGTCACGATCATATACTTCTTTTGTCTACTATCTGTATTGAATCTCACAGACCCGTCAGTTTCACTCATTACTGAAGGAGATTTAGCGTGTCTAGCCTCAAATAACTCTTCAATTCTTGGCAAACCTCCAACTATATCTTTAGTTTTTTGAAGAGCCTGGCTCCTAGTAATTATAACATCTCCAGCTTCAACTCTTTCATTGTCCTCAACAACAATAATATCATTGATTCCCAGTGAATAATGGTACTCTTCACCCTTACCATATTCTAACCTAAGATTTGGATTTAGACTTGCCTTTCTAGAAATTCTTGACCAATCAGTAACTATATAGTTTCTCATACCTGTAGCTTCATCTATATTAGTTTTCAGTGAGGTACCTTCAATCAAATCACCATACTTAATAATTCCGTCATACTCTGCCAATACCACAACATTGTATGGATCCCATTCGGCAATTCTAGTACCAAATGAAGCCATATCACCATCTTGTACAAAAATCTTTGCACCGTAAGGAATAGAATATGATATAGATTTCTCTCCTGTTTTTAGCTTAAGTTCACTATTTCTACTCATGACTACAGAATATTCACCCTTATCTATAACTTTTACATTATCCAACACAACAACGCAGTCACTCTGAGCATCAATATGCGAATCTTCTCCTATATTTTGTACAACTCCTCCCAAGTGGAAAGTACGCATAGTAAGCTGAGTTCCAGGCTCTCCTATAGATTGTGCAGCAACAACACCAATTGATTCTGCATCTTGAACCATTTTTTCTCCATCAAATTTTGCTAAATCGTAACCATAACAGTGCATACAAACCGTAGTATCAGTATTATCACACGTAACTGGCGATCTTACTTCAACTTGCTCGAACCCTACTTCTTCAATAAATTTAGCTAACGGTTTATCAATCACTGTTCCAGCAGAAATTGTAATATAGTTAGATAAATCACCATTTTCAACGCCTTTTATACCTTCAGCTACAAACTGAGTGTAGTCATTATTGACAGCTAAAGTTGCAAATTTCTCTCTTAATTCTTGAACCATCTTGATATTTAACTTCACATCTTTAGACAAGACTCTACCATAAAGTTGCTTAGCTAATCCAACAACTAATGTACCAGACTGAACCACCGCCTGCACCATAAGTCCATTAGTAGTTCCACAATCAGAGTGTTGAACAGTACAATCTTGAGCTACACCAACCAACCTTCTAGTTAAATAACCTGAGTTAGCAGTTTTCAATGCAACATCCACAAGACCTTTTCGACCACCTTCTGCAGCAAGCAAGAATTCATATACAGTCAAACCTTCTTTAAAGCTATTTTCAATTGGTTCTTCCTGGACAGAACCATCAGGTCTAGTCGTATTACCTCTCATACCAGAAAGCTGTTTAAGCTGCATAGGGTTACCTCGAGCTCCAGAATCTGACATCATAAATACTGGATTCATCTCACCATCTTTGTCACGACGAGACATACGCTCCATCATCACTTTCGATACTTCATTAGTACATTGATACCATGCACTAATAGCTTTATTGTACCTTTCTTCGTTAGTAATCAAACCTTCCATATACTGTTTCTTATACTCTTCAACGAGTTTTCTAGTCTCAGCAATAAACTCATGCTTCTCTTCAGGAACTATCAAATCATCTTTACCAAATGAAGCTCCGGATAATGTAGCATACAAGAATCCTATATTCATCAACTTATCCAAGAAAATCATTATTTGTTCTTCCTGATAAGTCTCATAAATCAGTTCAACTAACTCAGCAATCGCTTTAGTATTCATTACTCTATTTACGACAGCAAAAGAAACATCATAACCTTGAGGAAGAATCTCATACAATTTCAACCTTCCCAATGTTGTAGTAACCATAGAACCATTCACATAAGCTCTTATAGGAGTGTGTAGATGTATTCTCTTAAACTCAAAGGCTAACTCAACTTCTTCAATATCTCTAAATATCAAATCAGGCTTTTTATCTAACATCAAAGTTAAGTAATATATTCCAAACACCATATCTTTTGATGGCTTCACTATCGGAGATCCGTTTGCAGGATTCAAAAGACATTTCGTAGACATCATCAACATCCTAGCTTCTAATTGAGCTTCAATGGAAAGAGGCACGTGTATCGCCATTTGGTCACCATCAAAGTCTGCATTATAAGCTGTACATACCAATGGGTGTAACCTAATTGCCTTACCATCAACCAATACTGGATTAAAGGCTTGGATACTGAGCCTATGAAGGGTAGGAGCTCTATTTAGCAAGACCACATGATCTTGAATACACTCATCTAACACATCCCAAACTTCAGGTCTTTTATGCTCAATCATCTGTTTTGCAGATTTATAAGTAGGAGCAAATCCCCTCAATTCTAAACGGGCAGTTACAAAAGGCTTAAACAACTCAAGTGCCATTTCTTTTGGAAGACCACACTGGTCTAATCTCAACTCAGGACCCACAACAATAACTGAACGTCCAGAATAATCTACCCTCTTTCCTAGCAAATTCTGTCTAAACCTACCTTGCTTACCCTTCAATGAATCAGAAATAGATTTGTAAGGTCTTTTACTATTCACACTAGCAATAGGCCTACTCTTTCTATTATTGTCAAACAAAGCATCCACAGATTCCTGCAACATTCTAATTTCATTACGTAATATCACAGCTGGAGAAGAAATAGCAATTAATTTCTTAAGTCTGTTATTTCTATTTATAACTCTCCTGTATAAATCGTTGACATCAGACGATGCAAAACGTCCACCGTCCAATAACACTAAAGGTCTCAATTCAGGAGGAAGAACTGGCAACGTACGCAATATGCAAACCTCAGGTCTAGTATTAGACTTGTAGAAACCTTCCAAAATCTTTAATTTTCTGATCAGTTTCTTACGCTTTGACTCTTGAGAAGAATCAGTTAGCATCTCCTTTATACTTTTAATTTCTTCTTCCAAATTAATATCTTGCAATAGCTTCTCTATAGCCTCAGCTCCAGTTTGAGCTTCAAACCCATCTTCCTCATACTCCTCTAAAGCTGTTTCATACTCTATTTCATTCAACAAAGTAGATTTAGCGTAAGGAGATGTTGCAGGTTCAATAACTATATATCTTTCAAAATTCAAAATGCTATCTAATTCTTTTGAAGACAGATCTAGCATAACTCCAATCCTACTTGGTAGAGCCTTGGCAAACCAAATGTGGGCTACAGGAGCAGCAAGTTCTATATGACCCATACGCTCCCTTCTAACTTTAGATAATGTGACCTCTACTCCACATTTCTCGCACACTACACCTCTAGAGGTTATCTTTTTATACTTACCACATAGACACTCATAATCAGTTAACGGACCGAAAATTCTAGCAGAAAACAGACCATCAGGATCTGGTTTTAGGGTTCGATAGTGTATGGTTTCTGCCTTAGTCACCTGTCCATAGGACCATTCACGAATTTTCTGTGGACTTGCTATAGAAATTCTCAAAGCGTCTAAAGTAGATAAACTAGACAAATCTTGCTCGACCAAATCGCCATTTACGCAGGACAAACACTCAACGTTAAGACATAAGGACCTCAACTCATACAATAAGACTCTGAAAGATTCAGTAACTCCAGGCTGGTCAAAAACATCATATCCCTGACTTATAGATTCAAATACTCTCATTCTTCCTAAAGGATCATCTGACTTAGCATTTAAACATTCACGGATAGTATAGGCCGCACCATAACCCTGCAAAGCCCAAACTTCCATTTCTCCAAACCTTTGTCCACCAAAATTAGACTTACCACCCAAAGGTTGTTGTGTAATCAAGCTGTAAGGACCAACAGATCTAGCATGAATCTTTTCATCAACAAAGTGATGAAGTTGCATGATATACATCATACCTACAGTTACTTTTTTATCAAAAGGCAAACCAGTGTAACCATCATAAAGCACTTCCTGTCCAGATTCGTCACAACCTGCTAACTTAAGCATGTTACCTATCTCTTCTGAACTTGCTCCATCAAAAGCAGGACAACTGAAAGGAACTCCAGATTTTATGCTATTTGCAAATTCAATCAGATCATTATCAGATTGAATCTCAACACGATTGTCATATATTTTATCTACAAAATCTCTCAATTCAACAATAGATTTAGTACCTTCTTTCACGTCAGAAAGTATATTCTTGATCTTTTCTCCTAAATTAAAAGATGCCCAGCCCAAATGGGTTTCCAATATCTGACCAAGGTTCATACGAGAAGATATACCCAAGGACGTCAAAATCAAATCAATAGGCTCTCCGTTTGATGTATAAGGCATATCCTCAGCATTTAATACTCTAGCAACGACTCCTTTGTTACCGTACCTACCAGCAATTTTATCACCAGGCTGTAATTTTCTTTTGACAGCCAAGAAAACCTGTACTGTAACCAATACACCAGAAGGCAAATCATCACCAGCAACAATTTTTCTTTCTTCTTTCGCAAATCGCTTGTTTATATTATCAACATTTTGAGAATACTTAGCCAAATAAGAATTAACCTCATCGCTTACACTCACAAAATTTGGAAGATCCATCAAATCAACTGAATATAAAAATTCCTTTACAACTTCAGATCCTGATGCGAAATCACCAAATTTTTTGGATAACTTAGATCCTTTCAACAATTCAAAAAGCTTGTCTACATAACATTCTTTCAAAACTTGCAATTCAATACTTTTTTTCTTCTTTAATTGTATCAAGAATTTATGATCTATTAACAAAGCTCTATCACTTTTTTCCATGCCTTTTTTAGTAAAAATTCTAACATCAATTACGGTACCAGAAACCCCTGGAGGAACTCGCAAAGAGCTATCTTTCACATCAGACGCTTTATCTCCAAAAATAGCCCTTAATAAACGTTCATCCGCACTCGTAGGTCCCTCAGCTTTAGGTGTAACTCTACCAACCAATACATCTCCTGTTTTAACGTTGGCACCTATATTGACTATACCACTCTCATCCAAATGCATTAGGAATTCACCACTAATACGAGGTATATCTCTAGTAATTTGCTCTATACCCTGCTTAATTTCTCGAGCAGATATCTCATATTTCTCCAAGTGTATAGAAGAGAAATCATTGACAAGCTTAGAGGAAACCAAAACAGCATCCTCAAAATTTCCACCTCTCCAAGATAGAAAAGCCATTCTAACATTTCTACCCAAGGCCAATTCTCGATCAACCATTGAAGAACCTTGTACAATAAGCTGATTTCTTTCTACTCTCTCACCTAATTTGACCATCGGCGTTTGGTTAATACACGTACCATCGTTAGTTTTTTCAAGCTTTCGTAACTGATAAACATCACAACTTCCATCATCCGTAAAAATCATAATAGAAGAAGAATCAACTCTAACAACTATACCAGGATTTTTAGCGTGCACAACAACTGAAGAACAATTAACGACTACTTTTTCAACTCCCGTACCAATTAAAGGAGCTTCAGGGTTTATCAAAGGCACAGCCTGTCTTTGCATGTTTGATCCCATCAAAACTCTACCTGCATCATTATGATCAGCAAAAGGAACCAATGCAGCAGCTACAGAAATAATTTGTTTTGGTGACACATCAATATACTGTACATCTTTAGGAGATGCTGTAATGTAGTCATTATTATACCTACATTTGACTATAGCAGATACGATATTCCCACTCTTATCTATAATCGAAGGATTTGCGTGTGCAATAACATACTTTTTATCTTCTGAAGCTGAAAGATAGACAACTTCCTCTTGTATTTTGCAATCTATTACAGGATGATAAGGGGTTTCAATAAACCCAAGTTTATTAATTCTACTCAATATCGCAGCAGAGTTAATTAATCCGATATTCTGTCCTTCTGGAGTTTCTACAGGACATATCCTTCCATAATGAGTAGGATGAAGACCTCTTGCCTCTAATACAGATCTTTCCCTACTAATACCACCAGGACCAAAAGACGACAAACGTCTCTTATGGCTAATTTCTGATAATGGATTCGTCTGATCCATAAATTGAGAAAATTGCGAGGTACAAAAGAAATCCCTAATTACGCTAGTAAATGATTTTGAATTTGCAATCAAATCAGAAGGCATAGCAGAATCTAACTCTACAGAAACCATTTTATCTTTTACTGATTTTAAAAACCTACCCATAGCCAACCTACACTGGTTTTCTACAAGCTCTCCAACGGACCTGACTCTTCGGTTCTCAAGACTGTCTATATCATCAACTACTTCTCTACCAACCTTTAAATCAATCAAAGCTTTAACTACGGATAAAATATCAGTCTTTGTTAAATACAAGCAATCAAGAGGAATATCTAAACCAAGTCTCTCGTTAATCTTAACCCTACCTACTTCTGATAAGTTATAATAATTAGTATCAGAAAAAATAGATTTATATAAAGAGTAAACAACATCCATCTTTACTCTTTCTCCAGGCCTCATTGCATTATAAATAGCGATCATAGCTTCAAGCCTGCTCTGATAACTGTGGACTTTTAAAGACTCAATAATATAAGGAACATTTCTTACTCCATCTAAAATCACAACATTTATAGACTGAAACTCATTAATAATTTCATCAGATAACAAAGGATCTATAAAATCAAAACTACCCAACTCAAAAAATTTCATCAATTTTTTATTTTCATTTGGTAATTTTTTCGATAAATCCTCAGCCAAAAAGACGGAAGAAGCAGAGGAAAGATCATCTGCATAAGCAAACAAGTCCTTATCTGTGTACTTTGAAGCGAAATCCTTATTAATAACGACTCCAGACTCTAGAACAATATTTTTGGATGAAAAATCTCTCAAATCAAATGCAAATTTAGAACCAACCCATTCCTGCAAATTTAATCTAAATTTAAACCCATCAGGAACTATTTGCATATTTGTGGTCACATAAAATGCATTTATTATATCATCAACAGACATTCCTTTAGATTTAATAGATGTATCATCATCCGCCAAACACATAAGCATGGCAATCAAAGGCATTTTTTTATTCTTATCAACTTTAAAATACAATACATTATTCTGGCCAAGCTCTATATCAATCCATGACCCACGATAAGGTATAATTCTAGCTATATAAACATCATGCGCAGAACCTAAACTTGCATTCTTACGATCAATATCTAAAAACACACCTGGAGATCTGTGCATTTGAGAAACAACAACTCTCTCAGTTCCGTTAATAATAAATGTACCAGATTCAGTCATAAATGGCATTTCACCCATGTAGACATTTTGCTCTCTTACATCTTTCTCAACTAAGTTACCATTCTCATCTTGTTCACTAATAACTAAACTTAGGATCATACTTACTACACCACTGTAAGTAACACCTTTCCTTTTAGCATCTATAGCATCAAAAATAGGTTCGCTAACTGTATAACCACAATATTCTAAACGCAGAGCACCAGACATACCAACAATAGGAAAAAAATCTCTTAATACTAATTCTAACCCTTTATTTTCTCTCTTTTCTGGCAATATATTTAACTGCAAAAAGTCTTCATAAGAATCCTTCTGTAACTTAATTAAATCCTCAACTAATAAAGGTCCTTCATTAGTTTTAGCAAACGACTTACGTATATTATATTTTTCGTGACAAGACGACATAGCACACAACCCCTTTAACATGCATAAAATTTCTATATTCTCATTAAATTATTTAAGAACAACTTTAGCGCCAGCGCTAGTCAAAGCAGCAGCGATTTCGTCTGCTTTTGCTTTATCAAACTCACCCAAAGAAGCTCCAGCTTCCTCAGCTTTAGCTTTTGCATCACCTAAAGAACACTTCAAAATTTCTTTAATAGCTTTGATTACTTGAACCTTCTGACTTCCAGCACTCTCTATTATGACACTAAAAGAACTCTTTTCCTCAACAACTTCTTGTGTACTTGATGAATCACTGGACGATGAAGCCGCTATATCAGGATTAACACCATACTTCTCAGCAAGAGCGTTAACAACGTTAACCGTTTCACTATTGGTTAGCTCAGCACTAATACTAACCATAACATCAATTCTATCCTCAGAATTTAAACCAAGAAAAGCCTTTATAAAACCATCTTTATTTAATTGTACATTCATTTTTCAATCTCCCCTTTTTCAGATATAAGCTTCAGCACCCTGACAAATTTTGTCAATGGTGACTTCATAAGAAACAACTGAGACGCTCTCAATCCATCAACTGTTTTAAATTTAGATATTTTCTTTACTGTTTCAGCAGAAAAAACACTTCCATCTACTAAAGCACCTTTAACATCAAATTTACCTTTTAAAATACCAATATACTTCGATATCAACGAGGCAGCTGATATAAAATCGCCACTCCCATACAAAAATACATTCTCTTTAACTAACAAATCATCCATATTTTCTTCGGCAATAGCCCTTTTAGCCAAAGAATTTTTAACAGACTCAACCTTCATACCAATACAAGCGGCATCAAGTCTCAACCTATCAAAATCTTTAATTATCATCTTTTCCCTAGCGCATACATAAATATAATCCGCCTTAGATATATCATCCTTCATTTTATGAACAATATTTATTTTTTGTATATTAGCCATGCAAAACTCCTAAAAGCCAAGACTTATCTATAACATAAGAGCCAGACCCCATGGTAGAAGAAATCCAAACCTTATTGATAAATAATGAAGATCCGCCCTTAAAAGAATCAGGCACTTTAGAAAGGATATCTCTTACTAAAACCATAAAATTATCTAACAACTTCGAGACGTCAAAACTAGCTTTCCCTAAAGAAGCATAAACATTTCCATTAGAATCTGTCTTGTAAGACAAACCCCCAAATTTAAATTTCTTGACTAAATCAACCAAATCATCACCAACTGTACCATCTTTAGGATTAGGCATCATCTTCCTCGACCCAAGCAACTTTCCAATCTTAGCCACCATCTTTATCGAATCAGAACTAGCCAAACAAATATCACAATCAACTTTGCCTTTTTGAAAATCTTCTACAAGCTCTTCTGCCCCAACGTAATCAGCACCAGCATCTTTAATTTCACTAAACTTCGCCCTATCAGAACAAAAAACTGCCACCTTAACTTTTTTTCCAGTTCCCGAGGGTAAAAATACGTAACTACGCAAAGACTTTTGATCAGGCTTAGAAGAGTCAAGCTTCAAATTAATACCAATCTCAACTGACTCATCAAAATTTCTTTTTTTGTTTGTGCTCACCATTTTTTCGATAGCTGAAGAAAAACTATACAATTCATTATCTTTTTCAGACACAAAAACACCAAAACCTTTCAGAGTGTAATAATACACCTTATTAGCTTATTCTACAATATCTATATTTAAAGATTTCGCAGTTCCCATTAAAATTTTCACTGCTCCTAGAATATCTTTTGCATTCATGTCATTGAATTTATATTCAGCTATTTCAAATAAATCTTTTATCGAAATAGAACCAACCGTTTTTTCTCGACCGGTCAAAGCACTTCCTTTTGTAATTCCAGCTTTTTGTTTTATCAAATCTGATGCAGCCATATTCAAAACATGAAATTCTAACTCACCACCCTCAAAAACAAATATATCTACAGGCAATTTAACACCTGACGGAGCATCTTTTGTAGCAGCGTTAAAATCTTTACAGAAGTTCATAATATTTTTCACCTTATGCTGACTCAATGCAGGGGCAACCGGAGGAGCTGGCGTAGCTTTTCCACCTTCTAAATGCAATCTCACTCTGGCCTTGACCTTTTTGCTTGGAATAAAATATGCATCCCTCTTCTTTAATAATAAATCAAGCTCATATGATTCACTACCACTCAGCTTTTCCTGCAACAGCCTTCCAACAATTAAACTAACGTCTAAACTCATTTTAAACCTCTACCTTCTTTACTTCGGAAAATGACAACTTTACCGGAATTTCTCTGCCAAAGACAGAAATAACAACCTTAAGCTGCCTAGATTCACTAGTTGAGTCTATCTCCTCTATGATACCTCTCTGATGATTAAAAGCACCATTACAAATATAGACACTATCACCTATAGAATATGAATGTTTTTGTTCAGAATTGCAACCATCTTTTTCTCTAAGTTTATCTATTTCAAACTTTTTGACGGGTTTGCAAAATGATATTTTAAGATCTAATTTCTTGGCTATTTTAGATATATAACTCGGATGAGCAGTTTTTACAAAAATATACCCAGCGCTTAAGCAGTTCTTCATTACTTTAGATTTATTTTCGCTAATCCACTGTACAGATGAAGATTTAGGGGCAAACACCTCTTTGATTTCACTATCTTGCTCATTTTCAATAAAATTAGAAAATGAATTTAATATACTTAACTCTCTACCTGATGGAACAGCAACAGCATACCATAACTCATTTGATTCACCCTTATTAACATCACCTACTCTGTCGAATGAAGCTACATCAACAACACTAGCTATCTGCATATAAAACTTATTAGCATCAGAATCTCTACCAAATATCATTTTAAAACCACCTGTAATCTTTTCATAAGCAAGACACAAATCTGAGTGTGCATCACAGAACTTATACACTGAATTGTCAAATACAGAGTCACACATAAGCATGTACTCCTTACCCTTTTTTATTTCCATTTCCTTAGCATCATTCATAAGTTACAAACCCACCTGATTATAGTAGAAAACACAGCATCAACTAAAAATAGCAACACAGAACAAAATGCAGAAAAAACAATAACCAAGTATACACTTTTAATGACATCATCTTTCTTAGGCCATCTTAAATTCTTACGCTCTTCTAAAATAGATCTCATAAAATTTTTAACACTTGAAAAACTCATAGAATCCCTCCTAAACAGGAGCGAAGGGACTCGAACCCCCAACCGTCGGTTTTGGAGACCGATACTCTAACCAGTTGAGCTACGCTCCTATGACAAGAATCATTCTACACTAAAACAATACTTGTATCAATTGTGCTGGAGACAAATATTTTCAGACCTTTCACACAGCAAACATACATAATATATTTTTTCATTTTATTGTCACCAATTAGTTTGAAATTTACCATTTGCTAACAAATGTAATTTATACATAAATACTGAAGAGCTGCTATGAATCAAATTCTAAGAAACATAAAAAACAACATTGCAGAAGTAAGAGACGACACGGTAAAAATAAAAGTTGTAACTTTTTTCATTCTAACATTGCTGACAGTAGCATGTACTGCTTTCATGGGAGGGTTTTTCATAAAAGATTACCTAACTGCTGAACAAACAATATCAATAAAAACAAAACAGACAGAAATGCCTAATATCAAACAACAAATCATGTATGAGATAAATTTGGGAACTTTCGTAGATGTAGAAATTGCTAATGAATTCGCAAACAAGTTTCGGTTTTTGGACAATGTGATAGAAAAATCAGGATCAACTTACGTAGTAAAGATGAAAGGCAAATTCGATTTGCTAGAAGCGAATAACATAGCAAAAAATGTTAGAGATCAGTATAAAATCATCACAACTTTAGTAGAAAGTAAAAGATCATGATTAACAGAATTACAAGAAAAATAGTATTTCTGCTTTCATTAGCTTTATTTGGATGTGATTTTATGAGTAGGAATAACTTTAAAACTGTCAGTTTAGTGACACACCATACTATGAATAACAATTCTGTATTAAGAGTAGACATAGTACAAGTATTCGAAGCTGATTTGTGGAAAATGCTATCAAAAATGTCAAACCAGGATTATTTCAGTCAAAAAGAGGATATTATCAAGCAAAACAACTTAAACATAAAATTATGGTCATTCGAGCCAATACCACAGACGAAAACAAGCTCATTTCAACTACAAAACTGGAAAAACATTTCTTATGGAGCAGTGATGTTTATTTCATATTCTTCAAAACAAAAAAACATTATCATACCCAACTCTGCTACACACATATCTATCGCATTGGGAGATAAAAAGATAGAAAACATTTCCACAAGAACCAAACCAAAATGCACCATTAGAAGAGAAGAGGAAAAAATATGAACAAACAACTTAAATTTAGACCTCGTAAGATTCATTGGTATGAAGGGATGCCACTTTCTCCACATCACTTTCAACAATCTGACTTATTATACACTGAAACACTCAGTTACCTATTTTCAAAACTAATGCCATATCACTGGGGTATCGTAGATATAGACCTAGACACTTCAGATATAAAGGATGGAATCATCAGAATTAACAATCTTGAAGCTATTTTGGAGGATAAAAGCATAATCACACTACCACAAAACAAAGATGACAAACCTACAATAGATTTAACACAGGAATTTAAAGACAATATACAAAACAGAAAAATCAAAATATTTTTAACAAAACCAAATTCTAATTACACATATGAATCAGAATATCATAATAAAGGGTACAACATAGTACAAATGGATCATGTAGAAGATTTCAACAATGGAAACAATTCAACATGTCTGTTCAAATTAGAGTCAGAGTACAAAATAACATTTGATGAAATACCTTTCAATTACACTGGTATACAACTATGTACTGCTTATGAAGGTGCACTAGGAATTCAACTGGAAGAGTATGATCCACCATCTATTTATCTAAAAAATACTCATTATCTCTTACAAAAGTGCAAAAAACTAATACAAGAACTAAAAGATAAAACCATCCACATTAAAAAACAGATCAATATCAACAACAATCAATTCAATTCATCGACCCTCAATTCCATTTTGCTACAAGGTATATTACCAGCAGAACACCTGTTAAATTCTGAACAAGCTCATCCTATCAAACTTTTTTCCTCATTAATTAATTTATTAGGACACATATCAATTTTTAGTCAAGATTTTATCTTCCCCGATGCTCCTCAATACGATCACAAACAGATATTAGCTAGTTTTAACCCGATATTAACACTGATTAAAAATATCATTAACACAATAAAACAACCTTACATATTACATAAATTTGAGGAACATGATGGAGGATTCTACCAAAAAGTAGAAGAGAAACACCTCGCTGGTCAAGACATTTTCATACTTATTTCTTATAGCAATATGGAAAAAGATGAGATCAAGAATTGGATTAAACAATGCATTATTGCAAGCAAAAACATGCTAGATGATGCAGTAGAAAAAAGAGTTCTTGGCATTAACAGAGAAATAGATACAATGGAAAACAACAATATTTCTCAATTAATACTAAAATTCAATGCAAACGATACGTTCTTCAAATTAAATGAAGAACTTTGCATTCTTAACCCATCCAGCAAAGAGAAACCGATTTCAATTGCATTAATCGAATTCATAACTTGATCAATATGAATTAAAAATTGTTTACTTATTCATGCAGGTGTATTTCAATATATAAGATATCAAAATGTATAATGGTTTTGAAAATAAAATAGTGCCCAATACACTGTCAAATCTATCCCATAATCCGCCATGCCCTGGCAAAATATTTCCAAAGTCTTTCACCTTAATTTTTCTCTTAATAAATGAGATCAATATATCACCCAATTGAGCTGCAATGGTGGCTGACAATATAAACAATAATAGTTCTGCCATCAATACATGACTTCTACTTAATAAAATGCCAACAAAATTCTCGACAAATAGTACCCCAATCCAATTAAGAGAATGAGTATAATTCAATAGAAATACGACTGCAGGAATGATAAATGTCCCACCTATAAATCCAGCAACCGTTTTGTTTGGACTAATTGAAGGAATTAATTTAGGACCTTGAATAATTTTGCCTGTAACATACGCTAGTGTATCTACTAAAGATGAAAAGGCTACACACACTAAGGCAAACTCATAACAAACAAATAAATTTGTCACCAAGACATGTATTACAGCGCATAATAATCCAAACCATAGCCAACCATACTTAATTTTCCTGGATATAGTCGATGTATAAGCTTCAACACTTAAGAATACAATTAATACGGTTTTTGCTAATGAAGTAAAATACACTATGAACATAAAAGAAAGAAATATGTATACCAATCCAAAAAGTAATCGGTTAACAAAATTACTATTCAAATTTATAAAATTATTTTTTAACATTCATACATTCTAAACTACAATTCTATGCTCAACAACTGACATAATATATTAACTTGAGCTCTATGTGTACGATTCTAGTGTACTTTATTTAAATCTACAGTTTTATCAAAATACTGCGACAACTCATATTTATGTGATGTTATTATTACAGATTTATAATATTTTTTTAGAAAATCTAGTATTTTTATTACTTTACCTAAATCCAAGCAATCTATAGACTCATCAAGTATTAACAACCATGGATTATGAAATTGTAACACTCCTAATATACTCAAAAAATTTCTTTCACCTTCACTAAATTCAGTTTTGTCAAGCAAATAAGAGTATTCAGCAAAATGCTCATGCCAAATCTTGCTTGTCTTTAAAAAAGAAACTTCATAATCAAAAATGTGTAAAGTTCTAGCCTTATATATAATCTGTTGTTTCCAATAATTCTGAGTCTGCTTATTTAAAATCAAGTCTGCCACTCTGATTGTTCCTTCTGTAGGCAATAACATTCCAGCTATTAGTTTACATAATGTTGTTTTACCACTTCCATTGTCACCAACTATTTTTATCCAAGTTCCTTTTTCTAAAACAGCAGAGAAATTCGTAAATACCTGTTTGTCATAGTAACTAAAAGACATATTAGAGATTTCTATTCCATTAAATTCTGAACTATTAAGAGGGAAATTGTCATCTTGATTTGTACATCTTCTTGGAAAAAAAACTCCAGAAATTCCATACATATTGTTCACTATTAATCTATGAAAATTCAGCATATCAATCATGTACTTAGCAAAGAAAATCATCCCAACTAATTCTGGCAATCTAATATTCCTAAACATAAAAAACAGCATCATAAATAAAAAGAAGAATAAATAGGAAAATACCAAAAACAATCTCACAACCAAATTTTGAAAATTATACGATTCGTACTCTTTGGTAAGATCATATTCAATTTCTGATTTAAACAATTTACCTAGTTTGTGTAATAAATTCTTAGAATAATGCAAATATAGGGATTGTACTCGCACTTTGTTATCATATTTATAAGTAACGTCCATAACATGAACTAAATGTTTCAAAAATAATCTGTACACAAAAATATACACGATAGAAATGCATAGCAAAAATATATTTGTAGATAAAGTCAATGATTTTAATGATAAAATACAGAGTGAAGCAAGTTTCATAAGTAAATTTATCGATATACTAACAACCCTTCTGATGTTTTCTGAAATACGCGATAAGTTCCCTAATTCTTCAGAAAGAGAACTATCTTCCAAAATGCAGTTCTTCAGTGAATGTATTTTCACTTCCTTAATAATTCCATTCACAATTGGAAACTGTAGGATATTTTTTATTTCAGAAACAATACCTTTAATTAGAAAAGTCAAAATTAATAATAAAGGCTGGAAACCATATAATAAACTTGGAAACAATCCTGCAACGACGGAATTAATACTAATCAAACACAATAATATAAAAGAATAAATTGGTTTTTTTATTGTCTCTTGAAATGCAATAGCCAACAAACTCATGTACGAGGAGCCTGAGCAAAACAAAACTTTCATTGTCTTAAGTCTACATGCAAACAGTCGCCTTAAAAATCCAAACACAACTTTAATAAATTTTTTAAATAACAATACAATTAAAAGTACGAAAAACACTAATTAATCCAAATAATCTATTTTAGGACTATTCTGCGCACATAAAACACCTATAAACCCAAATGCTGCACATAACATCATCCATATAACACAGTAAACTGGATTTATCACAAGTAGTCTCGTACAGACATATAATGTAGCTCCACCTATAAGTGATGTCCCAATTCCATAGCAGATCGATATAGATCTATACCTGTATTTTGGAGGGAATAAATCAACCATCATACTGTGTGACGGCCCAACAAACATACCTAACAGCAAAACAACTATAAATTGCGTAATCAAATAATATGCTTTGATGCTATAAAATATTGGCAATGCAGTTAAAAACAACATAGATGCAAAAAAGTACATTAATTTATATATATTAACTCTATCACTAATCCATCCACTCAAAATTACTGCTATAAAATACACTATGAAGAAACAGGATTGTGATAAAGCCAAAAATGATTGAGATATAAAAATACCAGATGATTTCAGATATGTATAAGTAAATACCATAGTATAATAGTACATACCCCCTATCCCAGCTCCCAATCCTATGACGGCGAGGTATGGGTACACACTTTTTGGAGAACAATCATTTTTAGGTTTCTTGGCATACCCCTCCCCTTCAATTATATATGCTCTAACAAGCATACCTAGAAATCCTATCAAACCACCTATGATAAACGTCAATCTCCAACCATAGTTATAGTGGACCGCGATATAATTAGCAAAGCTAGCCAAAAGCATACCCAAAATCGTAGAAGACCATGCGATACCACTAGCCAAACCTGGTGTAGTCCCAAAATGTTCTATAAGAAATATTGCAGAACCATTTAAATCACCCCCTGCACTCATAGCTTGGAAAACTCTAAATACAAACACTAATATAAACGTCCAAATTCCTATCGTACTGTAACTTGGAATTAATCCCATACCCAAAGAAGCAAATGAAATCAAACAAATAGATAGAAGAAGTCCGTATCTCCTGCCAAACACATCGCCAACATATCCCATGATGATAGCACCTACAGGCCTAAATATAGATGATGCAAAAATCAGCCCGTACCCAATCAACATGCTCCCTATATAGCTATAAGATGGAAATAAAATTGGACTAAATACCGGCATCATATATGTAAATAACATATAGTCATAATACTCAAGCATTGATCCGGATAGTATCCAAAAAGCAGAGAATAATTTTTTAAAACCCATTTGGAAATGGTAAATCATTTTCCAGCTCTGTTCAACAGATTGATGCTATTCAATTAAATTTAGGTCGCATTCTGTTTAATAAACAAACAGGTTTATATTCCAAAACGCCTACTTCTTAATTTATATTTATTCAATATATTTTCTAACATATCTATTGAAAACTCTGGCCATAAAGCATCTTCGAATTCGATTTCTGTATATGCTAAATTCCACAAACAAAAATTACTAATCCGCTTTTCTCCACCCGTCCTAATACATAGATCAGGATCTGGAACTGATCCGCTGTACAGTGCTCGAGACAGTGTATGCTCATCTATATGTTCTACATCCTTCAGTTTATGGACAGCCTGTACAATATCTTGCCTACCTGAATAGTTTACAAACAGTAACACGGTTAATTTCGTAAATGCAGCAGTACTCGATTCAAGTTTTGTAATCCATTCTACAACTTTTACTGGTAAATTAAATTTATCTCCCATAACCTGTACCCTTACCTCTAACTCAATGAATGTCTCTAATATTTTATCTCCACAGGTATCAATCAAAAAAAACATACCATATATTTCTTCAAAATTTCTAAACCAATTTTCTTTAGAAAAAGCATAAAAACTCAATACTAAACTATGATCTTTCTCGACAAAAAATTTGATTACTGAAAGCATATTGTTCAGCCCGGCTTCATGCCCGGCCCTAACACTCAAGTTATTTTTCTTTGCCCATCGCCTATTACCATCCATAATAAAAGCGACATGTCTACATTTAAGACTCACATCCTAATTTACCTTTAACCAATGATTAACTCAACAGCAAAAATTAATTTAGATAAAATTTGCTTACACTAATGCAGATAATCAAAATGCTATTGCCAGCTATGAAGAAGTGTGTTAGAAGGAACCATGAAGAGATATATTGGAAAGGTCACTATATGTTTAGCATTGGCAAACATCGTGACCATTAATGGAACTCAACAGTTACTTGAAAGGGCAGCAATGGGGGATGCGAGGAGCGTAGGCGCTCTACTTACCGCCGGAGCGAATGTTAACTTTCGTAATTCCTCAGGGCAGACAGCTCTTGCTGTGGCGTCGAAAAATGGACACTTAGATGTCGTAGAGTTGTTAATTCGTAACGGAGCGCCAACTGGTGCAGACGATGCTGATTTTGCAACTGCTCTTAAATTAGCAATAGCAAGTGGTCATGAGAATATCGTGAACACTTTGCTTGATAGTTCTGCTAATGTAGTTAAGCCAGGATCACATGGTGGAAGTCAAGCTATGCACTCGGGTGGCTCACAAAATCAAGTGTTCAATATAAACGTTGCAAACGCTAGAAGTGCAAGTCAGCAACTGTCTAATAGAGGGTTGCGTGGAAACGCTGGTAGTAGACAATTGCTAAATCAAGCAGCACGAGGAGATGTATTCGGAGTAAGTGAGCTAATTTCTGCTGGAAATAATGTTAACTTCACCAATACTGATGGGCAAACAGCATTAGTATTGGCTATAGAAAAGGGACACTTAGCTGTGGTAATCGAGCTTCTTCATGGTGGTGCTGATCCCAATTATAATTATAATCAACAGTCAGTTCTAATATTAGCCATAAAAAATGGAAACGTAGATATCGTGAAAGAGCTAGTTGATACTGGTGCTAATGTCGATAAAACAGATAGCTCTGGCAAAACGGCACTAGTGTGGGCATCTGAATATGGATACTTTGATATTGTAAACAAGCTAATTAATAGTAAAGCTAATGTGAACTTACAGGATGTGGAAGGAATATCAGCTCTAATGTGGTCAGCACAAAAGGGACATGCAGAGGTTGTGAAATCTCTTGTTGCTGCTGGGGTTGATCTTAATATGCAACTGCCAAATGGATGGACGGCTCTAAAGTTAGCCGTGAGAAACAAACATTCTGACGTTGTAGAGTCCCTAGTTAATGGTGGAGCATACGTTGATCCATATTCTCAGGAATATGTTCTGGAAATCTGCCCTCGCTTTAAAGCAAAATATGATGAAGAGCAAAGAGAAAGAGATCGTCCACTCTTCACAGGTATGGGATCTGCGTCGTTTGAGCCGCGTTATCCAGAAAAAGAAAAGTGCGTCATTTCTTAAGTTAGATAGCGTAAACATTGAGTTACTCAGCAATTGCTTAAAAAAGCATCAGGAGAGGATTGATCGATTAGGGATATCATGGTTAAATGGGAGGTTGGAACTAATGCAAACTACCGGGCTTGGTATGCGAGACAACGAGTGTAATACAGAAGTGATTGGAACGTTTCACATTGCGTGCTTCTGAACTAAGTTTACATCTACAGAGATTACCAGGAATTAGGTAGTTGGGTAATGCATGAATGTAAGATCCGGATAGACAAATTGGAGAATGTGCATATTCAATACTACTTGACTACTCAAACCACGCTCATGGTAACAGGAGTTATATGGGTTGGTTAGAGCTATTTGTTGGACCGGAGAGAAATCATCAAGCTGGCTCTTTGATTGATTCTCGTTGCGCGCAGCTTCATGACTTATAGAATCCATTACTCTTCAAATGCATGAGTTTTTATTTGTTAATTTTAAATCATTCCTTATTCAGATAAAATTTGTTACACGAAAGTTGATTGCTATTTGTGAAAAAATATGCTAAAAGGATTCATGAAAAGATATATTGAAAAGTTTATGTTATGCTTAGTACTTGGAAGCGTACTAAGCGTTGAGTGTGGAGGTCATCAATTCGGGAGTGGCTATGGAAACATCTATGGTAATAGTGGGCCGGGGCTCACTCTTCCACAGGGCTCTGGTAGTAATCCGTTTAATCAGACCGTGCCACAACCTGTTCCTTCAAACTCATACACGCAGCATCATAGACCAGTCGCAATGTTTACTGGTCCTAACAGTGGTGTTTTTAGTGGTTTCGGTAGCAATCCGTTTGGTCAGGCCATGCCACAATCTGTTTCTTCAAACTCATACACACACCATCCTAACCCAGTCGCAATGTTTACTGGTCCTAACAGTAGTACTTTTAGTGGTTTCGGTAGCAATCCGTTTAATCAGGCCATACCACACGCTGTTTCTTCAAACTCATATGCACCGGCATCAGTTACAATGTTGCCTGGGCTGCCTGGATTTCCTCAGACCTCGCCACAATCTATTAATTCCGATGCTCCTTCAGACTCATACACAATATTCATCCCACCCCAAGGCGTAGAGGAACATTTTAATGATGCCACAAAATCTATCAGTTCCAATTCTACCTCAACATCAACCGGAGCCATGGAAGAACCTCTTAATGCTACACCACAATCTAGTAGCTCAAGCAGATATGCATCACGTGGCTTTATGACATCGGGTGTTAGGCCTAGAAGTGCCCAACAGCCTAATCACATCTCCAATACAAACGTTGTAACTGGCAAAGGCGCTAGAAGTTCCCGTCAGCAACTTCCTAATAGAACAAGGGGTAATGCTGGGGGTAATCAATTATCACGTGGCTTTATGACATCAGATGCTAGACCTAGAAATGCCCAACAGCCTAATCACATCTTCAATGTAAACGTTGTAACTGGCAAAGGCGCTAGAAATTCCAGTCAGCAACTTCCTAATAGAACAAGGGATAATGCTGGGGGTAATCAATTACTGAATAGATCAGCAAGAGGAGATGTGAGCGGCGTGGTGGAGTTGCTTAATGCTGGAGTTGATGTTGATTTTCGTAATAGGGAGGGTGAGACGGCTCTAGTTATGGCAATTAAAAAGGGGAATCTTAACGTTGTACGAAATCTGATCGATGCAGGATCTGAGATAGATGCACCTAACAAGTTAGGGCAGACAGCACTGATATTAGCGGCAATGTGTAAGCATGACACATCGAAGATTGTACAAGAACTGATCGATGCTGGGGCTACAGTAGACAAGCAGGATAAAGACGGTGGTACAGCATTGATGTGGGCAGCAGCAAGTGGACATTTGGACGTTGTAAAAGCTCTAATTCGAAATGGCGCCGATGTTAACATCCAAGATAAAGCTGGTGGTACAGCATTGATGTGGGCAGCAGGCAATGGTCATTTGGGCGTTGTAAAAGCTCTAATTCGAAAGCACGATGGACTGGAATCAGGAGCTCTGTTTAGAGGCCGTCAAGATTATCTAATTCGAAATGGCGCCGATGTTAACATCCAAGACAAGGGGGGTCGCACAGCACGGATGTGGGCAAAAGAAAATGGGCATCGAGAGATTGAACGCTTACTTAAACTTAGAGGGGCAGGAAAATTTTTAGAAGGACTGGATCAAAACATACCCTGGACTACGCTTGATATACTTCGTCCTGAGTATTAGGCTTGAGACAGATGAGGCTGATTTGACTGGCCACCTCGTTTTACTTGAACTTTCTCAACATTGCCTCGCAGCTTGGGAATTGTTAGATTCATGTTTCTTTTTGATTTTTGATCAGCCTTGTACATAGTGAAATATAACTGAAGGTACATTGCTATTCAGACCAAACTATGTTAAAAAAGCGCATGAAGAGATATATTAGAAAAGTCACTCTATGTTTGGCATTAACAAGCGTTTTGAGAGTTAATGCAACCAGGCATTTGCTTCAAAGGGCAGCAATTGGAGATTTACAGACAGTGGAAAGATTAATTCGTCTTGGCACCAATATTGTTAATTACGTTAGCGAAGACGGAAGAACAGCTTTGATTTGCGCATCAGAGAATGGGCATTTAAATGTTGTAAGTTTTTTGATACGTAATGGAGCTTTAACTACTGGAGAGCATGCTGACATAGCTTTAAGTTTAGCAATTGCAAATAATCATGAAGATGTTATAGGAGCTCTACTCGGAGATATCCCTCAAGGAATAGACAATCAAGAGAATAGACCACAAGCTAGTAGTTCCCAGGAAGATCAATTTGATACAGGATTCATCCATGGAATGCCTCGACCATCGGCACCAGAGTTGACTCCATCATTACTTGCTGCTCAATCTAGGATTTCTCACATAACACACGAAAGTTGGGGACCTGTTGAACCATCAGCGCCTGAATTTACAGCATCAGTACTTGGTAGTCCAAGAAGTTCTCAAGCTAATACCCAAGTGGCACTGCAATTGGACGCGGAGAGATTTAATACTTCCCAAGCAGTTACACTATTTGGTATTGAATATCTCAGTTTTCAGCCGCAAGCAAATTGGGAACCTATTGAAGCTTCATCCGTACCTGGAACCCAAAATCCTCAAAGGAATCCACAACCAGGACTTCAATTTGATGAGGAAGGAGGTAATGCTTTATCATTGCCACAAGAAACCGATCATCAACTTTCAAGACTTCCTAGGGACCCAGACGATGTTATCACGGAATTAGCCTCCTCTTACAGTGACCCGCATCAAAATCTTCAGCATCGTCAGTGTAGCATAAGTAGCGGAGCTATTATGGGAGAGACTGTTATAGGCGAAAATGATAGTCAGAGCTTTGGCGATGATGCTCAAAGTCTTGGTACAAATACGGAAATCGCGGATACTGATGAATTAACTATTCCTTAACAGAGCGGCACTGGAAGATTTGCAAACGGTACTAACAGAACTTCTTGGAGATCCTGAAAGTCAAAGTGCTAACGGCACATCTCCTCAAAGACACTACCTAGAAAGTGAAAATGTCGATCTTATCAAGCAATTGATTCACGATAGAATCAATTTAGCTGATTGTGATGGATATAGAAATCACAATGGCTCGTCAAGCAAGTGAGTTTGATAAATAACAGTAGTAAAGGCAAACCTTATACATAATAAAAATATCACAGACACGTTGCTATTCATAAAAAAGTATGCTAAAAAGGCGCATGAAGAGATACGTTAAAAAAGTCACTTTGTGTTTAGCATTGACTAGTATTGTGTATGTTAATGCGGTTCAAAAGTTACTTGATTATGCACAAGATGGAAACGCGAGCGCTGTAAAAATACTGATTGCTTCTGGTCTAGATCCTAATCAGCAAGATAGAGATGGTAATACAGCCCTAATGTTGGCAGCAATGAATGGACATATAAGCGTGGTAAGAGAGCTAATTGCTGCTGGTGCAGATCTTAACAAACAAAATGCATTTGGTAGTACAGCTTTAAAGTGGGCAATAGGCGGAAGACATTTCGAAGTTATATGTGAGCTCGTTGAAGCTAACGTGGATCTTAATAAACAATATGGAGATGGTAACACTCCATTAATACTCGCGACACAAGATGGCTGGTTGGATGTTGTAAACTTGCTAATTAGTAAAGGGGCTGATGTTAATTTAAAAGGCAAAAATGACAAAACAGCCTTAGATTTGGCAATAGAGAAAAAACATCAGTCTGTTGAGCAGCTGCTACGCGTGGCTCAGCAACGTGGATTGCACACTCAACCTAGGCTTGAATCTAGCTTACATGTAAGACCACAGTCCAGTCTTATCGATAGATTTGACCAAGTCGGGCAACAATCTAGCAGCTCTTCTCAAGCTCGACCCAAAACAAGTCAGACTATGAACCAGCCTTCAGCATGGAGATCTAATAACTCTCAGTCCAGTCTTATGGATAGATTCAACCGGGACAGACAACAATCTAGTGCCTCTTCTCAATCTAATCGACCTACAACTCAGACTATAAACCCGCCTTTGTCATGGAGACCTGCTAATTCCCAGTCTAGTCTTATGGATAGATTCAACCAAGACGGATCTCAATCTAGTGGTTCCCTCCAATCTAGTCAGGGTATAAACCAAACTGTAAGACAGTCTTTGACAACCCAATCCAGCAGTTCCCAGTCGCACGTCGAACCGCAGTCTAATCTTACGAACAGGTTTAATCAAGACAGGCAGCACTCTGTTAGCTTCAACATTGCTGCAGACTATCCTCTACCATCCGCACCACCTGCCTCAGTCATGGATGAATCTCATACAGTACAAATGTCTTCTCAAAATGATGGAATCTCCAGCATTAGTAGATCACATTCAGCTAATGGTAATCAATTACTTAATAGAGCCGCAAGAGGAGATTTAAATGGGATAAGTGAACTATTGCATGCTGGAGTTGATGTAAATTTCTGCAATAGATATAAACAAACAGCATTAGTGTTAGCTATAGAAAAAGGACACTTGGAGGTTGTAATAGGGTTGCTTCATAGTGGAGCTGATCCAAACTATAGTTATGATCGACAGTCAGTTCTAATATTGGCTACAAAGAAGGGAAATGTGGATGTTGTAAAGGAGCTGGTTGCTACTGGTGCTAATGTTGATGAGACTGATGAGTTTGGTTACACGTCACTAATGTGGGCAGCTAGCTATGAATATGTAGCTGTTGTAGAGGAATTGATTAACAATGGGGCAAATATCAACTTGCAAGATAAGGATGGTGAAACAGCCCTGCTGCTCGCAGCAGAAAAGGGGCATACAGAGGTTGTGAAATTTCTGATTGCTGCTGGGGCTGATCTTAATATGCAACAGCAGGATGAATGTACTGCTCTAATGTTTGCAGCATACAATGGACATGTAGAGATTGTAAAAGCTCTTATTGCTGCTGGGGTTGATCTTAATAGGCAACAGCAGGATGGATATACTGCTCTGATGTTTGCAGCACAACATGGACGTGTAGAGGTTATAAAATCTCTTATTGCTGCCGGAACTGATCTTAATATGCAACAGCAGGATGGATGTACTGCTCTAATATTAGCGGCACAACATGGGCATGCAGAGGTTGTGAAATCTCTTGTTGCTGCCAGTGCTGATCTTAATAAGCAAACCAAAACTGGATCGACTGCTCTAATAATAGCGGAACAAAATGGGCATGTAGAGGTTGTGAAATCTCTTGTTGCTGCTAACAAACAAACTCAGGCTGGAAAGACTGCTCTAATAAACGCGGTACAAAAGGGGCATGCGGAGGTTGTGAAATCTCCTACTGCTACTGGAGTTGCTCTTAATAAGAAAAATAAAGATGAATGTACTGCTCTAATGACAGCAGCAAAAAATGGACATGTAGAGGTTGTAAAATCTCTTATTGCTGCTGGAACCGATCTTAACAGGCAAAACCAAAATGGATGGACTGCTCTAATGATAGCAGCACGAAATGGAAATATATCTGTCGTAAATGCATTAATACGACATGGAGCTAATGTTCATTACATCAATAGAGAAGGTCAAACAGCACTGATATGGGCAGCAAGCAATGGACACTTAGATGTTGTAAACACTCTGATTCAACAAAGAGTCAACGTGAATCAACAAGATAAAAATGGCATGACAGCTCTTATGTGGGCATCGCGCACTGGATATGTTTCTGTTGTAGACTCAGTGATTTCTGCTAATGCATACATCGATTTAGTTGGAGGTGAGATGACGGCTCTAATGTTTGCATCAATCAATGGGCAACTGGATGTTGTGCATAGTCTAATTAACAAAAAGGCTGATTTGAATAAACAAGGTAAAAATGGCAGGACTGCCTTAATGATGGCAGCATATAGGGGACATGTTGATGTTGTAAAAGTTCTTATTGCTAATGGTGCTGACGTTAACTTACAGTCTCCAAATGGTCGTACTGCACTCAGTTTGGCAAGAGAAAATGAGTATGTAGATATCGTAAGAGCTCTTGTTTCTGCTAGAAATGATAATAAGCAACATAAAGATAAAGATAGAGCTATAGCTTTAAAGTCAGTATCAAGCCAAAAACATGTAGGTATTGTGAAGTCTATCATTGCCGATATAAGGAATGATTTCCGTAATGAATCACTGGTAACAGCAGCATACAGGGGACAGGCAGATAAGGTGAAGTCTCTCATTGACAAAGGTGCTGATGTTAATTTTAATAGTTGGAATGGTGCATCAGCATTAAATAACTCAGCATACAAGGGACATGTAGATGTTGTAAAGACTCTTATTGATAATGGTGCTGACGTTAATTTACGAGATGAACTTGGTCGGGTCGCGCTAACAGTAGCATCAGGCGCTGGACATGTAGAGGTCGTAAAGTCTCTTATTGCTAATGGTGCTGACGTTAATTCACAAGAGAAAAATGGCAATATCGCACTGACAGTAGCAGCATTCAAGGGGTATGTTGATGTTGTAAAGACTCTTATCGCTAATGGTGCTGACGTTAATTCACAAGATAAAAATGGTAATATCGCGATAATAGTAGCATCAGGAGCTGGACACGTTGATGTTGTAAAAGTTCTTACTGCTAATGGTGCTGACGTCAATTCACAAGATAAAAATGGTAATATCGCGATAATAGTAGCAGCACGCAGAGGACACGTTGATGCTGTAAAAGTTCTTACTGCTAATGGTGCTGACGTTAATTCACAAGATAAAAATGGTGATATCGCGATAATAGTAGCAGCACGCATAGGACACGTTGATGTTATAAAAGTGCTTATTGCTAATGGTGCGGATATTAACAGGCAAGATAAGTTTTGGAAGGATACAGCTCTAAGAGTGGCATCAGAAGAGGGACATGTAGAGATCGTAAAAATTTTGGTTTCTGCTGGTGCGGATATTAACACGCAAAATCAATTTGGGAGTAGTGCTCTAACTTGTGCAAAAGGAAAGGTTAGAGAAACCCTTATTGCTGCCTGTACGTTTCCGAGATAAGCTATGTGCTTTGAAAGGCATTCGTGTGTTAAAAGAAGCAGGGGCCATAGAGTAGTAGATTAGCAATTGATTATTGTCAGTTATTTTCATTTCTATTTCACTTAAATTTTATTCAGTAGTCAAATGTTATTGCCATTCATAAAATAATATGTTATACGGATTCATGAAGCATATTGAATTAGTCATGTTCTGTCTGATATTAGGAAGCAGTAACATACGGTCTGTAAGTCCTGAGGCTAGTAGTTCGCAGGTTAATCTTGCTCCCCGGGGTAGTTGTGAGGATTCAGTTCCTACCCCCTCAGCACCTCCCATGCCATCAGCTCCCCCTATGGCCGAAGTACATAACGAAAATACTCATTGGGATACACAAACGGACATAAAATTTGTAAGTACGAGTAGTCAATTAGTTGATAGTCCGACAATGAAAAACTCTGGTTATAAATTAATTAATAGAGCAACAAGAGGAAATTTAGCCGGTGTAAAAGAATTACTAGATGCCGGTGCAAATGTTGATTATCTTGATAAGGAAGGTCAAACAGCTCTAATACTGGCTATGGAAAAAGGACATGTAGATGTTGTAAACATGCTACTTGAATATGGAGCTGATGCGAATCATCTTAGTAAACGAGGACAAACAGTACTGGTTCTAGCTATCGAGAATGGATATTCAATTGCAGAAAAGATAGTCCATTACAAAATCGATGTAAATGCGCAATATGCCAATGATAAAACCGCTTTAATGTTGGCCATAGAAAAAGGAAACTTGGATCTTGTAAATGCCCTGCTAGCAAAAAAAGCAAATCCAAATCTAAAAGACAGTGCTGGGAAGACAGCGCTAATACTGGCTATGGAAAAAGGGAATATTGAGGTGGCAGCTTCTTTGATTCAACATGGAGCTGACATTAACCATCCCAATAGCAAAGGCCAGACACCATTAATGTTTGCTATAGAAAAAGAATACTTTGGTGTCGTAACTGCTCTGTTACAATGTAATGCAAACCTCAATATACAGGATCCTTCTGGGAAGACAGCACTGATACTGGCTATGGAAAAGGGGAATATTGAGGTAGCAGCTTCTTTAATTCAGCATGGAGCTGACATTAACCACCTTAATAGTAAAGGCCAAACACCATTAATGTTTGCTATAGAAAAAGGATATTTGAATATTATAGACCTTCTACTTCAATACAAAGCTAACCTCAGCCTAAAAGATACTACTGAGCGAACAGCTCTAATGATAGCCATAGAAAAAGGATATGTTGATGTTGTAGAAACTCTAATTCAACAAGGACCTCAGTCCGATATTAATCATTGTGATAGCAAAGGCAAAACACCTCTAATCTTAGCCATAGAAAAAGGAAATCTACGTGTTATAGATGGCCTTTTACATCACGGAGCAGAACTAAATATGCAAGATACCGATGGATACACTGCTTTAATGTGGGCAGCAAAACTTGGGCATCTCGAAACAGTAGTAGAGTTGCTCGATGCTGGAACTCATGTCGACTCTACAAACAAAAAAGGTCAAACAGCTCTCATATTAGCGATAGAAAATGGACATTCAAATATTGCTGAAGAAATAATCAATACTAATGCTGATGTAAATGTAAACGATAATAACGGCAGAACAGCGTTGATGTGTGCTTCGAGAACTGGAAATATCTCACTTGTAAATGCATTAATACGACACGGAGCTAATGTGCATTACATCAATAAAGAAGGTCAAACAGCACTGATATGGGCAGCAAGCAATGGACATTTAGATGTTGTAAACACCTTAATCCAATGTGGAGTTCAGTTAAACCAACGAGACAAAGATGGCATGACAGCTCTAATGTGGGCATCTCGCACTGGACATGTTTCTGTTATAGAATCACTGATTTCTGCTAACGCAGATGTTGAGTTAATTGGCGGTGGGATGACAGCTCTAATGTTTGCGTCAATCAATGGGCATGTGGATGTTGTAAAAACACTAATTAACAATAAAGTTGATTTGAACAAACAAGGTAAAAATTACAGCACTGCTCTGATGTGGGCAGCAGAAAGAGGATATATAGAGATTGTAAAAGCTCTTATTGCTGCTGGGGCTGATCCTAATAAGCCGGATATAAATGGAAATACAGCTCTGATGTTGGCATCAGAAAATGGACATGTAGATGTTGTAAAATCTCTTGTTGCTGCTGGAGCTGATCTTAATTTACAAATTAACGATGGTCTCACAACTCTAATGGTGGCAGCATACAAAGGAAATATAGAAATTGTAAAAGTTCTTATTGCTGCTAAAGCTAATCTTAATTTGCAAAGTCACAATGGGGGCACAGCTCTAATGATGGCAGCAAACAATGGACATATAGAAGTCGTAAAAGCTCTTATTGCTGCTAAAGCTGATCTTAATTTGCAAAGTAACAATGGGAGCACAGCTCTGATGTGTGCAAAAAGAAATGGACATATGGAGATTACAAAAGCTCTTGCTGCTGGTGCTGATCTTAATTTACAAGATAAAAACAGTAAAACGGATTTAATGGGGGCATCCAAACAAGAGCATGTGGCTGTCATAGAAACTCTTATTTCTTCTCCAAAGGGCGGCAATATGACACTAACGCAAGCAGCTGCAATTGGCCACTTATCTATTGTGAATGCACTAATTGGTAAAAAAGTAGATCTAAACAAACAGGATGATGCCGGTTACACGGCGCTAATGCGTGCAGCAGAAAATGGCCATATCACCGTTGTAAATACACTGCTTGCTAAAAAAGTAGATTTAAATAAACGAGATCACGATAATAACACGGCACTCATGTTGGCCTCAAAAAATGGATGTTTAGAGGTTGTAAAATCTCTAATTCAAAGTGGTGCGAATATTAATTACAGCAACAAACAGAATCAAACGTCACTAATATTGGCATCAGCAAAAGGACATGTAGAAGTCGTAAAAGCTCTTATTTCTGGTGCTGATCTTAACAAGCAAGATGATCGTAGAGGGGATACTGCCCTAATGGAAGCAGCAGAAAATGGACACTTAGAAGTTGTAAAAGCGCTTATTGCTGCTGGTGCTGATCTTAATAAGCGAGACAAATCTTGGAGGACAGCTCTAATGAAAGCAGCACAGTATGAACATATAGAGGTTGTAAAATCTCTTATTGCTGCTGGTGCTGATCTTAACAAGCGAGACAAAGCTGGACGGACAGCTCTGGTATGGGCAAAAAGGGAGATTAGAAGAGTACTTATTGCCGCTGGAGCCAAGTAACTTATCAAAAGATAATCAGTCCAAAAGAAGATTTACCGTTAGAGTTGAAAATAGGTTGGGTAATTTTCTTTCCATTTTCAAACAATTATGTTATACATGGGCATGAAGTATATAAAAATTATAATAGCATTGAGCAGTAGCCTAAGTATTAGGTGCGGAGATCCACAATTTGACTCGAACCAGTTACAGGAATTACAGCTACATATGCGACAGCTACAGGGTACAATTGATCAACTTAGTAACCAAGTAAATCAGCTCACGATTCAATTAAAGGAACAATATAAAGAGAAGTCTGACAATGATCAATTTAGAGGAAATGCAGGCGGACCTAGATTAATTCAAAGGGCATTAGCTGGAAATGTGGATGGAGTACAAGAAATGATTGATGCTGGAGTTAATGTTAATTTCCGAGATGATCGTGGAAGAACAGCTCTAATGTTAGTAATACTTAGATTTACTCAGCAAACCGCTGACTTACCAGAATTTGAAAGCTTACTGGAGGATCAATTAACTGGTGAATGTAATAATGAAAATTACTACTATCATATTATAGAAAAATTGATTAAAGCTGGAGCTAATGTGAATATTAAAGATGATTATGGGAAAAATGCACTTATATATGCAGTACAATATGAGCATTGTTATATTCCAAGAAACACATTTCAACTTAACAGAACACATATTCCTAATTATATGGAAATACTGCTTAAAGCGGGTGCTGATATTAATATTCCGGATCGACATGGCAGATCCGCGCTCATGGTAGGATTAACAGATCCAATATCCATAGATCTTAAAATACGCAGTCAGTATTAACTGTACTGATAGCATCATCGATTGCATAGAAACTTTTATGCGCAGACTCGACGATTTCACTATTAAATCCGAGCAAGAACGCGATAAATTTGAGCACGTAAGAAGAGTACTGAGTAAAGTGCTACATATACATGAAAATAGAAAAAAATTAAAAACCCATGACCATAAATTGAAAAAGGAAAATGAGCAGAAAAGCTGTCTTAGCCAAGCTTATTACAGATAGTCCAGTACGAGTATTCTTATGCTGAAAAGATGGTACAAACTCGGTTCATGGTTTAAGCCAAGCTTGAGAACAACATAACTCAGCAAAAACACGTATGATAAAACCAAGAGAGTTTAATATCCCTGCTGACGAAGAAAGTTTTAAATAGGTATACATAGAACAAATGCTCATAGGACCAAAATAATGTTCTTAGCGTTTCCTAATCCAGAGAAATACAATTACATAGGATTACATAGGATGGCAGTGATAAGAAAACTAAGGTATACAGAAAAATCCAAACGTCAAGAGATTATAACATTAAACTCTACAAACTTACACAAATACTCCCTAGGGGAATTGAACCCCTGTTTCCGCCATGAGAGGGCGATGTCCTAGTCCACTAGACGAAGAGAGCTTTACACAAAGAGTGTACATAAATTATTCTGAATTTTCAATATCTTATTTACAATTAAATTGGAATTTTTTCTCAAACTAATTTATGTCTGCATATAAACATCAAATCAATCATAACATACATCAACCGATTAAGAGTTAGGAAGAATATGCACTTAACCGGCAATCATATTATGTGTTTAGTCTATTATTTTGTCAAAAATCGAATTTGCAATATCTTGCGAACATTCCCACTTGCCCCAAACAAGGTCGCTCTGCAAATTAAGTTACACCTTCCTTAATCATTCGTTCTGCTAAGATTAGCGATGTCTTGGTCTTTTCGAACCATTCACTAATCTCATATCAACGTCAACATCAGCACCAGCATTAACAAGAGCATTTACAGTATCTATACGTCTATTTTGCTTTGCCAACATAAGAGCAGTGTTTCCTTCTTTCTCTTGCATATTAAGATCAGCTTTAGCATTAATAAACGCTTTTACAACCTCTACATACCCAAGATGCGATGCCCACATTAGAGCAGTCCATCCATTTTTATCTTGCTTATTAAGATCAGCCCCAGTAGCAATAAACGCTTTTACAATATCTACATGTCCATTTGCTGCTGCAAACATTAGAGCAGTTAATCCACTTGTGTTTTGCATATTAAGATCAGCTTTAGCACCAATAAGAGATTTTACAATATCTACATGCTTACTGTACGATGCCAACATTAGAGCAGTCATTCCATACTTATCTTGCATATTAAGATCAGCCACAGCAGCAATAAGAGATTTTACAACCCCTACATGCCCATTGTCCGATGCACACATTAGGGCAGTATTTCCACTTTTGTCTTGCTTATTAAGATCAGATCCAGTATCAATAAGAGCTTTTGCAATTTCTACATGCCCAGCTTTTGATGCAAATAGCAGAGCAGTCAATCCATCTTTATCTTGCTTATCAATCTCAGCTTTAGCAGCAATAAGCGCTTTTACAACCTCTACATGCCCATTGTGCGATGCCCACATTAGAGCAGTCCATCCATTGTCAGAGTAACCTGTCGCTTGCATATTAACATCAGCTTCTGCATCAATAAGAGATTGTACAGCCTCTACACTCCCTTTGTACGATGCCAATATTAGAGCAGTCCGTCCATATTTCTCTTGCTTATCAAGCTCAGCTTCAGAAGCAATAAGATATTTTACAACCTCTACATGCCCCATTCCTGATGCCCACATTAGAGCAGTCCATCCATCTTTATCTTGCTTATCAAGCTCAGCCTTAGCAGCAATAAGAGCTTTTACAACTTTTACATGTCCTTTTTGTGCTGCCAACATCAGAGCAGTCCATCCATTTTGCCGTATACCTCTCGCTTGCATATTAACATCAGCATTACTAATAATCAGCAGTTCCACTGCTGGTACATGTCCATTTTCTGCCGCAATATGTAGCGGAGTGCCCACACCACTTAAATTACTTACAAGTATAAAACCCAACACCAATTTCTTCACTTCTATCATGCTTAATTGTCGCTCTATTCTATCATCTTGTCAAAAATCGAATTTAGGGTAAACATTAATTATCTGATGACTTGGCCCCAGCAGCAAGAGCTTTTACAACCTCTTTATGCCACGAGCGCGATGCCAGAGTTAGAGCAGTGTCACCAATATTACTTTGCTTACTAAGATCAGCTCCAGCAGCAACAAGAGCTTTTACAACCTCTACATGTCCCTTTGCTGCTGCTATCATTAGAGCTGTCCATCCATATATATCCTGCTTCTCAAGATCAGCTTTAGCATCAATAAGCTCTTTTACAACCTCTACACGTCCGTGGCGTGCTGCCAACATTAGAGCTGTCCATCCATATATATCCTGCTTCTCAAGATCAGCTTTAGCATCAATAAGCTCTTTTACAACCTCTACACGTCCGTGGCGTGCTGCCAACATTAGAGCTGTCTCTTCAGACCCATTCTTAAAATTAACATCAACACCTTTAGCAATAAGAATCTTTATAATCTCTACATGTCCATTTCCTGCTGCCGACATTAAAACTAGCTCCTCAGACCCATTCTCAAAGTTACCGTCAGAGCTTTTAGCAATTAGAACCTTTACAACCTCTACATGCCCCTTTTCTGTTGCAGACATTAGAGTGGCCGTTCCATCCTGCTTAAGATCAACTCCGGCAGCAATAAGAGATTTTACAACTTCTTCATGTCCATTGTTTGATGCAAATAAAAGAGCAGTCACTCCATATTTATTTTTCTTATTAAGATCGGCCCTAGCAGCAATAAGCTCTTTTACAACCCCTACATGTCCGTGGCGCGCTGCAGACATTAAAGCTGTATCACCACTATCACCCTGCATATTAAGATCGGCCCCAGCAAGAATAAGATTTTTTACAACCTTCGCCCTTCCCTTTACTGATGCATGCATTAGAGCTGTATAACCAATCTTGTCTTGTAAATTCACATCAGCATCATTAAGAATCAGTAGATTTACGGCTTGCACCCTTCCATTTACTGATGCAAACCTAACGGAGTTAGACCTCTCAGAGCCTTGTGACCCATGCCACTTAGGCCACTTACGAGTACAAAACTGCACATCAATCTTTTCATCGTTATCATACTTCATGTTATAGACCTATTCTATTGCTTTGTCAAAAACCATTTTATTTCTAAACCAGGTTCTTTGCTGCTTTGCATATTGTAAAGTCCTAATCAATATTAATTCCTTTGTTTGGGCCAAATCGATTTGATTGTTTAAAAACATCCTAATCTCATTTAACCCAATTATAGAGCTAACATGCTTGCTTACTGATCCCAACTCTCTAACCTCATCAATTACTTTTGGAAACATACTCTCCAACCTATTGCTAGCTGACACTCTAATCTCTTCTTTACTCTTCTTTATATATATAAATTCCAAATCCAAATCAAACTTTTTCACTTTTTGTGTAAGCCACCAAGAATATGGTTTGCCTGTGCCCTGAATCACATTTAAAGCACGTATCATTCTGTATTTGTCGTGTGGATTAATATGTGAATGTGGATCCAATATCATAAGCATTTTATACAAATCTACAGTTTGCATTGTATCTAATTCATAATTGTATGCTACTTCAGGAATGTTTATGATACCTTCACGTAATGCATTTAGGTAAAACCCTGTACCTCCAACGATAATCGGCACCTTATTTTGCTCTACTAATTGAACAAGCACTTTTTCCAAGTCATTTAACCAAGTCATCAGATTCATTTGTTGTCTATGGTCAAAATAATTATACAGGTGGTGATTTTCCAAATTAGTTGGTTGCGATGTCAGAATTGGCAAAACATCGTAAACTTGCTTACTATCACCATTCACAATGGAACCCCCTACTTTCTCAGCTAGCTCCAAAGCAAAATTAGATTTGCCACTCGCAGTACATCCTGCTATTACATAACATTTCATATTTTTGTAGCCACCATAGAATAAACTTTTCTTCCAGCCTCAAATCCCTTTTTGCAGTACGCAGTCCTGTACGGGCAAGCTTCATAAGCATCAAAGATAGCATCTTCTATTGTAAATAACTGCGATAAAAACAGCTTTCTAGCATTAACATACATATATTCAATATCAGACGCAAAAACAAATCTACCTTTATTACATAGAACCCTAAAAATAAGCAAATCAAAATATGGTATATTATAAAATCTGCGTTTACTGTGCTTATTTTTATGCCATGGATCAGGAAATAGCATCTTCACCTCTGCAAATACAGGTGTTTTTAAGAATTTTAATAATTCATCTACAAACCCAATATAAAAATGAGACTTACTTAAATCGTAACCAAACTTTAGGATTTTATCCAATGTCTCATAAACAGCAGGTTTGAAAATTTCACACCCTAAAACGTGTGATCCATGTTCCAAGTCTGCCAATACACTATCACCTGAACCAAAACCTATATCTAATACATTACGGTTTGTTTTAGACAAAAGCGAAGTTATATCTGTCAACTCCAATATATTTTTATCACACTCAAGATTGATATTCTTTTTTAATTTTCTACTTCTACCACAAGTCCACTGCATTGTCAGCCTCAATTATTACATAAAATGTGGTAAATCTACACATCAGCTTGTAAAAAAAAATATAATCAATAAAATAACATTAACATGAAAATACCTAACGCCTTACTGTCTGATAACATACGAGATAACAGTTATAGCGTTGGAATATCGATTAACAGTAAAACCACTTTGCCAAATCAAATTTTCTTCTGTATTCAAGGAGCTAAAGTTGATGGACATGAATTTGCGAATGAAGCAATCGCTAAAGGAGCTTCTTATGTGGTTGCATCGAAGAACATTCATAACATAGATCAATCTAAACTTATCATAGTAGATTCTGTAGAACAAAAATTATCTCAAATTACAAATTATTTATTAACTCAACAGAAGGCAATTGTTATAGCAGTAACAGGAAGTGCTGGAAAAACATCCACAAAACAAATGTTACAGCACGTATTTCAAAATTACGATTCAATCGCTTCTGAAGGGAATTACAATACCATATACGGCATCGCACTGACAGTTTGCAATGCGGAACACATTCCCCACTATTACATATTAGAACTTGGAATTAGTCATCCTGGAGAGATGGAATTAATGGCTAAAACTGTTCAGCCAACGTATTCAATAATAACTAATATAGGTCCTGCTCATTTGCAACACCTACATGATGTAGAAACTATTGCTAAAGAAAAATCGGTCTTACTAAAATTCACAAAAACAAAAGCATTCTTTCCAGAAATATGTAAAAAATATTGCCCTAAGAATTTAGACTATGAAATTACTGATGATACTAAGTATCAGGATTTTAATGAAGCAAATAAATATCCTGTGCTGCAGGTAGCCAAAGTAGAAAATATTTCGAATGCAGAACAAAAGCTAGCTACATTTAAAAATACATCTCGGAGGAATAATTTGCTTAAATTCACCAAAGCAAATCAAAGTTTCACACTCATAGACAGTTCATACAATTCAAATCCAGTTTCTCTGAAAGCATCTCTTAAACAACTATCTACTTTTCCAAACAGAAAAATTGCTGTATTAGCTGAAATGAAAGAATTAGGACACGAATCACAACTTTATCATCAACAGGTAGATACTTATATAAATGCAGATATGGTACTACTTCTGGGAGAAATTTGGCAGCATAATCAAGGTATAAAATTCAATGATTCTCATGAGTTATGCAAATTTTTGGATAACACTATTGAAAATGGAGATGTCATATTAGTTAAGGGGAGTAATAGCACGGACGCTCATTTAATAGTTCAACATATTTATGCTACCTATCAGCTTGTTGAGTAAAACAAGGTCATCAAAATTAGGATGTGGCGTTAATTGAGCAAATTGATATACTGTTGATAGGAAATGTCATGGGTTTACTCAAAATAAGTATAAATAGTGTTATTTATTATCAGATAGTGTTGTGTTCAGTTTTAACCTATTTAGGATTGAAAATGTATATTTGCATAGTGCAGCTTTTACAAAAAAGTAATTATAAACGTCATGGATTGGAGTATGGATACTCGCAGCCAATATCAGCTCATGTAACCAGTCATCACAGCAAAGCTGGAACGCCCACAATGGGAGGTATAGTATTTGTTATTGCTTGGATTTGTATAGTTTTTCTACATGCAAACAACATTCCCAACTCACACAGCAAAGGCAAATATTCCATTATTTACCCATACATATTGATCCCAGTCGCATTTAGCTTGCTGGGATTATATGATGATGTTAAAAAAATATATTATAAAAGTAACTCAGGCATACGTGCGAAAAATAAATTCATTTTCCAATGTTTAATAAGTTTTCTGCTTACTTACTTATTGTTTAATGTAAGTTTATTCAAAGCTATATGGTGGTCTTTCGTAATCACTGCTACAGCTAATGCTCTCAATATAACAGATGGACTAGATGGTTTAGCTGTTTCGTGTTCAATCATCATTATCGCGACCATTAGCCTTATTACATCCAATGCTATTGGATTATTATTCCTATTTAGTATATTAATATTTCTACAATTCAACAAATACCCAGCCAGAATTTTCATGGGAGATACAGGTTCAATGCTTTTAGGGTCTGTAATAGCTATCTTATTTCTGACACATAATCTTGAATGGTATTTAACAATTTCTGGCCTTGTATTAGTATTAGAAACTTTATCAGTTATCATACAAATTAGTTCTATTAAGCTATGCAATAAAAAAATCTTCAAAATGTCTCCTATACACCATCATTTGGAACATTATTTACATGAAAAAACAATTACAAAATTAGCAATCTTTATCACTATTGTTGCCAATCTGTTGATAATATACTTAATATAATGTGTGATAAGTACTTGTTAATAGGTTTTGGGCTCTCAAATCAGTCTGCAGCCGAAATATTATCAAAACACAATTTGGAATTCTACGTTTGGGATGATGATTCGGAAAGAAGGCAGTCAGCGAAAATACATTATCACTATAAAATTTATGATGGACAAAAAATTAACAAAATAGTCTTAAGTCCTGGCGTTAGGAATCATAGATTACTTCCTTTGGTAAACCAAAAAGATATACTAAATGAGGTTGAACTATTTCTACAGTTCACAACAAATAAGAATATCAAAATTGCTTGCACAGGATCTTTCGGAAAATCTACTACTGTAAGTTTAATAGCCTATGTAATTAATCACTCTAAAAAATTTACAAATCTAGCAAAACCTGTAGGTAATATAGGTACTAAATTATCAGAAGTAACTGACGATATCATACCTATTATTGAATTATCTTCATTCCAATTGGAAAAAATTTATACTAAGAACATTAATATAGGAGTGATTCTTAACATAGCAAAACACCACTTGGAATATTACAGTACTTTTCAAGAATATTATGATGCAAAATACAAAATCATAGATCTATCAACAGTAAGTTTCATAAACCGAAATTTGCCTACCTCCGACAATTCCATGCGTATTATAGTGGATGATCGGGTGCTAATGATCTATAGGGAAAAATTGAAGCACATATCACAAACGGCATTCGAAGCATGCTACGTTGTATGTCGTTATTTGGGCATTGAGGATGAAATCATATTTGATGCTTGTAAGCGCTTTACAAATCTACCTCATAGACAAGAAATTATCTCGTTTAATCCATTAATAATTAATGATAGCAAAAGTACAAATTTGGAATGTTCTGCGTATGCACTACAAAGACATGTTAATGCATTATGGATAGCAGGAGGAAAAACTCCACAATCGCTAAGTAATAAAACATATAATTTTACTTTGCAAAATAAATTATTACAACTTTTCCAAAATAATATTCAACATGCTTTTTTCTTTGGGTCAAGCAAACAAGAGCTTTCACAATTACTAAATAGCACTCCACATTCTCAATATGAAACTCTCGAAGACGTTGTCAAAGCAATTGCAAAAAATTATCACAATGAAACTATAGTGTTTTCACCTGGATTCCAGTCGTTTGACCAGTTCAGCAATTTTGAAGAACGAGGAGACATCTTTAAGGAGCTGATAAAAAAATATCTAAAAATATGATGATCTCCTGAGTTTGTGACAAAAAAGTCCAAACGTAATCTATAAAATACTCTAGTTTCATGTTTTAATTTTTCTATGGAAACAAAAAGAGTATGTGTAGAAGAGATTGAAGCTTTACTAGGAAAAGAAATTCCTGTACTGAATAAGGGGTTCGTAAGAATAATAGACTACATGGGAGATGATGCTGCTATAGTACAAGCGGCCCGTATTTCATATGGAAAAGGAACTAAAACTCCAAGCAATGATCAAAGTTTAATCAATTACCTATTGAGAAATGAGCATACATCTGTCTTTGAAATGTGCGAAATCAAATTACATATTAAAGCTCCTATATTTGTTGCAAGGCAATGGTTAAGGCATAGGACAGCCAATGTCAATGAATATTCAGCTAGGTACTCAGAAATGGATAATGATTTTTATGTGCCTGATCTAAAACACATTACTGGGCAAGATTCAAACAACAAACAAGCACGAGGCAAAGAGTTGGATCATGATGTGGTATTACAAGCTTATAACACAATAGATACTATGAATAAAGAATCATTTGCAGCATATACTCAATTAATTGAGAATGGGATAGCAAGAGAAATCGCTAGAGGAGTACTAACAACTAATCTGTATACACAATTCTATTGGAAGATAGATCTAAATAATTTGCTTAGATTTTTAAAATTAAGAACTTCCTCTCATGCACAGTTTGAAATAAGAGAATATGCATTAAAAATAGAAAACATACTCAAATCTTGGGTCCCATTCACATATCGTGCTTATACAAATTACAATAAACTATCTTTGTCTCAAGATGGAATAAAAGTCATAAAAAGCCTAATAAACAAAAAAGACATTAGTATAGAAGATACAAATATGTCAAAAAATGAATGGAATATATTAATGAATCAATTTGAAATAGAGTAAACTGATCCTTAGGGATGATTATACAAAGTTGTTAAAATAGCAGAAATACATAAAAGAATCTATAAAAATTTTTTGGTACAACGCAAACTTTAGGATACATAAAAATAAACAGACCTGGTAGGCTTGGCAGGACTCGAACCTGCGACAACACCGTTATAAGCGATGTGTTCTGACCAACTGAACTACAAGCCCACTCAGTAAAAGTGTACTTTATAACTTAGTACTCATCAAGATCTTAACTCTGTCCTATCAGATTATTCTGACATAAATAGCTAGTTATGGGTAATATAACTCAACAAATGAAAATTTATTGGAACTTATTAACAAACAAGATCATAAAGCCTAAACGATAAACAATTGAGGTTACTAAAAAACTATCTAAAACTAAAGTTCATATCTACTAAGAGAACAATTATAAATCTTTTGGTAATTTATACACAAAATACAATACTGGCAAACTAACGAAAGAAGCTATGATAAACAAGACATTCCAACTAAAATATTGTACTAAATATCCTGATGAAATTCCTAAAACAGCCCCAGAAACCGTTTCAACAAAACCAATAAAGGCAATTTGTCCACTCGCGTACTGTTTATTACAAAATCTTGGCTGATACAAATAATAGACATTAGTAGATAACGTCCTGATCACTTTTTCGAGCAACAATGTGAAAAAGATAAAAGAAACAGCATGACTAGACTGGTTATTCAATATGAATAACGGTATACAACTTAGTGAATGCAATATAACACTAAAAATAGCATTAGTTCTGTAACTATATTTTTTCAATAATGCAATACTTCCCAACACCCCAAATGCCATTAGTAGGGCTCCCAATGTTTTAGACCATGCAAATATTTCTCGACCTGTCATACTATCAAGCACAGGTATTACACTCTTAGGCTTAAGGCTATAAAAAAACTTGGCTACTACAGGCGCCAAAAGCTTGTCCTGCAGCCTAAAAAATACCATGAACCCAACGATATATTTAACATGTCCTTTATGCCTTTGTAAAAAATCTTTTATTGGCAAAATCAACAAAGCAGACAATGATTTTGATTCTGTATTCTCAACATTTGGAAGAAGAAAAACGATACCAGAAGATAGTACAATAAATGTACCACACACCCTATATATCATTTCCCATGTAAATCCAAAACGAATTGCTAACAATAGAAACAACTGGGTAGCACAAAACATACCCAACTTAAAACCAAAAGCACCTAACCCGGATAAGACAGTTTGCTCATTAGAGTCGTTAGACATTCTTATGATTTTCGATCTGAGTAACGTATCTACAATAGACATTGAAACGCAAGCTATCACTATGCAAGCAATAAACATAACAAGATCGGAAGACGGATTTAAATAACTTACTCTAACAAGAGAAATACCACCCAAACATATGAAGCAAACAACCCAAGAAGAGCTTCTATCCAAAAATCTGCTCAAAAATGGAATGTCAAATTTTTCAAATATAGGTATCCAAAAAATTCTAAGTGCATGTATGATGTACCCAGCACTTACAAAACCTAAAAATGTAGATCTAACTTTTAAATCTGTCAACCACAACGTTAAAGTATGAGAAGATAGAGAGTATATCAAAGCACTTATAGATCCAAGCAGAAAAATAGATATATTTTTCATACTTAAAAATTTTAACTTAAATTTAAACACGACCTATAATATTATCATTCCTAACTCAGCACAAGACTTAGAAATAGCTTGGTCTGTGGAAACTATATAATCACATTTTGACATATGTAGCATTTCAAATCTAAAACTATTAACCCTCTCATCAATAAGCGTTTGAGACATATTACGCAGTCTCATACGTTCTATTAATTTAGCTTCACTTGGAGGTTTTAAAAAAATGGATACGACATTAGAAAAATATCTTTTTAAATTTGCTACTCCTTTAAAGGTCGCTGGAATAATAATATCGCTATTACAAATATTAAACTGACTTTTTTCTACACCATAAAATGTACCAAAAGCTTCATCATAATCAGCCATTTGTTCAAATTTTATTTTATTTTTAAACGCTTCAACAGAAAGAAAAAAATAATCTACTCCCTCTACTTCTCCATCGCGTTTATTTCTCGTTGTACATGTTATTGGCTTATAAAACCCTTGAGTTACTGCCCAATTTGCCAGAGAAGTTTTCCCAGATCCTGAAGGTCCTACCAAAACAACTATTTTCCTCATGTAAACTCCATATTAAATTTCATCCTCTAAACTTACCATATTTTATTTTCTTCACACCACACATTTATTCTTTCATTCCATATAGACAAATCCGTACTTTGTAAAACATAATGTGCAACATCTCCTTCAGGACGTCCTATACCCAAACGTATCCTATGATATTCACTTCCGATTGCATTAGATATACTTCGCAATCCATTGTGGCCACCATGACCACCCCCTATTTTGAATTTAATCTCACCTTCCTTCAAATTTAATTCATCATGTATGACCAAAATTTGTGAACTAGCACACTTTTTTTTCGTCAAGTAAGATAGCACAGCTAAACCAGAATTATTCATATAAGTAGCCGGTTTCATTAAGTCTACAAATCCACTAGAAAGAAAATAGTTACTATTTTTGAGGGCGAACTCATTAAAACCAAATTTACTCCTCAATAGATCCACAAATATGAACCCCAAATTATGTCTGGAATTCTGATAACTACTGCCTATATTTCCCAGACCAACTACAAGTTTATAATCTGCCAATTTTTGCATATTAAGACTTAGGTTTTGATGGGGAAACCAAAGTTGCAATGGTAGACTCCACAGTAAAGTGGATCAACTTCAAATCACTAGGCAAGTTCTGAATGTCTTTGACATGTATAGAATTATCTAGCTCATACTTTTGTAAATCTACTACAAAACAACTAGGTATTGCACCAGCCTCTACTATAATTGTAAGAGTATTCGTTAACGCATTAAGAATTCCACCTTTTTTAATACCTGGTGACAAGTCCTTATTGATATATGTTAGAGGAATCTTAACTCTGACCTTTTTTTTCATATTATCTAAGGAAAGCATATCAACATGTCTAACTTTAAGAGTAATAGGATCATACTGCACTTCCCTAATTATAACTGAGTATTCCTTACCGGCTAAACTAGCTTTGTAAGTCTGAATCTCTTTACGAGAAACAAGATTCTCAACCTGTTTTTGATCCATCGAAGCTAAAACATGCACATTACCAGAATACACGGAAACCGGAATTTTACCCTGCCTCCTTAGGTTTTTAGCAAAAGAAGTTCCAAATCCGGATCTTTCCTCAAGATTAATAAAATTATTCATAACAAAAATAATTTACCTCTTATATCAATAAATATCAACAATTGAAACAAAGATTTATTCAAAAGGCGAGTGACCGGTTTCGAACCGGCGACCTCTAAAGCCACAATCTAGCGCTCTAACCAACTGAGCTACACCCGCCATCCTTTTAAGGATACAAAAAAACAAATTTAATGCAAGATAATTTTTGTAATCCAAAGAATTGAAACCATGGAATATCTATTGGAAACACTTTTAAGAATTTATAAAGATTGCCTAACACTCTTGATTTTTTTTTATACAAGTAAGACGATTAGTGTATGCGTACTTGTGTAATTACCGGTTATAGAGTCCAGTATGGACATAACGTTAGCCATGCAAACAATAAGACAAATCGTCTTTTCCTTCCTAACCTTCATGCTAAGAAAGTCTTTAGCGAGCGTTTAGGCCAAATTAGGTTGACAATATCTCATAGAGGAGAAAGAACCATAGATAAATATAAAGGACTAGATGAATACCTTTTGAGGGCTAAGAATAGATATTTAACTCCAAAGGCTAAAATGTTGAAAAAACAGCTGGTCAAATTAGCAGAATCTGACTCTTATATAGCAAGTTTAATTAACAAAAAAACTGAGAGGGTAAAATCCGAAGCTAAGAAGAGAATTCTCAAAAAATTAGCTAAAAAAATAATGGCTGATAAATTTATCTCCACTTGAACCTTTTTGATATATTTGGAAGTATCGTTTGTTTGGCAGCACTTTGTTAAGTGCTTCTTGAGCGTTTTATTTGGATTGTTAGTATAACGATCTATAAGTTAGCATAAACGAGTTTTGATTAGAGCAAACTGGATCCACACGCCATGCCAATACTTAAAACATCAACTCATAATTAGAAGTTTTGAGCGTTTTTAGACATATCGCCAATTGAACAAATTTGTATAACTTATATCATTCATAGTTATCTTCATTAACTGATCTAACTATGTACTCAGTAAATTTCCTCACAGCTGATTCATATATATATGCCCAAATTGATTGAAACATACCAAACGACTCTTTTTTATACTCGACCAAAGGATCTTTTTGAGCATAACCTTGCAATCCGATACCCTGTCGCAAACGATCCAAGTTTTCAGAATGATCTCTCCATTGCTCATCAATAGATTCCAATAAATAGATTTTCATTATCTCAGATTTATGCGCTAATGAAGTGTAGTAGGAAATCAATTTATCATATATATATCTTTGAAGGATAGCTCTGCCTATTTTTACGTCATCAGATAAACCTTCCAGATTTACGGAAATTCCAAACACACTATGTAATTGAGTGCTTAACGCGTCTAAGTCCCAATTAGAACCATCGGCAAGATATTTATCAGCATAAACACCCAAGACATTCTCAACTACCTTGAACCAATCTTTCAACTCAAAAGATTGCAACATCTCTTTCCTGTAGGAGTAAACATAATCCCTCTGATCTTCCTTAACATCCGCATATTTTTTCATTTGCTGCCTAATATCAAAGTTATGGGCTTCAACTCTTTTTTGAGCCTTCTCAATAATTCGATTGATCATTCTATGCGTAATAGCTTCACCCTCCTTGAGTCCGAATCTATCAAGCCAAACTTTTAGATTATCTGAAGCAAAAATTCTCATCAAATCATCTTCCAAACATAGAAAGAACTTAGATTCACCAGGGTCTCCCTGCCTACCTGCTCTACCTCTAAGTTGATTGTCTATTCTTCTACTCTCATGTCTTTCTGTACCAATTACAAATAGACCTCCAACCTTTACTACTTCTTCTCTTTCTTCTTCAACTCTTGATAAAATCTCATTCGAGATTTTTTCAATTTCATCAGAATCAGTAACGCCTAAAATTGCCTCTTGAATTAAAATTGTAGCATTACCTCCCAGACGAATATCGGTACCTCTACCAGCCATATTGGTAACTACAGTAATCTTTCCCAGCCTTCCTGCGTTTGCAATTATTCTTGCTTCGTGTGCATGGTTCTTAGCATTTAGTACAGCATGCTTAATGCCGTGATCAGTCAGAGCTTGAGAAAATATATCGGATTTTTCAACACTGCTTGTTCCTAACAATACAGGTTGACCACGCTCATGACATGTTTTAACTAATTTTATCACAGCATCAATTTTCTCACGCAAGGTACGATAAATTTCATCTTGGTGATCTTTTCTGACTACAGGCTTGTTAGTAGGGATAACAGCTATATTTAAATTGTATACTTTCTCAAACTCCGCTTCTTCTGTTGCTGCAGTACCAGTCATACCACATAGCTTACCGTACATCCTAAATAATCTCTGAAAAGTAATTGAAGCTAAAGTACTGCTCTCTTTTTGAACTTCAACTTTTTCTTTTGCTTCAATAGCTTGATGTAAACCATCCGAATAACGCCTTCCATGCATAATCCTGCCTGTAAACTCATCTATAATGTAAACTTGACCATCTTGAATCATGTAGTGTACATCCTTCATAAACAAAACATTTGCTTTTAAAGCTTGGTTAATATGATGTACTATAAAATAGTTACTGTCTTCATAAAGCGTACCCGATGCATCTATCATCTTCTCAGCCTTCATAAATTGCTCTAATTTCTCTATTCCAGATTCAGTTAAGGTAACATTATGGTTTTTTTCATCCTTAACATAATCATCTTCATCAAGCTTAGTAACGGCTGTTTGAATCCACTCATACAATATAGATGAATCATCAGATGGACCGGAAATAATCAGTGGAGTTCTCGCTTCATCAATTAAAATGTTGTCAACCTCATCAACAATTGCGCAATGCAATTTTCTTTGACACAACTCATCCGAAGACATCTTTAAACTATCTCTCAAATAATCGAATCCTATTTCATTGTTAGTGGCATAAACAACATCACACTCATATTGTTGTCTTCTAGCATCATCACCCATATAATTCAAAATACATCCAACAGACATGCCCAGGAATTTAAAAACCCTTCCAACATTCTTTGAATCTCTCTCGGCTAAATAGTCGTTTACCGTAACTATATGAACCCCTTCACCAGTTAATGCATTCAAGTAAGCAGGTGCTGCAGCAACAAGAGTTTTACCCTCCCCTGTTTTCATCTCAGCTATCATTCCCTTGTGAAGAGCTATTCCACCCAATAACTGAACAGGATATGGACGCTCATTCAATACACGATATGCAGCTTCACTGACCACAGCAAAAGCATCAACTAAAATGTCATCTAGCATCTCCCCGTTTTTAAGCCGCTCTTTCAGAACCACTGTCATATCAGAAAGCTCCACATCAGACATATGAGATAAATCAACCTGCGTAATTTTCCTAACCGTTTTAGCGAACCCCTTCAACAATAATCTATTAGAGTTCCAAAATAAATTTTTAAACCAATGAAACATATACTCTCACTTCTATGTTAACAAACATACACTATACATTATACCTTCAATATACATATTTCAAGTTATCTCAATATTATGAAAAAAGCATTTAAAATTTTGAAGATAAAAATACTGTTTATACTACTAAATTTGAACATAAAATGTATAATAAACGTTAGCATGGGTTTTTTAGAGATAAATCAAATTTCTGTAGTGTTGGCCGTTTGTACAGCTATGGCCGTTTTATTCGCTAATCTAAAGCAACCTACTATACTTGGATATATAATGACTGGGGTATTTTTAGGACCCTTTGCCTTAAACTGTATTAGGAGCGCTGACGCTGTAAAAGCTATAGGTGAATATGGTATATTAATCATGCTATTCACAGTCGGGTTAAAGCTGAATGTACATGAATTCAGGAAGGTGTGGAAGACAGCTATTACAACATTAGTAATACAAACAATATTTGGATCATTAATTGGATTGGCTTTAGGAGGAATTTTTGGTTTAGATAATTTAACCATATCATTAATAATGTGTATGATAATTTTAAGTAGCACAGCGATAGCCGTTAAATTACTCGAAAACGCAAATGAAATTAATACTCAACTTGGTTCAGTGGTGATTAGCATACTGATAGCTCAAGATTTAGCATTAGTTCCTATGGTTATGATGATGAAAAGTTTCATATTTAATCAAAATTTATTTAGCCTAATTATCAAAATTTCCATATCAATATTGAGCATAACGGGAACTGTTATATTTTTAAGCAAGAAAAATCTGGATTTTTTATACAGATTTTTTAACTCTTGGGTTTTTAAAATTAGTGAGATCAACTCGCTCATATCTATAACAGCTTGCTTTGTTTCAGCAGCTTTAGCAGAATATCTAGGATTGTCTGGAGTGTATGGAGCATTTTTATGTGGATTTATACTTGGTAATATAGGGCCTAAAAGTTCTTTATTAGCTTTTTCTGCCCCATTAAGTGGAACACTAATGATGTCATTTTTTATATATATTGGGATGCTTTTCAATGTTCGCTTTATAATGAATAACATACTATATATTTTTTTATTGGTAATTTGCTTAACAATAGTTAAATTTTTTATCAACATTATTAGCCTAAAAATACTTGGTTGGAAGAAAAGAATAGCTGTAGAGTCTAGTTTGTTGCTCACGCAAGTTAGTGAGTTTGCATTTGTATTGATTAATATTTATGCATTGGGTAACAATACTAATCCTAATTTTATTAACTTGATTATATCTACAACCGTAATTTCATTGTCTGTAGGAGCTTTGTTTATAGTCTCAATAAAAAACATCATAGATAAGTCATGATCACTTATTTACTTCCTAGTTGTGATAATACTTTTAAATATTTTTTTGACTTGGTGTATAAAATCTATAAATGCAATAAAAAAGCCTTAATCATATTTCAAGAAGAAGAAAACATGCATTTTATAAATGAAAACCTTTGGAAGTTCAGAAATTTTCTACCACATGGGCTAGCCAATGAAGCATATGCTCAAGATCAACCAATTTTGCTTACGTTAGATAAGATCGCAAACTTTGATGTACATATTTATTTTCAACATACTGCTAAAGAATATGATAACGTACAAAATATTTTATGGAACCCGACTCCAGATGAGGCTAAAGGTAAAATATGGAAATTAACAAATAGCCAGTGGGTTTTGAAAAGTACATAAAAGCAGTTTGATTAATGCATGATATTGTATTTTAATAGCAGATGTTAGAGGTACAGAGAACTAAGCAGTATTATCAGTCCGCCTATAATTTGTTTTAAAATAAGCTTTTCTCCAGCAAAAACACTAATCAATGTTACTAATACGATACGAAAGTACTGGGCAGAAGCAAAAGTTGATATTGGCAATCTGCGTATAGCTATAACCATAATTAGGTTGTTGACAGCTCCTAGGATACCCGCTGCAAGTAAAAACTTGAGGTTCGTAAATTGGAGAAACAACTCGCAGCTAAAACTTGTCTGCTTAAAAATATTTATTAGAGTTAATAAACCAATTGTGTAAATATGCGAATAAAAAAGAATAGTAACCATTTTTTCTTCTTTACTAATTTTTTTAAAAATAATCACACTCGATGCGGCCAAAATATTAGCTAATAAAAGTAAAAATTGAAAATATAGGTATTGGTTTCCAAAATTTAGTGGCAATAGAGAGATTAGCACGCCAATATATCCTATTATCAACAAGCTCCATTTTTTTAAAGAAGGAGCCTCTCTTAAAAAGATAAAAGCAAATAAAGAGCTAAATAATGGTTCACTTAACGAAATAGAAGTTGCATTAGGAAGAGGCAGCTTATCGTACACTTTGTAGGTTAACAATATTGTAATAGAAGCAATAATTGCTCTGCCTAAATATAGTATCGTATATTTAGTACGTAATTTCTCATAATTCATGATGAACCATGGCAACAAACATACAAATGACACTACGAGTCTGGTTAATGCTTTTACGCCATAATCTAAAGCAATTGATCTCATCAAGATCAACATTGTAACGTAAGAAGTAATATATAAAAAAGGTAATAGTCTATATAAGTTCACAATTAACTCCATTCAATATGAGATAAAATACAAGTACAAACTGAATATTTTATACAGTAAGAACAAAGATTATTTTACAAAAGAGGTTAAGTCAAGCTAGTAAAGACTTATATTTTGAAATTATTCATATTTGCGCATTAATTTGCTTTACATCAATTATTTAAATTTCTCTAAATCAATAAAGTGCTCACAAAAATTAAATGAATCTTGAGATAAGATGATGATTCCACAATCTGGTAGATTCTCTCGCAATTTTTTAAAAGCCTGTTCTCTGAGGGTGGATGATAGACCCAAACAAAATTCATCCCAAATAATCCAATCAGGCCTATCACTAATTAGAGTCTCAATGCATAACTCCTGCAATTCTCCTTGAGACAAATAAGAAACATCACTCTTAGTAAGAAATTCAAGATAAATTTTGATATTTTGCAAACATATACAACGTAAAAGACCGGAATATTCAACAGTACCGTATATATCTTTTATAGTGTTATTTATATTCCTAAATAATGTCGTTTTACCAAGTCCAGATCTGCCGTACAAAGACAAACTACTACCTCTTTCTAAGCTAATTCTCACTTCTCTTAATAAAAGTCTATCAACTATTTTAATAGCAGGAAAATAACATTTGAACTCGTCCTTACTAAAGGTAATAATCAAACCATTGTTGCGCCTATTTGCTTCCGAAATATAAGCTTTTAATCGTTTGTACCCAACTTTGGCGTTATAGAGATTTGCAAAAATTTTATCACTGATAAAAAACATAATTTGCAGCTTTATCATCGTTAAGCAATTAATTAATTGCATCGCATTACCTATGTTATTTAAAATACCTTTAGAGATAATCAAAATTATTATGTGAGGCATAACAATACCTAAATTTTCGTCAAAAAATTTCCTTACTACAAAACTAATACTCGCACGAAAATAGTACTTATGCTGATTCGAGGTTAACTTAGCAAATATCTCCTTTGCTTTGATAATGAATAACTCTACAAATCCATGTTGTGCTTTATGCAATTGATAAGTATTAGACCTCAGGTCACCTTCATACTCTTCATTTTTATCTATTAATGCTAAAACATATTTCTTAACATAATATGAGATAAAAGAACTAGCAAAAACAATATATCCACACATGAGCCCCAATGCCATCAGTCCATACTGAACATCAATTAACCTAAATAGAGTTATGACAAATAGAATTAACGAAAAAAAATTAAGACAAAACTCTGATATTAAAATGACTGTAGAGCTGGTAAACTCCTGCGTATCCTGACATAGTCTCTGATCAGGATTACTTATCTCGATTAAAGAAGGATTAATACCCTTCATCAACTTATTTATGATTTGTTTCCTCCATTTCATGGAGATGACATTTTCACAATATTGTTTCAGAGCTAAACTTACATGATCAAATAGATTATAAAGTATAAACAGCATAAGTAGGATAAAAACAGATGATACGTCATTATATAGAGCGTTATAAAACTCTCCATACCAACGATTACGCAGAAAACTCGCCGAAATGGAACCAAAAATAGCCAATAAATTTATAAATACTAAAATGCAGTTGAGAAAAAACATTACAGCCTTAATGCATTTTCTATTCTCTGCCTACTTAAATCGTAACCTAAGCACTGCACCATCTCGAATATACTAGGAGATATCTCTCTACCAGACAAAGCAAACCTAAGAAATGATGCTATTTCTTTAAACTTAACTCCATATGCAGTTGCCAACTCTCTCAGCTTTTCCTCTCCCTTTGATATATCGAACTCATGCAACAAATTTTTTCCTATATGCGACAACTCTGGTTTTGGAACAACATATTTTGGCAATTCACTACCAAAGATATCAGTAACAAATTCCTTAAGTTCAACCAATGTCCTGGACCTAATCTTCATGTAATCTATTGCACATTTTACAATTGGAATAAACCTATCCTCTATCTTTAATTCATTCTCAATCATTTCATATAATCTATCAGATTCAGTATTTCGCAAGTAAAATCCGTTAATATAAAGTAGCTTATCAAAATTTAATCTAGCTGGGGACTGAATAGATCTACCTTTTTCTCCTCCCAAAGTAAAACATTCCACTGCTTTATCTCTTGAGATTATCTCAGTATTTCCACTGCTCCAACCTAATCTAAGTAAATAATTGAACAATGCATCAGGCAAAATTCCTAATTTCCTATAGTAACTAATGCCTACATCATGATTCCTCTTAGAGAGTTTTTTGCCATCTTCACTATGTATCAAAGGAATATGGTAAAAAGACGGAATCTTCCAATCTAATGACTTATAAATGGCGATTTGCTTGAATGTATTTGCAACATGATCATCTCCCCTGATTACATGAGTAATTCCCATTTTATGATCATCTGCAACACAAGCTAACAAATAAGTTGGTGTGCTATCTTGTCTTAAAATAACAAAATCATCCAAATCACTACAATTCATACTCAAATTAGATTTTATGTGATCATGAAATTCTATCGTTCCATGTAATGGCATCTTAAACCTAATAACATAAGGAGCATTCAATTCTTCTTCAAAATCCCTATATTTTCTTAATCCTATCTTATCATTTTTTTCTTTTAATGCTTGTACTTCCTCATTCGATAGATAACACTTATAAGCACACCCGTTATCAAGCAATTTATTTGCAACATAACAATGATAATCAATATTTTTGGATTGAAATACTATATTTTCGTCCCAGTTAATATCTAACCAAGAGAGTGAATTGATAATTGAATCTAAATATTTGGCATCTGATCTACTCTTATCAGTATCTTCTATTCGCAATAAAAACTTCCCACCCTGAGACTTTGCAAATAACCAATTAAAAATTGCTGTCCTAACTCCTCCTATGTGTAAATCTCCAGTAGGAGAAGGTGCAAATCTTGTAACAACAGACATAAATAAAAATTAGCATAATATCATACATCAAGAAAGGATCAAAACAGCTGCAATATTTTATCTAAATTTTCATTAGTCAGACATATCAATTAAAAAAAAGTTATTATTCTCTTGTATTGTTACCAATATATCCACTTTTTGACCAATTGGAAGCTTATGGTACAAATCAAACCAATTAAATGCAAATAAACTTAATTTGAAACCATTCCTATTTAATAACATTCGAATGTGCTCCTTATAGAGAACAGCATTTTCCAATACCACATCTTTAATCACTACAACAGGAGACTTATTGCCAATTCCAAATGGATGTATCTTATCTACAGAAATAGATTGTACCTCATCAAGCTGACATTCGTAGTCTATTATGACAGTTTTATCTAATTTAGTATCAATTTTCACTTCTCTCTGCACAAAAATTATGAATTCCTCTAATTTATCAGAAGGTATAGAAATTCCGCCAGCAGCTCTATGTCCGCCACCCTCCAAAGCTACCCCATTCAAAATACACTTGTTAATTAAAACACCTATATTCACACAATTAGTGGATCTAGCAGAACCCTTCCATAAATCTCCTTTTTTATATAAAACAAAAGTTGGCAATTCGAATTTATCCTTGATTTTTCCAGCTATAATTCCGACTAAACCAGCATTCCACTCCGAATTTTTAACTATAATGCACTTATCTGGATTAGAAGTTTGTTTGAGAGCTTCTTGTAAACATTCTTTTTCTAACATTTTGCGACGCTCATTTAAACCTATTAATGTTCGAGATAATTTATGAGCTTCTTGAATATCCTGTGTACACAGCAACTTGACAGCCAAATCAGGTGAACTAATACGACCAGCAGCATTAATACATGGACAAACATAAAATGCCATTTGCGATGCGCTCATATATCTTAGACCTAAATTATCTATCAAAAATTTAAGACCCAACCTTTTTCTAGAATTAATAACCTGTAAGCCGTACTTAACATAATCCCTGTTCAAGTTAATTAGCTCCATACAATCACCTATAGTTGCTAGTGCTACAAGATCAAGTAACAATTTAAAATCAAAATCCAAGTTTAATTTCTGTACTAATTGAACGATTACTATAAAAACTAATCCGGCAGTACATAAACCTCTGTAATTTTCCTGCTCAATTGGATTGACATCAAATCTATATGGGTTAACAAATGCACATACATCTGGATTTTTAGAAACTTGGTGGTGGTCAATAATACATATATCTTTAGCACAATTCGTAACTTCCAAACTACTTCCACAGTCAAGCATGATAACCAGTTTTTCGTCTAATTTATTAATCTGAGCTAACGAATGACCATAACCATCTGATCTGTTCGGAATAACGTACTTATAATCTATATTGCAATGTCTAAAAAGACTAATCAACATCACGGTAGACGTTATACCATCAACATCATAATCACCTAAAATAGCTACTCTTTCTTTTGTTTTAATAGCAACAGCCAAGCGCTCAACAAGTTTATCTACATCTGCTAATGTAACATCCTTTAGGTAATGAGAAATTCGTCCATTAAAAAATTTTTCAGGGTCAAGTTTTCTATTTACGATAAATTGAGCTTCCAATTCTGAAATATCATATGTCTCAGTAATCAATTTCAGAGCTGTCAAATCTAACTTATTATTAAATATCCATTTATTTTCTTTTAGAGAGGTCATCTTCTAAACTTTTCAATTAGATATGATCCATCATTACAAATCATATCTACAAAATTCTCTATCAAATCCAAGTGCTTATTTTCATGTAAGAAACATAAATCTTTATTTACTGGAACAAAATCAAGTATTTTTTTCTGCTTAAAAGAATTTTTACTATCAACAAATAATAATGAATGACACAAAATGTCATCTAAAATTTTCTCCATATCAACACCAAAAAATTTATCTATCTCAGTAAGTAAATTGATATGATAATTATTAACAAATTTCGAATTTAAAATTTTGTACCTATACAAAAACAACTCATTCAATATATGCGTAGGAATATGATTGTACTTTTGGTAAAAACTAAGTCTAGCCTTTTGTAAATTTGTATATTCACATTCTACGTCTGCCACTCTAGCACCTGCATTTTGATATTTACAAAAATCAAACCCAACCAATCCAAATATTGTACTATTAGTTATAGCAGCTAATTTAGCACCTAAAATAAACCCTACTCCCTTACCTATCCAAACAATCAGTCTATTTTTAGCTAAATTGACAACATTCATACAATCTTGCAAATAAACATCGTAATTATATTTATCTAAATTCCCACTACTACCGTGACCTGCCAAATCAAACGTGATCACATTGTATTTATCGTACAACCTCTTAATTAAAAAGTGAAAATCGTCATGTACATCCAATACATCATGCGCTAGTATAATAGCAAATTTAGATTCAACATCATGAGTAAAAGCATGAGTATTAACAAAAGCTCCATTACATATCCTTTTGATTCTGGTACAACCTAACTTCATTTACATATTCTAATCAAAATTATCTCGTTAGAAAAGTATTCAGAATTTTGATTGTTATCATTTACTATACCTACCTAATCTTAAGGGAAAATGGATAGTTTTGAAGTTAACCTCAGCAGTATTACGAGATTTTTATATCCTAAATTTGCATAAGATTTTGTTTAATTTTTATTTAATTATTACTCCAAATATGCTATGGATAAACATGAACAATTTTAGAACGGTTATATTAGGTTTAATATTGGTAACTAATTTAAGTGGTGCGAGAGGAAGATCTCCACTGATACTTGCAGCTCAACGGGGGGATCTTGTTGCTGTAACAAAGTATATTAGAAATGGAGATGACGTTAATTTTTTCGATAAAGATAACAGAACAGCTTTAATGGTAATTGCAATGAGTAGGCGATGTATTAAAAACACGCCATCTGTTATAAGCGAATTAACTGCTAAAGGAGCCGATGTTAATTTACAAGATTCGAAAGGAAGGACGGCTCTAATGTTAGCAGCATTAAGAAATAATGAAGAGATCGTAGAAATATTGATTCAACAAAAAGCTAATGTTGACTTAGTTGATCATGATGGGAAAACTGCTCTAATGCTTGCATCTTATCATGCATGCTTAGCCACAGCAACTAAGTTAATTACTAGAGGTGCTGATCTTAATCTAAGAGATACGAAGGAAAAGACGGCATTAATGTTGGCGTCAGAAAAGGGATATGGACGTATTGTAAAAGAGCTAATTCATAAAGGTGCTATTGAGCTAATTGATAGGCAGAACAAAACGGCACTAATGTTGGCGTCAGAAAAGGGATATGGACATATTGTAAAAGAGCTGATTGATAAAGGTGCTGCGCTTAATCGAAAGGATGAGCAGGGCAAAACGGCACTAATGTTGGCGTCAGAAAAGGGATATGGACATATTGTAAAAGAGATAATTGATAAAGGTGCTGAGCTTAGTCTAAAGGATAATCAGGGTAAAACAGCACTAATGTTGGCGTCACGTAAAGATATTCAAAAAATGATTATTATTGGTTACGTTCAAAAATTGCAATTTACACCAATAATTGTAGCAGCATGGTTGGGATATACAGACATTGTAATAGAGCGTATTCAAGCTGGAGATGATACTAATGAAAAAATACCTTTTGGCTCAGCGATTCTACTGAACAAATGTATCCCTTCGGAAGAGGCAAATAGTAGTAAGAAATTAGCCAGGTTAGAAAGTTATTTGTCTTGCTTAAGAGCGTCTCAAAAGAGTTTGATACTTGATAAGTATGGGTCCAATAGGGCACATAAATCAGCACTAACGCTAGCATTATTGGCTGGGCATATGGATGTTGTAAAAGCCATATTTATTGCCGAAGGTCAAAAGCGTGGCAAAACTGGTCTAATTTATGCAATAGAGAATTGGAATACACTAGAAAATGAATGTGGTACGCTTATGCATGATCTGATTCAAAATGTAGCTAATCCTAATGAAAAAGATAATAACGATAAGACAGTACTGATGTATGCATCAGAAAAAGGGTGTTTGGATGTAGTAAAGTTGCTAATTGCTAAAGAAGCTGATGTTGGTAAATTTGATAGTAACAAGAAAACAGCACTAATGTACGCATCAGAAAAAGGGCATGCAGATGTAATAGCGCTACTTGCTGGCAAAGCTTTTGTTGATGCATATGATAATAGCGAGAAAACAGCACTAATGTATGCATCAGAACAGTGGAAGTGGGATGCTGTACAAGCCCTAATTGGTAGTGGAGCTGATGTTAATTTTCGAAACAATAGGTATCTTAAAACAGCATTAATGTACGCAGCAGAAAAAGGGCACATGCATAATGTTGAAATATTAATTAATCATGGAGCTGATGTTGATGCAACTGATAAAAATGGTAAAACAGCGTTGCGCTTGGCTTTAGAAAATCAAATTTCATTAGAGATTGCAAAAGAATTGGCTTCGGTGGCTAAGAAGTTTGATCCCGCGTCTTTCAATTTAGTAAAGCAAAAGGCAGAAAGTGGAATAAAAGCGTACAAAGAAATTGTAGAAATAATGGAGAAAAAAAGCAGTGAGGATATGCGACGTTATTACTTCTAGCAACCAAAATAATCCTGCTCCTTCAAACCCAAAGGATTTGCCTGATTTTTAATGACCCTACGGTTAAGGCCAATTAATTCAAATTCATGAAACTAACTTCTACACAAATCATCATTTGTAATCAGTAATCTGATCTCAAATACAAAAACTTACATATCTCTCTATTTAATCGATTGCAAATTTTTGGTTAGTTATCATAAAATAGATTCATGAATAAATTTAAATGTTTAATTACTTATTTTGGATTGTGCAGTGGTGTAAATGCGTCTTATCTATCTGTATATGTTGGTCCAAGGATGAGTATGGACATGACAACTATATCATTAAGAGGAAAACTGAATGATACAGTAAGGAATATCAAAAGCATAATCACAAATAATAAAAATGAAGGTAAGTTTTCTGGCAGATTTGCACCTGGACTTAGTATACATACTCTAATTCCATTGGCTTTTGTATCTACTGGATTGTGTTTAGATGTTGGTAGAGCATTTAGGGGAAATAATCTCGTTACTACCAATTTGCCAAATCACAAATACAAAATTAATGCTAGTGCCTGGTCAGTTGGAATTTATGGATCAGCAGGTTTTAATTTTGCACTATTTAGAGTTATGCTTCTGCTTGGAGCTCACGGGCAGTATATGTCTAAGGTAAATTTGGAGAGTACTGGCCAACAAGCTTACAAAGAATGGCAATGGACTCCTATGATTGGAATAGCCCCTCAAATCAGGCTAGGGATAATTGTATTAGAAGTTAGATATGTACAGCCACTATCCATTAATTGGTTCACTCAGGGGTCGGTTTCAGCCAATAACAGAGTGCTTTTTGATAGAAAGGGAGCTGGAATCCTCTCTGTTGCTGCTTTAATTAAGGCATAAAATCTGTTTTTACTGAATTATGAGTTTGTATTACGTTAATGAATGTTTTTTACTGTGTGCGTCGATTTTTTTCTTATACAGAACATATAAATTAGCATTGACGACAGTATCTCTATTAATCATACATTTATTACAAACTCACACCTCCGAATATGTGTATTTGCCAAAGAGAAATAAAAGTAAAATGCACACTTTTTATCAAACTATTCATAATTTTCAAAAAATACAAACCAATAAATGTTCACCATTCGCATCTAGCATCGTGTTGGCCTTATTCTCTTATTTAATCAAAGCTCAAAGTGGAGAATATGATGGTAAAACCAATTTTGAAATAATAAAAAATATACTCAATAAAAAAATGATTCTCAGAAAAATTACCATACCGGAAGGTTTATCAATTCATCAAGTATGTGAGTTATTGAACCAATGTGAGTTCCTCGATGGAGCCATCGATAACGTACCTCATGAAGGTTCTATTCTGCCTGAAACCTATTTTTATACTAGAAATACGAAAGCTCAAGTTTTGCTAACAAAAATGTCCGAAGCATTTACCAATGTTACAAATCAACTTTGGAATAATACTGACCAAAGGCGCTGGAAAAATAAAAATGACTGGATTATTTTTGCCTCCATCATTCAAAAAGAAGCAAAAGATGAGGAAGAAATGGGATTAATTGCATCGGTGTTTATAAACAGAATAGAACATAATATGTACTTAGACTCTGATCCATGCGTGATATATGGAATTACCAATGGGAAATCCCACATCAATAGAGTTTTAAAACAGCATATACAAATAAACTCAGATTACAATACTTATAAGAAGAAAGGTCTACCTAAAACTCCAATATGTAATCCGGGATTACATGCTCTGATCATCTCCCTGAACCCACCAAAAAGTGAGTACAAATTCTTCCATCATAGGCAGATTAATACTGTATTTTCTAAATCACTAAATGATCATATCAATTCGCTTAAAAACATACAAAATACTTAAAAATTTACATAATTTTATTGGCAAGAGATCTAATTTCATTTCTAGCTGCAACTCTTGAGGTATTTAATTCAGATTTTTCTAAATCAAACACTGTCATGCCAATAGCGCATAGTTCTTTAAATACGACCCTATCTTTTATACCTGAGCATAATTCAAAATTCATCGCTGACTGCATTTGTTTTAGTTGATTAAGTACATTGCGCTGATTGTTAGTAATTCTTACTCCTAACCTATTTGGAACAATAATCCATTTACTTTGTCCCTTTTTTTCAATGAATTTCTTTTTTCTCATTTCCCATATTAGTTCGCCAAAACACCCAGGCACAAAACTTTTGTTCTTTTGATCAAACTTACCTATCACGCCTAAATCTATCTCACTATCATGTAAAGGAGTCACGACAACATCCGACATAACATATAACCAATCCATTGCTGAATCCATTTTTCCAGGAAAATCCACTATGCAATAATCGTATTCCTGCTTTCTATAATCTTCGATAATTTCAGGCAATACCTTTATATCGTCAATTTTTTGTATATCAAGCTGATTTTTCGCGTCTTTTGATCTATGCCTAAAATAATTCATCAAACTAAACTGAGGGTAGTCTATATCTAAAACAACCACTTTTTTGCCAAAAGAACTTAGAGATACGGCCAAATTAGCAGTAATCGTAGACTTGCCAGTTCCACCTTTAATATTACTTACACACACAATTTTCATCAGATTTGATTATACATTTCTGTAAACAAAGTTAATAGGTATTGCAAAAATTTTAATTTTTAAAGAAAATTGTTGTTGTTTATGAATGATGAAAACTATGTTCTACGAAAAGTAAAATCTATTTTTAGATATGCTTTTCCGATAAAAACAGAAGAGTTTAAGCTGTTTTTACCATTTTCTCTCCTAATGTTTCTAATATTATTTAACACGACCATCTTAAAAACTCTAAAAGATACACTTGTTATTACAGAAAAAAATTCAGGAGCAGAAGTGCTAAATTTTTTGAGAGTATTCATAGTAGTTCCGATATCATTTCTATTTGTACTGGCTTATAACAAAGCTTGTACTAAATTAGATGGCAGAGTTCTGTTCTATCTTATATTATCGCTATTTTCTCTATTCTTTCTTGTATTCGCATTTATAATGTTTCCTAATAAGGATTACCTTCACTTATCACACGAATACATATCAAATTTAAAGACCATCTACCCTAAATTACGATGGATAATCCCGGTGTATGGACTTTGGACCTACTCAATATTCTATTCAATAGCAGATCTCTGGTGCAGTATATTATTAAGTTTACTATTTTGGCAATTAACTAACCAAATTATACCTAAACAGGATTCAAAACGATTTTATTCCTCTTTTGCGATAATAGGTTATTTCGGATTAATCTTGGGTAGTCATGTAGTAAAAAAAGTCTTTAATTTTGGTTCAAACAACTTTGAAGCAGATTTGAAAAAAATCATACTGATCATACTAACTGCTAATGTGTTCATTGTTTTGATATATCAAATGCTGACTAATTATGCGACAAAAAAGCAAGCTATAGTATTTAAACCTAAGAAGGATAACTTATCGTTAATAGAAAGTTTCAAGCTATTACTACAACAAAAGCAATTAGTATACATAATGTTGTTAGTATTTTGCTACAATTTTAGTGTAAATATAGTGGAAATTACTTGGAAAAGCCAGCTAAAACATTTTGCTCATACTAAGTCCAATTTTGCCTATTATTCAGGAACTGTAAACCAAATGATAGGATACTTAACTATCGTGGGAGGCTTTATAGCTAATATATTGCTAAATAAATTTAAATGGACTGTTTCTGCTCTGATTACTCCTATATTGGCCACGATCACATCTTTCACATTCTTTGCATTTATATTTTTACAACAAATACAAATTGGCTATTTATTAGGATTTAACACATTGTTGCTAAGTATAATTTTTGGAGCAGTACATAACGTTTTGACTAAAACAGCAAAATATGTATTTTTTGATCAAACAAAAGAAATAGCATACTTAAATTTGAATGAACATGCTAGAACTAAAGGTAAAGCTGCTATCGATGTTGCAGGTAGCAGGTTATCAAAATCACTTAGTGGTCAGGTACAAGCTCTCTTGCTTATTATGTTACCTAATGCAACCCAAATTACTCTGTATCCTTATATATGTGTCATTTTAGCAATCATTCTTTCCATTTGGTTTTATGCGATCAAAAAATTAGAACAATCAGCTGATGACATCAGATAATGAAATCAAACTTTGCCAAACAAATTGAATTTATCAGGATCTATTAGGAAGTTGATTAACTAAATTATGTAAACTTTATTTATTAAGTCAGTTTAATGTACCCTAATATCTGCTATGATGTGTTTATGTCTGTTTCAAAAATATTAACTGTAGCATTTCAAGGAATAGAATCGGTTTTGATCGAAGTTCAAGTACAAATAGCAAATGGATTACCTGCATTTAATATAGTAGGATTAGCAGATAAATCAGTTTCAGAATCAAAAGAAAGAATTAAAGCTGCCTTACAATTTATAGGATTAGCTTTGCCTCCTAAAAGGATCATAGTCAATATGTCGCCAGCTGATATACAAAAAGAAGGCAATCACTACGATTTGCCCATAATTTTAGGAATTTTGTCCTCTCTAAAAGTAATACCACAAGATTTTTTACATGATTGGATTGCTATAGGTGAAATTTCCTTAGATGCAAAGATTAGCCATGTTTCTGGTGCATTTTTAGCTTCTGTATGCGCATCAAGACTTAACAAAGGACTGATTTGCCCAGCCAGCTGTGGCTCAGAAGCTGTTATAGAATCTACACTTGTCAAAAACTGCGAAAAATTATCAAAGTCACAAAGACATAACGAAAATCTCTGCCAAATATTAGCACCAGAAAATCTGCTTCAATTGCTGAATCATATCAAGGGCAACCAACTTTGCCCAGAACCAACAAATGAAAAAATATACACTGCAAAATATGATACAGATTTTAAAGATGTTAAAGGACATGAATCCATTAAAAGAGCTGTAGAAATTGCAGCAGCTGGAAAACACCATATGCTTATGATTGGACCTCCTGGAGCAGGCAAATCAATGATTTCCTCAAGGATTAACACCATACTACCTGATTTGAGCCCTCAAGAAGCCATGGAAGTTGCTATGATATATAGCGTATCAAATGTAAAAAGAAAATCAACTTTTATTCAGGAACGACCATTTAGGAATCCACACCACAACTCCTCTATGGCATCAATCCTAGGTGGAGGGTCTAAATGTAAACCTGGTGAAATATCTCTGGCCCACCATGGTGTGCTATTTATGGATGAGCTATCCCTTTGGGCGCCTACAGTATTAAATGGCCTTCGAGAATCTCTGGAAACCGGACACATTTCTGTGGCTAGGGCAAATGGAAATATACAATATCCAGCTAGATTTCAATTGATAGCTGCAATGAATCCTTGTAGCTGTGGATATGCATATGATTTGGAGAATAGATGTTCCAAATTTCCAACATGTTACCTAAACTACTTGAATAAAATTCCTGGACCAATATGGGATCGCTTCGGTTTGATAATATCAATAGATAAACTATCACCTTGGGAACTAAATTCACTAGGAGAAAAATCAAAAAGTAGTGAAGAAATGAGGAAAGATGTACATAAAGCTATTGAAATACAAAACATGCGCTATAAAAACTGTACATTCAATTGGAATAATGAGATACCTAGCTCTAAAATAGATATATTATCAGTAAAAGAAGGCGCTATGAATATTTTGAATACTTTCGCAAAGTCGTCAAATATGTCTAACAGGCGATATTTTAACACAATCAAAATTGCGAGAACTATAGCAGATATAGAAAATAATCCAAATATAGAAGAAGCACATATGCAAGAATCAATAAGCTACAACATTGTGCAAAGAAAAAGTTTAGTTCAAATTAAATAACACCATATACATAATTCTTATGAGATAAAAAGGTAATCAAAAACAATGATCTAAAACAAAAAACTCAAATCCAAATCAAGTCAGAAAAAGAAACATAATTTCTTAAAAACATGCTATAAGCAGCTGAGAAGTTCATAAAAACTTCTTAAGGCAAATAAGATTCTTAACTCTCAACGCTTGCATCAGAACCATCTTCCTTCTGATCCAAATTCTTCCTAGAAACTATTATATTCCACTTTCTCTCCATCCTAATTATAAAAAATGGAATCTTTTTATTCTTCATGACGTGCATGACGTTAGTGCTGAGCGACTTACCTATTAGAGTACGTATATCTATTTGGCTAGAAGGAAGAAAAGCTTTTACACCCCATGGAAGCAAAGCAACAATGTAACCACCCCTAACCTTATCTACGATTGTACCCTCAACAAGCTTCTTAGTATTAAAAATCTCTTCCAACTCCTTGTAAGCTCTTATGTGAGTTACCTTAGAAAAACTTACAACAAGGTTTCCATTAGAATCTTCGTGTCTATCAAGCCAAACTTCTATCAAGGCACCCAACTTTGGAACTTCTCCAAAGCCATTTATAAAGAACTCATTAATTGCAATCTTGCCTTCAGCTTTTATTCCTATATTAACCCAAACGTAATCTTTTGTAATATTACTTACAGTAGCCTTTACAATCGTCTTTTCCCTAGGGGTTACCATATCACTTACAAATTTGCTTAAAAGGCTCTCATCCCCAGAATCAACCTCAACCTGCTTGTCATATTTTCTTGCCTTAGGACCAAGTCTATCCCTGACAGCAGACCCTTCATCATACTTCTTTGACTTATTGTGAACAAATTCTGAGCCAGACTTGTCTTGAAAAGACCTTCCCTTTGGAGTAACATTACTTAAATTCATTTAAAACTCTCTCCTGCATCGAGATTTCATTATATATTAAACATAAAATTCTATCAAGCAGCATAATTATTTATTTTATGCAATTTTATATTGATAAAAACTTGAAAATACTATAAATTTGTCAAGTAAAGGAGTATTAATGAATACAAATTTGAAATCCGGAAGAGGATCTCTTTTTTCGCGAGTACAACAGTTTGTCACTGATGCTGTCAGGTTGCTTTTCCCTATTGAAAAAGCAGAATTGAAGAAGTTCATTCCTATGGCGGCTATGATGTTTATCATCTTGTTCAACTACAACGTAGTGAGAACACTTAAGGATGGTTTTATGTACGGAGACGCTGGAGCTGAGGTGATTAACTTTTTAAAGCCTGCCGTCGTCTTACCTGCATCTTTCTTGTTCGTAATTTTTTATAGCAAAGTAAGCAATATGTTCAGCAAAACAAATGTTTTTTATGTTTCTGTTATACCTTTTGTTCTGTTTAACATAGTATTTACTTACTTTTTATATCCAAACACATCTTGGTTACACCCAAATCAGGACAAAATCAGAGCACTGATTGAAGCATATCCTAGACTTAAACCTATATTCCCAGTTTATGGGCTTTGGACTTACTCTATGTTCTATACATTTTCAGAACTTTGGGGCACCGTCGGTATGAACTTGCTATTCTGGCAATTTGCTAACAGGATAGTAAGCGTTCCTCAATCAAAGAGGTTTTATACCTCATTTGGTTTAATAGGAAACGTTGGTTTCTTACTCGCATCTTGGATGGTATTAAAAACATCCAGACTTGCAGCAAAGAATACATCTGCGTTTGCTACACAATTCAGCAATATGATGAATGTAGTTATATTGTTGGGACTTTTACTAATAGTTATATATTGGGCCTTAAATAAGTATGTACTTTCTAAAGAAGTGACAGAAGTTATAACCAAAAAAGCTAAGAAGAGTAAGCCTTCTCTTGTAGAAAGTTTTAAAACTGTTTTTTCATCCAAGTATCTTGGGTATATCATGTTATTAATCTTCTGTTATAACTCTATGATCAACTTGGTTGAAGTGACTTGGAAAGGCCAAGTAAAAGCTTATACAGAAGTTGTAGATAGCGTTACAGGAATCGTAAACAAAGAAATTTCCAGAGCTAATTACAATGCTTTTGCAGCAAAGACTAATATGGTTATGGCAGTTATATCAATCATATTGTTTCCAACCGCCTCTTTCTTATCAAGAAAGTTTAAATGGGTGATATCGGCGTCAATCACACCAACAATTATGGTACCAACTTCAATACTGTTCTTTGCGTTTCTGTTGTTTCCTAAATTGTCATACCCATTAGTTGGATTCTTACCAATTGCGGCATCTCCTATGTTGCTTGCAGTTTTGATGGGTGCTTTACAAAATATTGGAAGTAAAAGTACGAAATATGCATTATTTGACCCTACAAAGGAAATGACATATGTTCCTTTGCTTGATGAAGAATTGAAATCAAAGGGTAAAGCAGCGGTAGATGTGGCTGGCAGCAGAATATCAAAGTCTTTTGGAGGAGCAGTCCAACTTTTCCTTCTTTTCTTGACCGGAAGTTCTCAATTAGGAATAGCTCCTTATCTTATGCTTATTATTACCTTTATAGGAATTTTATGGTTTGTAGCAATTAATCGCTTGTCTAAGGAATACACTGCAGCTGTTGATAAGAAAAAGCAGTATGATGATGAGGCTTCAACAATGAAGAAAAATGGAGCTTCTGCTGACGAAATTGAAGAATTAAAAGCTAAGTACTTTTAATTAAGCTTTTAACACATATTCATTTTCTTGTGTTTCTAAATATCTTTAGATGTGGTTCTGATGTACATCAGTTTTTAATTATCAGTTTGTTTACCGTAAAGGATAGAAAAATACATCATTTTAGTGTAGAAGTTATAATATGAAAATGTTACACATAGATTTGTTAAAGACATTAGTTTCTAGAATTTGTCATGATCTTATGAACCCTATTGGTGCTATTAAAATGTTACTTAGTGTTGATCCTTCTATAATCAATAATCCTAATGAAATAGAGGCTCCAATTAACGAGACTTTGCAAACCTTAGATATCTTACGCAACATGCTAAACACAAATTTGAATTTGAATCACGTACAAAAAATCATTGCCTCACCACATTTGTCGATTGAAATTGAAGATGATTATACCACACCTTATTTGGCTAATATACTTCTTTTGCTAAGCTTAACATTGCTTCATAAACAAAAAAAATTTCAAATAACAATCAGTAACAAAATAAGTGTACAAGTAGATTTACATAGTGAAGAAATTCAAGCTCTTGAGAATAAATCATTGTCTGCCTACACAATATACCTATACTTAATCAAATACATTTACCCCACTGTTACGATAGAATATGTAAACAACACCCTAACTTTATACTAAATAGTCCTGATTCATAAAACAGAAACGATCGCATTTCTTCTATGATTGTTCAGATAAATTATTATCCGTAAATTGTAGCAGATATAATGCTGATTTGCCCTCTTGTTTGTACTTAAGCAGATCGAAACCTTCCATAATATTAAGGCTAGTTTTTCTATTAGTTTTGACTACTACTAAAGCACCATGTGAAATCATTGTATTATTGACCAAATTTTGTAAAATGTCGGCTTCACACTCTGTAAAGAATGGTAAATCTATAAAAATTGTATCAAAATGCTTTTCCAGTTTAATTTTTCTTGCGTCAACAACACACAAATTGGCCACAGAATCAATAATATTCGTTTCAATAGCCCATGTCTCCAAAGTTTGTTTTAAGTTATAAATATTATCTCTATTGTTATCTACAAATGTAACATGTTTTGCGCCTCTTGAAATGGCTTCTAAACCCAGTGACCCACTGCCACAACATAAATCTAAAGCATTCTCAATCGTATGCCTACTCTCAATCATATCGAATATTACTCGTCTAACTCTAGCCAATGGAGGTCTAGCAGGTTCGACAACAGGAATACTTTTCATTCTGTACTTTCCCTTTAGAATTCTAGGATTAAGCACTGAACGATTTCCCACATGCGCATTTACATTGTTCATTTGGATTGTTAAAAACAAAACCTGAAGCGCTCTCTGTAACGTGATAATCGATTGTAGCATGCGATAGCATTTGCAATGCTTCATCATTCATAAATAATTTTATACCATTACTTTCTATACTGTTTGCATCTTCTGATTTAAAAACATACTCCATCCCGTATCCTAAACCAGCACATCCTTCTCTAACCACATTGATTTTGATGCCAATTGGTCTTATCCCCTCTTTCTCTTCGTATTTATTAAATTTCGAGTTAATCACCTCTGCCGCCTTATTAGAAAGAACAGGATTAACAATCTCCTCTAAATCAATTTTTGATGATGTATCATTTGAACAACCCATCTAACAACCTCCTTTTCCTAAATATACTACTTTCACACTTCATTAGTTGATTATCCAGTTTGATCAACCTTACAAACTTTCCTTTTTTTTAACAAGTCATATATTGCATCCAAAATAGCCTCTTCGGCTAACACAGAACAATGTGTCTTGATGGGCGGCAGTGCCAATTCATCAGCAATTTCTTTGTTGGTAATTTTTTTCGCTTCATCTAGAGTTAAACCCATTACTTTTTGCGTTAATACAGCGCTAGATGCAATAGCAGATCCACATCCAAAAGTCTTAAATTTAACGTCAACTATACGATCCTCATCATCCACCTTGATAAAAATCTTTAGAACATCACCACATGCAGGAGAGCCTACAAAGCCGACCCCAACATTTGGGTCGTTCTCGTCCAAAGAACCAACATTTACAGGATTTTCAAACATGGCATTGATCTTATCATTATATTTATGCACTACTGACCTCCTATCAATGAGTATGCCACTTCACCTGTTTTAAATCTACTCCAGATTTCTTCATATCCCATAATGGACTCATCTCCCTTAATTCATTTACTGCTTTTATTACATCATCAACAAAATTATAAACATTTTCGTAAGTTGTATACCTGCCAAGCACAATTCTTAAAGAGGTATGGATCAGATCTTCGTCAACACCTATTGCTTCTAGAACATATGAAGGTTGTAAAGTCGTAGATGAACAGGCCGATGCAGAAGATAACGCATAACCCTTCAATTTCATCATCAAAGCCTCACCTTCAACGTACCCAAAACTTATATTTAAATTATGAGGAATTCTATCTTTTAAATCACCATTGATATATATATCTGCCAATTCTTTCGTCAAGTTATCAACAATGTACTTTTGCATCTTAGTCATGCGTTCGTACTCATCACTTCTCAAATTTTCTGCTAACTCAGCAGCCTTGGCTAAACCAACACATAACTGTAATGGTATGGTTCCTGACCTAAGACCTTTTTCTTGTTTGCCTCCAAAAACGATAGGTGAAATCTTAGTACGTTTCTTAACATATAAGGCTCCTATTCCTTTTGGTCCATAAAACTTATGAGCGGAAAAACTCATTAAATCGACATTAATATCAGACAAATCAATTTTAATGCGACCTAGAGCTTGAGCTGCATCAACATGCAATAAAACACCCTTCGCTTCACACATTTCACCTATTGCTTTAATTGGCTGTACCACACCAAGTTCGGAATTAACCCATCCAATAGAAACCAACAACGTCTTATCCGTAAAAGCTTTCTCTAGGGCCTTCAAATCTACAATTCCATTATTTTGCACAGGGACGTATTGAACTCTAATCCCCATACTCTCCATAGCCAAACAGGTCTCTAAAGTAGCCTTATGCTCTATTTTAGTGGTTATAATATGTATATCTTTTGGAGCAACACCATTGTCTAGTCTGCTTCTTATAACTCCCTGAATAGCAATGTTATTTGATTCTGTAGCCCCCGATGTGAAAATTACTTCCCTAGGGCTACAGTTGATAACATTAGCAAATTTGGTACGACTCTCCTCTACCAAAGCTGTAGCATCCCAACCATAAGCATGCGTAATGGAATGTGGATTTCCGAAAACTTTGTAAGAATCAAACATTTCTTTAACCACATCTGGATCACACGGCGTGGTTGCACTGTAATCTAAATAAATGCCTTGCTCAAATTCAACTCTACCATTCCTATCAGGTGTATCCGTATTATTTCCTTTTTTGAGATTCAAGCTTCCTCCACTTTCGTCAAGTATACAGAAATAATTTTTAGTTCTCAATCACTTAACTATTAATATAAATAAATTAAATTCTATATTTATTGACACAATTTTACTTTTACAAAAATTTTTCTTGCTTTGTATGAAACGCATTTGATATCATAGCAATATATAGCAATTATTATATGACGTTATAATTTAGCAGTTTTTATACTTATGTTTTAAATTGTGATGTCAAAACAATACTGATTGCTCGTATGTATAAGTATTAGTAGTTAAAAAGGTGTTTATGTTTGTTAAAAAAAAAGTTTCTCCAGTTATGATTCCCTCTGAATGTGGTTTATTAGAAGGTATGTTTTATCAAAATAATGGTAAAAACAAATCTCTGGCTTTACTTTTACATCCGCATCCAGTTTATAAAGGTTCTATGAACAATAAGATAGTAATGCTTATGACACACGTATTTTGCGATTTAGATTTTGATGTTTTAAGAATTAACTTTAGAGGTGTAGGCAAGTCTCACGGTAAATTTGATGATGGCAAAGGGGAAGTGACAGACGCATTAGAAGCAATCGATTGGTTGTTTCAACAATATAGAGATCAAAATATCAATCATGCTTGGATAGGCGGATTTGGATTTGGAGCATTAATTGGTCTTCAAGCTGTTATGCGAAGACCTGATGTAACTGGCTTTATTTCAATAAGCCCACCAGACGCGAGCTTAAATTCAATTAATACACTAACTCCATGTCCTAATGGATTGTTGGTCTCAGCAGAAAATGACCATCATGTCTCTCCACACAAGGTAGAAGAATTAGCTAATTCACTGTACAGAAGACAAAATGCATCTATTGAATATAAGTGCATTGAAGATGAAAATCACTATTTTTCATATCATACAGATAAACTTTATGATGTAATCAACCTCTATTTGTGTAGACAATTAGGCAGAGCATGTTCCCAGGATGTGCATATGAAATACAATTTTTTATCTAAAGTACAATGTGCAGCCTGATTATAAGCTTTTTAAATAAAACACCTCAACCAGTTATGCTTTGCTTAATTTCAATCGCCATACCTTCTTTTGTCGCGTTCTTTGATCGTCTGTCTTTTATCAAACTTATTTTTTCCTTGAGCAATACCAATTTCCACTTTTGCAAATCCTCTGACAAAATAGACTTTTAATGGAATAATAGTCACACCTCTCTCTTTAGTTTTACCTATTAACGATCTAATTTGTTTTTTTTTCAGCAAAAGCCTTCTATTCCTACGTGTATCTAGTTTAGTTTCAGAATATTGATACTTAGGGATTAGCATGTTAACAATCCAAACGTTAAAACCATCTATCATTACATGGCTACCAACTATATCCCCCATACCATTTCTAATGGATTTAACTTCAGATCCAAAAAGGCTAATCCCGGCTTCCATAGTACCCAAAATATTATAATTAAATCTGGCTTTTCTATTGGTTAGCATTTGATTTACCTATCAACTCCATCAAAACAGCAAAATACTCCTCAAGTTGAGTACTATATAAGGCATAGCGAGTAGCGTATGATTTTATGATTCCTAAACGGTATAAATAGTATTTTATCAACAATGGACTAGGAACTGAAAATACCAGCTTACATGCGCCTAACCACACCTTCTGCATATTCGTATCTAACGTATTCCAATAGGTAGGAAGCACATTAGCAAGCGCGCTAATAATACCACTAAAACTATCCTGCAAATCAAATACAAGATCATCATTACCCACAAACCATTCCCATGCAATATACTTTTGAGTATTTTGAACCTGTCCAGCTTCCTTCACACCAATCACATTGTGAAGTTTATACAAACTATCATACATATATCGTATATCAGTAGCAAATCTACTTGGATTATTATACAAAATTACTGGTTTATCCAACGTACTAATTATTGTATCAAAAAAATACTTAACTGATTCAAAGTCAGGCTTTATAAAGTATTGAGGAGACACCAAAACTTTATTGCAATTTCGGTATATATGTGGATTAAAGTCATGTAAAGATGGACTTGAATAACAACCTATCAACTCCATATCTACAAAATTTTTATTTACATAATTATAAAGTACTAACTTTTCCTCATTACTTAAAACTATGCCTTCTCCCGTTGTTCCTCCAACTACTACACCCTTAACTCCTGAGTTGCGAAGATACTGAACCAATTTGCCAAACGAATCTAAATCTACATTTCTATTTTCATCAAACGGCGTGATAACCGCTACATAACATTTAGACAACACAACCCTATTCTATCAAAAAAATATTAATTATAAATACGAACACACAATATAAAAAATTACACACAAAGGATCACTCTAATTAAAGGCAAACCAAAAGTACAGGAACAAATTAGTTGCTATGATCACAATCTGAGAATCACCTACCTAATAAGATCGCTTCAAACAATTCTTTAACTGTTGGAATCTTAGAACTGCCGTCTGCATTGCGATAAAAAGGATCCTGACTAAATCTATACGCATTACGTCCACCAAACATTAAATTATCATCTATAGATCCTCCATGAGATATTGAGTGTAATGTTTTATATATACAAAAGGACCTAGGATCTGCAATAAGTCCTGTATTACCCTCTTCATTGTTTGCCCAATTACTAAACCTACATCTACTTAAACAACCAACACATTTCATTTGATCATACTTAATTTTCTTAGCTTTCTCAGGAGTCACAAATACAATAGTTTGATCAGGAGTTAGCATGCCTCTAGTGTATCCTTGATTTTTCCAAGTATTAACATCATCCAAATCTTCTTTAGTCAAAAAGAATAAATCTTTACTTAAATTAAATTCTTCAGTAAAGTCATCCTTCTGCACTGTTGAATATGCTACCTGTCTTTCTTCTATCCCCTGTAATTCGCGTAAAAAATCATTTTCCACAGCTGATGACCAAAAACCAGTAGGGCTAAATTTATTGACTTTTACATCACCTTCCTTCAATTCAAATAATCTATTCTTCCAAGCATCAGAAATCGGACTTTCTTTTGTTAACAGAGGTCTTGTACCAAATTGAAACATGAGAGGTTGCAATAAATCATTATTAATCCAATCAGTTTTATATTCAGACAAATTCCATACACCACCTGCCACAACAATCGGTATCATCTGTAAACCTAAACTATTCATAGATTCTCTCAATTCAATTACTCTACTTAAGGAATCTCCCCTTTCATAAGGATCTTCTTTACTAGTCAAACCCAAATGCCCTCCAGAAACCCAAGGATCTTCGTATACCACAGCTCCCAAGGCATCTTGATATCTTTCATAAGCCTTTTTCCATAAAATTTTGAATGCACGAGCTGAAGAAACTATTGGATAATAAAATAATTTATATTTAGATACAATCTCACCAAGTTGATAAGGCAATCCAGCTCCGCAAGTCACCCCATGTAACAAATGTCCAGCTTTTTCTAAAATCCCATATAACATTTCCTTAGTTTTAGCTAACTCCCACAATACGTTTATATTAATAAAACCATTTCCGTTGGATCTTTCCTTAGCTATCTCAATCTGCGTAACAGTAGCATTAATGGAATGCTCAGCTAATTGTTTTGAGCGCTCATCCCTAGTTGGTCCGTCAAAATCTTCAATACCCTTAATTTGAACTAATTGTTTAGTACGTACATCCCCATAAACAGCCGAAATAGTCCCTATTCCTCCACAGGCAGCCCACGCACCAGAACTTTCACCGTTGGTGGCAGAAATTCCTTTTCCTCCCTCTACTAAAGGATAAATATCCTTGCCACCTATCTTTATCTTATCAACTATGTTCACTATCACCTCTATACTTATTTAACAAATCAAAATATGGATGCTTACTAGACAGATAATAACCTACTTTATCATCCAACACTTCTTCGTAGCTTTTCAGTTGTAACATAAACTTACTAAATTTGCTATCTTTTCTATAAGCTGATTGTAAAAGTTTAATAGCCTTGGCATCAGACTCTCCTCTAATAATCTCGCTTTGTTTTTTTGCATTTTCTACAATAGAAGATGCTTTTAAATCAGCTTCTGAAACAATTGTTTTATAAATTTCTTCAGCTTTACCTCTCCACTCTTGCGCCTCTTTGGTTCTATCACTCCTCATACGATCAAAAATAGCATCATAATTTTCAGAAGGAAGTAGAGCTTTCTTGATCCTTACCTCCATCATACCTATACCAAAAACTTGAACTGCTTTTGCAACTCTCTTATGAATCTTAGATACAATTTCTGCCCTTTTATTTGTAAGCAAATCCTGCAAAGAAACTTTACCTAAAATGTCTCTGATATCACCCATAATAATCAACTTTAATCTTCTTGAAGCAGATTCAACATCATATACACTTTTAAAAAACAAAACTGGATTTGATATGTAATATCTTGCAAAAACATCCACAATAAGTCGTTTTTGATCACCTAAAGTAAGCTCAACTTCTGACACATCGGAATTTAAAACTCTTTTCTCAAAGTGTACTTCCTGTATAAAAGGAACTTTAAAATATACACCAGGATCGATACATGTTTTAACCAATCTACCAAACTCCGTCACAATAGCTTGTTTAGATTCGTCTAAAACAAATAAGGAACACCTACCAAAAGATACAATTAAAATGAAAAATGTCATCATGGTAAAAATGAAAGTGTTTTTCTTATTCATTTGATTTTCTCCTGTAACAAACATGCATTAGTCTCACTCAGCAACATACATTTCGTATCAATCACATTGATAAATCTAGCATTCTTAAAAACTTTATTCATAGCTTCAAAAAACAATATATCAGAAGTCACTATCTTATCAAACGAATATGCATGTAACTTTTGCAAAAATGCTTTAACTTGTCCCTCAGCGCTTGCTATACGGGCAATTTTATACTCTTCAGCTTTATTAATTATAAAAGTTGCTTCACCTCTAGCTTTAGGTATAACAAAATTTGCATAACTCTCAGCTTTGTTCTTCTGTGTTTCACATTCAACCTTTGCTTTTTGAACATCTCTATAAGAATCTATTACAGAATCAGGAGGATCAATTTTACCCATTTGTACATCAACAACTTCTATGCCAATATTGTAAGAATTAATCAAGTCACTCAAGGAAGCTTTAACTTTTTTGCCCACACTATCCCTACCTATAGTCAAACATTCCTCCGCATTATGGTTCGCTACAGTCTGTCTAGCTATGCTCTCCGTCGCTACACGCAAAATACACTCAGGATCTTTCGCTTTAAAGACATATTGTCTTAAGTCAGAAATTTTCCAAAATACGGTCAGAAATACAGAAAGCATGTTTTCATCTTTCGTTAACATATGTCCATCTGAATTTCTTAAATCACCTGTATTAATTTTGTTTACTTTTGTAACATCTCTAATTATGACCTTATCTATAAAATTAGGAAATTTCCAATACCATCCAGGCTTTTTAGTCTCATGTACGACACCAAGCCTGACAAGAACAGCTTCTTCATTCAAACCTACAAAATAAAATCCTTCATACACAAAATAACCAAATAAAAGTGAAAAGACTACATATTTAACATACTTATTATAATTAGACTTTTTCAAACTAATTATAAAATCAAATATTTTTTGGTTATCGCGATATAAATTACCAACAAAACCATTTGAATTGAAATTGCTAGGGCTATTCATAACCAAACCAGTTAAAAATACAAAAAACACTAACAAAAGAAAAGACGCCATACTTAGCTTAAAAGCAAAAGAAATCAATATAAAAGGAACAAACCACACAAATGAGTCTACCATAAAGCTATAGCATGATAAAGTGCTACTCGCCCTCACAGTAGATCAAAAATTTTTATTCCACTGTAACAGATTTAGCTAAATTCCTAGGCATATCTATAGAATTACCTTTTCTTAAAGCAATATTATATGCAATCCATTGCATAGGAAGCACATACAAAAATGGACATAAATCCTCTGATACATGAGGCATCTTAATTGTACAAGTTACATTAGGGAACTCTTCCACTTTGTCAGTAAATACAATGATTTTTCCGCCCCTACTTTGCACTTCTTCTATTGAAGAGACCATTTTTTTCCATAGTTTGCTGGTAGATGGTGCTAAAAATATTGTGGCCTGCGCTGCATCTTTTTCCCCATCTATCATCGCAAGTGGACCATGCTTCAATTCACTTGCACTAAATCCTTCAGCATGCACATAACCCAATTCTTTTATCTTCAGTGCTCCCTCCTGAGCTATAGGAATCAGAATACCTTTGGATAATACGAATAAACTGTTGACGTTTGTACAAATATCAACCACGGCTTTTGTAAGATTAGGTAATTCTTCAATTAATTGGGACATAACATCAAATAATTCAATTAGCTCATCATGAACTCTAATACCAGCAAGTTTATTTGCCCATAAAAATAATGATAGCATTTGTCCAGTCATAGCCTTGGTTGATGCTACGCTAATTTCTTGCCCTACAAACGTAGGAACCACATAATCAACACTCCTAGCAAGAGTACTTCCAAGCGTGTTTACAAATCCCAATTTTTGTATTTTTGCATCTGAAGGAATTTTATTCAAAACAGAAAGAGTATCAGCTGTTTCTCCTGATTGAGAAAGAAATACAACGGAAGACTCATAGCCAGGAACATAAGCCCATTCTGAAGCCATAGTATGTCTGCACAATATTTTTGCATACTTTTCAATCCAGTATTTACCTACACATCCAGCAAGATATGCACTTCCACATCCAACAATATCAACTATATTTGGCCTGGTTCCAGCCCACTCGAATGTATTATTCAATTTATGTAATGCAGTGGATAAGACCATAGGCTGAGTATAGAATTCATACTCAAACCAAGTGTCATAACCTTCTTTGACTATTTTTGCTGCCTTCCCTATGCATCTCTTTTCGCTAACTTTACCTTGATATATCTTATATTCGCCTATCGCTATATGGCCATATTGTCCGTCTTGTATATCAATTACGTGTTCAGCAAATGCAGACATCGAAACACAATCTGAAGCAATAGAAGCAAAATCATCTGTCACTGCTATAGATAGTGGACTTAAGCCTTTTCTAGCAAAAAATATCTTCCCGCTATCATATAAATCAAGTAATGCTATTGCAAAAGATCCTTCTAAGATTGCAAACAATTTTTCAAATATATATCTCCATTTTTTTTCTGAATCACACAAAGGCTTTAACAGTTCATGTTCCTCAAGTACTCCACCTGAGCTACACCCATTATTATCTTCATATTCCTTATAAAATTTATCTATTAACAACAAAATACACTCCGTATCAGAGTTGGTCTGCCAATCATAATAATCATGCGCATCTTTGATTTCCTTCGCATTTTCAATAATACCATTATGCACTATAGCTATATTATTCTTAATTAAAGGATGTGCATTCTTTAAATTGATACAGCCATGAGTTGCCCAACGGGTATGACCCATACCAATTTTACCTATAGACCCATCTTTCTTAAGTTTTTCTATGGAACCAACCTGTTTATTGATTACAAATTTTCCTTCCACATTTACAACTATTCCACATGAATCATATCCTCTATACTGCAAAAATTCTAAGCCTTCATATATTTTGTTATAAACATCTTCATTTTTATGGATTATAGCAATCAAGCCACACATATTAACTCTTTCTCCTGTACTCTTTTTGTTCAGATCTAGACACCGCCAAAGAACCTTTAGTAACATTTTTGGTAATCACACTTCCAGCACCAATTATAGCATCATCTCCTATATCAACTGGGGAAACATAAGTTGTATTAGCTCCTAAAAAGCTGTTTTTACCAACAATACTTTTATGTTTCATTTTGCCATCATAATTACAAAATACTGTCCCAGCACCTATGTTAGCATTCTCCTTCACTTCTACGTTTCCGATGTAACTCAAATGTTTAGATTTAGAACCTTTACCCATAATACTATCTTTAATTTCTACAAATGCTCCTAATGTTACATTAGATTCTAAATATGTGCCAGATCTAATATGTGCAAAAGGACCTATTATGGAGCCACTTCCAATAAAACAATCCTCAACATAAGAAAAAGGTTTTATTACGCAATCGGAATGGACATCTACTTTTCCGTTAAAAACAACATAAGGACCTATCGTCACTTGACCATGTATAGTAGTGTCGTATGACAATAGTACTGAATCTATATCCATAAAAATAGCTCCATTACAAATTGCTCTCTCTTTAAGCTTACTTTGTACCAAGCTAGAAACAATTCTGTATTCTTGTAATGTGTTGATTCCTACATCATATTTACACTCACACATAGCAACCTTGAACCCAAACTCATTGGCTAAACGCACACACTCAGTTAAGTAGTATTCTCCATTAATCTCTGGAATTTTGCTTAGCAAATCATAAAAAATACCTCCCTTACACAACATCCACCCTGCGTTACGAAATTCGGTATTCGTATTAGAAACTGTACTTTCCTCTATACTTTTAACCGCTCCATTTTCAATCATAATTCTACCGTAATTATGATTACCGTTTTCTCTTACACCACCTATGACAAGATCATGATCAATTAATTTTTCAAATGCCAATTTAATATCATCAATATCAACTAACGGACAGTCCCCCAAAAGCACCAAAACATCTTCTTGCATAGCAGCCCGAACAACAGACCTTACAGCTGCACCGGTACCATAAGCATTTTGCTGTTTATGAATCTTACATCCGAATTTGGCAAAATCTTTCTCATCATTAACGACTAAATTAATTTCACTTATTCCCAATTTTTTACATAACTCAATTGGGTATTCAACGACGTGCCTACCCCACAAATTAGCCAATAATTTAGACTGCTTCCCAAACCTAGTTCCAGAACCAGCCGCTAAAACTACTGCTATAGCCATATGTATTTTATACAATCAAACCAACAAAATTGCAATAATGCTTACTAATATTTATGTATTCACGAGTTATAAATACTACTCTTCTAGTAAAATATAAGTTATTGACCAATGAGTTATCTTAAACTATCATGTTCTTTATTTTATTTACTTCTGTAATTATTTTATCTTCTTTTTTCAAGTCCATTTCTACTTTTCGAATACTATACAAAGCAGTAGTGTGATCCTTACCACCAAGCAATCTACCTATATCTGGCAAAGAACTATCTGTTAATTCCCTGCACAAATACATTGCAATCTGTCTGGGCTTCAATATTTCCTTTTTTCTAGATTTAGAACATAAATCTTCTTTGGCAAGTTTATAATGCAAGCAGATGGCATCAATAATCATATCACTAGTGATTATCGTCTTCTCCTTAACAAATTCTTTCAAGATACCTTTAACGGTATCCAAATCTAAATCTTTATTAAATAAATCAACATAAGCTATCACTCGTCTCAAAGCACCGCCAAGCTCTCTAATGCTGTTCTTCACATTTTCAGCAATAAATTGCAATATTTCATCGCTAATATTAATTCCAATTGCTTTTTCTTTTAAGATACTGAATCTCAATTCGTAATTAGCAGGATGTATATTGACTACCAACCCACTTCCTAATCTGGATCTCAGTCTTTCTTCAATGCCAGACAATTCAGATGGAGCCTTATCTGCTGAAATAACCAATTGTTTACCTTGTGTAATCAAATACACAAAGGTATGAAAAAACTCTTCTTGTGTAGATTCTTTACCAGATAAAAATTGAAAATCATCTATCATCAAAACATCAAATGATCGTAAATCTTCCTTAAAAATCATCATATTGCCATTCTTCAAAGCATTAATAAATTTCAACATAAACTGCTCAGCAGAAAGGTAGCAAATTGATTTGTCAGTATAATTATTCCTTACATACCACCCGATAGAATTCATTAAATGGGTCTTACCTAAGCCAACAGGACCATATAAAAACAGTGGATTAAAATGCATGTCTTTACCCAAAGATTCTGCTACCCTCAACGAGGAAGTAAAAGCCATCTCATTAGAACTTCCACGTACGAAAGTATCAAATCTCATCTCTTTATCCAATGGTAATGAATACGGATCCACCTTGTTTTTAGTCTTAGAAACTGATTTCTGCCTGATAGAAAAGTTCACAGATAAACCAATCTGTGAGGCTGCTTTTTCTACAACATCTAAATAATGAGTAGAAATCCAATCAAATGAAAACTTATTAGCTGCATAAATCCGCAATAAAGAACCATCAAGCTCAAAATCCAAATTGACAAACCAACTATCAACTACAGATTTGCCTAACTTTTTACTTAACGTTTCTAATATGGAATCCCATTCTTTCATCAATATACGCTGTTAACTTGCTTATGTAATCTACCAATTAATCTCGATGAGTTACCATGGTGAACTATACCTTTAGAGCCGCATTTATCTGCATAGGCTTGTATATTTACCAACATCGATTTGGCAACTTCAGCATTGCTTTCTTTAGCATGCAAGTAACTCTTCAAGCCTTTAACCAAAGTTTTCAATCTTCTGAGCTTACTCTTATTGTCAGCTCTGACTTTTGTATCTCTGCGTAATCGTTTTTTTGTAGATTTATGATTAGCCATTATTTACCTCATTAAACATCAAAAGACATTCTACAACATATTTGTCAATCAATAAACATCTATTACAAAATTTCTTTAAATTACAAAAAAGAGATGAACACCAGGAGTAAACTAATCCAATTACTTCTCAGCTGAAACGGATAGAGTGGGATTCGAACCCACGAGATGCTTACACATCTGCCGGTTTTCAAGACCGGTGCTTTCGACCGCTCAGCCATCTATCCGCTTAACACTGTATCATAAATTATTACAACATTTAATAACCAAAATAAAATTTTTTTCCTAAATAACTTATAAAACTCTATCTACAAAACAAATATAGTGCAATTCAATAAAGGCTCGGCTACTCGTTATTGCAATACTAATCAGACTTTTATAGATAGAAAACATGATGTATCATGTTACTATGTTTAAAAGTATAGTGTACTACATCAAATCTTTGTTTTTTATGGTAGTTACTTATAGTTTTTCAACGTTTTATTTTTTGATCGGCATGCCAGTTTTGTTGAGTGAACGCATCACTTATGCATATGTGAAAATTTGGACTAAGATAGTGATTTTCTTGCTCCAACTATTTGGAGTACGTACTCAAATTTATAAAGACAAGAATATTCCTGATCAAGCTGCTATTTTTTGTTCAAATCACCAGTCTTATTATGAGATAGTATTATTACTTTCACAGTTACCTAGACCTGTATTTATAATGAAATCCAGTATCATGAGAGTTCCTCTTTATAACTTATACTGTAAAAGAATGGGCATGATTCCCGTGGACAGAAGTAGAAGGAATATACATTGGATGACCTTGGCTATAAAAGAACTCAACAAAGGTAAACAAGTAGTAATTTTCCCTGAGGGAACACGCAATTTAAATAAAAATATTCCATACAAATTAGGAGCATTTAAATTAGCAAAAGAGATGAATATGCAAATTACACCTGTTAGAACAAACTCTGGTGAAATTTGGGAAGGCCCAGGATTCCTTAAACAAACCGGCACTGCATACATTAAATTTTTCAAACCTATCAATCCTGAGCCAGATTTATTAAGAGAAACTATCACAGAAAATGATAAGCCAAGCTAACCAAAAATAGGAACTAAATTAAAGTTCAAGTTTGTAGATGGAAACTTGTGATTCTAGAATTCATTTACACTCAGATATACTACTTAATTCCACTATCTTCTTCTCATTGCCAAAAAGTACCTGAGCATGTCTCATACCAGTTTCTTCAACAATGCCATACCCAAACAAATCATGAAATACCTTTTTGCCAGTCATACTCTTCGACCTAAATGATTTAAATTGTACACTCTGCGATCCTAACTCTTTAATAAACCTAGAAGGTATGACGGAACCATACTTTCCATACTGCATCCTACTTTGCACATATGAGACTACTGCATAAGATTTAGCCCTAGTCAAAGCAACATAGGCTAGGCGCCTCTCTTCTTCTATATTTGCTCTTGCTAATATGTGCGGGAATACTCCTTCTTCCCACCCAGGCAAAAAGACTATATCGAATTCAAGCCCTTTTGCTGCATGTACTGTCATCAATTGAACATTATTGTCATCATCAGATTTTATATTGCTCCAAAGTAAATAATTAATATATTCATCTTTATCTTTAAATTCTCCTATAGAATCAAGCCATCGCATGATATTTTCTTTTCTATTGGTATCCAAAGACTCAAATAACCCTGATTCGTTTACCACTTTTTCCATCAACAATGGGAATGCATCTTTACTTTCAGCCCATAATTCCAATTGCCCAATCAAGTTAAGCAATTTTTCGTAACTTGCACTACTGATTTTATCTTTCACATTGATAATTTTTTCTTTGACTGTAGATCCATCTGCTAAAGAAATTTTTTCCATTGTAGCCTCACCTATCCCCCTTTTAGGAGCTTGTAATAATCTACTAAACGAAATTATATCAGCTGGATTAGCTAAGAACTTGACGTATGATATTATATCTTTTACTTCAGCTCTATCCAATAATTGTATGCTACCCACTATAGAGTATTTAATATTAGCTGAAATTAAACTCTCTTCTATTTCATTAATTTGAGAAGCTGTCCTAAACAGGATAGCTATCGTAGATTGCGGATTGATCAATCTGTCTTTAGCAATTATATCGCAAATACCTTTATATTCTTCCTTAGCATTCATACCGACAAAAACATCTACGTACCTATCAGAAAAAACACTTGGTAATAAATTTTTTTCTATTCTTTTCCTGTTATATCTGATCAATGAATTAGAAGAGGAGATAATTTTATCCGTAGACCTATAATTTTGCTCCAGTACAATTTTTTCTGAACCAACAAATTCTTCATTAAACTGAAGGATATATTTTATATCTGATCCTCTAAAAGAATAAATAGCCTGATCAGGATCTCCTACACAACACAATTGGTTAGTTTCACAGGAAAGCAACTTAATCCATCTGTGTTGCGCCTCATTAATATCCTGGTATTCATCTACACAAATCAATTTATATTGTTCTCTATACCTATCCAATACACTCGGATAATTTTCCCATAATAAGATAGTCTTAGATAACAAATCAGCAAAATCCAATGCATTCATGCTTTTTAATCTATTTTGATATATATCCAGTATATTTAATTCATCTACAGTTAAATTATCAAATACATCTTTTTCTTTTGCTCGCTGTAAAACTTCCAAAAGGTGCGATGGTTTCAAACTTTTGTATTGCATATGACGTACGATTGATTTGAGTAAAGCTAACTGATCTTCATAAGGTAAAACTTGCACTTTCGACATGTTTAACAACTCTTCATTATCTTGAACAATTTTGAGACATAATTTATGGAATGTACCTATCGCAATTAAGGAAGCATGAGGTCCGATATTAGATTCAATCCTGTGTTTCATTTCTTGAGCAGCTTTATTGGTGAAAGTAGTAGCAAGCACTTGATGAGGCAATAACAAACCTTGCTCAATGTAATATGATATTTTACTTACAATAGTTTTTGTTTTACCAGTTCCAGCACCTGCCACTATCAAAAGATCGTTTTTACATTCTACGGCCTTTTTTTGTTGTGCATTTAAATCGTACATTATACATACTCTATTACATATTCGAATAACTTTGTATAATCTGATGTGAGATGTTCAAAAAGTATAGAGGTTTTGCATACGTATTGATCACTACATCAGTATTTATCTTTTACATAAAAAAGGCAGAAAGATACATAGTAAAAAATGTTAATGTTTTTGGGACGATAGCATGTCACGAAGATCATATAGTTCAATTAGTTAAAAATAAAAAAATGTATTTAATCAATATAGCGAAATTGAAACAACAAATATGCGAATTAGATTTTATCAAAAATTGCATTATTAAAAAGGAATGGCCGGATGAAATTACTATATTCGTCGAAGAATATGTTCCTGCATTCCAAATCAAAACAGATAACCAAACTGTTTTTGTTGATAAAACTGGACATAAAATCAATAAGATGTATCCGATTAAAAGAATTATAATATCGGATAACGTACTAACCGATGAGATTGAGCTGATAATCGATTTATTATCACAATATCAAACTTTTTCATCCAAGGTTGCATCAATTTATAAGACAAAACTTTATACATTTAATTTCATGTTCCACAATTCACAAATCATTAAGTGCAATAACAAACTGGATAAATGTATCAAAAGGTATTTGACTCTACCGAAAAACATGCAGAGCATCAGTAATGTAATAGATCTTCGACACCCACTACGGACCATATTTTACTAAAATCCTAAACTAAACAATTTTGTTAACTGCTAAAAAACACGCCAGCGTCACATAAATTTTCCTGACATTTACATTGAAAAGAATCGCTAGCCAATATCAGATTAGCCTTACGGTCTTTAACTTCATACAACTTTTTATCAATATGAACATAAGGAGTACCACTACTAAACTCAGATTTATTAATTAGAGTTTCACATAATGCTTGAAACACAGTGTCATGAGAATAGCACTCTCCCAAACACAAGAATACATAACCATCTGAGACCTTACACATGTCAGAAACACCATCCAATACACTGATCACAGTATCCAAGGAGTTTTGTTTAAATGAAAATAACTTGATACTACATAACTTATTAGCATTTGTTATACTAATACCTTCATTATATGACAAATCAACCACCTCTAGCTGTGACGATATTGCCTTAGAAAAATCAACGTGTTGAATCTTGTTATTATTAACATACAGCTCCTTCACACAACAACAGTTTAATAATATGTAATCTATATCTTCAATCATATTATGACTCAAATTCAATTTTTCTACGAAGCACATCTTGTGGTCTATAAACTTCATCAACGTTGTAATGTTATTATGAGACAAATTAACAAGTTTTAACTGCATATTATCTCCAAACATATTGTTATCAACAAAAGTAATCTTATTATATGACAAATCAGCCTCAACTAAGCAATCCAATCCACTGATGTGGCCTGGAACACCGCTAATCTCATTCTTTGATAGAAATAAATACTTCATCTTTCGAAGCGAAAACACCTCCACGGGAATAAATTTAAGCTTGGCGTTGACTAGTTTCATATATTGAAACGCAATGTTCTCAAATCTACGATGAAAAATAGCCTGAAATAATGTAGAGAGCTCTTGGCCATGCACTACGTTGTTTTCAGCAGATACTCCAACTACCGAATCAGAAGTGGCAATATGGTTCGCACATGCTTTCCAACTCAACTCATCTCGTAATACATTGCATTTTAATCCTCTAATCATAACCTCATCATAGTTAGCAATGACTCCACCCCGTATGCCTGTTCGTCTCTCCATCGCAGCACAAGCACATGATGCTCTAGATATTAACTTGTTATTCTGTTTTTCCAAGTTACCGTAAGCAGCTTTTGCGTACTCTAGTGCATCGGCGCCCAGGCTTGCTATATCGAAATCAATATGCAAGACATCACTACCACCATGAATACTTTTCACACTGCTATCTTTTACGTCCAATTTCTTTAAATTTTTAGGCAATTTCAAAGAACCAATCTTCAATCCTCGCAACCTTAATGTACTAAGCCCAGCCAATTTGCTTAAATCCAAATCAGCAATATCATCATTAACTGATTCCTGATAGCTCAAATCCAAAAAGTGCAATTTTGACAAACTAGGCCCAACACTATCAGCCCATTTATTAATTTCATTATAAGACAACACATTACTTGCAAAATTAGCAAACTCAATAGTAACAAAATTAAAATTATCAAGACTAGCTAGGCAATTATTGCTGCAATCTAACCTTTTCACAGAAGCATACTTAGTTCTAGGAAGCAAACCTAAGGAATTATAAGATAAGTTAACAGATTCAACTAAAAATACACTTGGCACAATGTTGTTAAGCGCATTACCGCTTAGAATTAATAATTTGGTGTGAGAAGTGAAATCCCCATCTATATGTTTTATGCTACAATTAGCTGCATCAACAACACTTGCATTATCGATACGTATCCTAGAAATAAAATTATTTCTATCTTCATCGCTCTGATTCCTAAAAAGCAGGTATCGAATATGAGGAAATTTATCACTGATCAAGATTGTTGCCTGCTCATATGAAAGAGATGAATCTATAGAAGATCCATCCAAGACAACAAATTCAGCTTTAGGATATTTCCTAATCTTTCTTAGATCGATACCACATAATACAAGCATTGATGAAGTATCTTCTTCTGTATAGTTTGCAGAATCCACTACTTTGCATGTGGGATCTTTACCACAACTTAGTAAGTATGCAACCAAAGAACTACGCAAACATCCATCCTTAACTGGTATTTGTCCAATAATTTTTTCAGCTTCACTTATTTGTGTATTAAGTCTACTTTGCTCATAACTTTTATTATCTAGGTGAAAATCAAGATTACAAGGCATTTTTTTTGCATATACGGGAGCAACTTTTCTCTGCACACCACTATCTTCATCCGACAAGTAACCTACTGAAGACTCTTCAGGAGAGGCATTTATAATATTATCACTATGTCTCCTCTTTTTCAGTTGAGCTTCCTCTTCAGCAAATTCGCTAGTACTACTAGATCTAGAACTAGCAAAACTCGTATTTTGATCATACAAAGAATATAATTCACCCAAAAACCAAAAAACATCATCATTGGGCAATTCAAACTTCACATTCAATTCATCCACTATATTTTCGAGTTTAACTTTTTTCATCAACAGTCGAGATAGAGCACTAACCACAAATAAGTCAATCCTTTTACTTGGGTACTTTTCATAACATTTGCTAGCAAACGAAGCTACCTGTCTTGGAGAGCAATTGATCTCCCCCTCAGGAGAAGAAACAAGCATCTGAGCGCTCATCATCACGTAAAATAATGTAGAGTTTTTGATACCAAAACGCATGGTAAATGTTAGCAACTTATTAAACTAAAATCAATACTATATTAATTTTATTTTAACAGTTCAAGTATTATTGAACAAAAATCAACGTACAAATAATATGTAATACCACTTATATTTTTTTTGCAAACATTAAGATTTCATCCCTAGTATGATCATAATTACATATAAAATCATCTACTCTATACTCATGTTTCTGCTGCTTTATACTTGCTTCATGCCTATACTCGCGCTTGAACAATTCGGGATCATGCTCTCTTAACAAGAGAAGATTCTCGGTATTTAATATATCTGTCATTACTTCTTTTTGTGCATCATCACCTGTCACCGTTAACAGTATCATAACGGATTTTTTACATGTATTTTCTTGTTGTTTAGCAAGTACCAAATCAAATACAGGAACATCTTTTAATATAGGAAGCCCCTTATGACTTTTGTTCACCACATTACTATGTATACCTCCCATAACTATTGTACTATTTAACTTAGCCTTTATTTTGGATTTTAATGTAGCAAAAATAGAAGTCGCAGAATCATTCAATGATCCAGCATCATTTGATGCAAACATTTGATTTACATCTATAAGGCATTCTAATTCAACATGACCATTTTCTAATTTAGAAGAATCAACTTCTATTTTTACCCCTGAGGGAAAGTTTGATATAGCAGATCCAACATCTCCACCTGTATTAACAAAATTTTTATCACCAGAATAGAATGAACCTGAACCTCCATCAACGGATATTTTAATATTTGGCCTTGCAATAATATCTGTCTGTTGACTGCCTGATTCAGCTATTTTCAAACTATATCTGATAGCATCAAAGCTTATCGCAAATCCTTTAGTAACTACTTTACTAGTTTCTTGCGGATCAAGTACCCAACTGTTATTTGTATAATCATAACTCTTACTAATTTGTCTGGAGAAAACAGGTCTGGTCATGACCTGAGAATCTGGCAGACTTCCAAACTTTATACTTAATCCTTTTGCAAATTCATCTTTCTTAAATTCTTGCAATGTATCCAAAAAGTTATTACCTTTTTCAAAAAGTCCTTTTTCATCAAAACTCAAGATAATAAATTCCAAATTAAGTGACTTAATTTCTTTCTTCTGTTCTTGCTCTTCTGATCTCAATTGGTAATTATTTTTCGCTAAACGAGCATGCGTTTTTTTCCAAGACATTAGTCTGCTATTTAAGTAAGCGACATTAGATTTATCTCCACATAGGCTTGAGTACTTTTTCGCGAAGTAAGAAGCCTTTGGATCATTACAAGCAGCATATATTAACGCAGCCAATCTGTATGTCAATTCATGCGCAGAATCACAAAGTTTAAGTAATCTCTCTATACAATTTTTTGCTAGGGTAATATTTCTGGTAGCATAAGCCGCATTTGCCAATCCATATAACGCTTCAGTATTCTGAGAATCTATCGACAAAGCTTTTGCAAAAGCAACCATTGCCTTATCATGACTATGCTCATTAGCATAATGTTTACCTATTGATAATGATGCTAAACAGTTATTTGGATCCATATTGAGAGCTTTTCTATACGCCACTACGGATAAGCCAGAAAAAGATGGATCTTGCTGTGCTAATTTTGCATATACAAATCCATTCAGTAAGTGTAATTTTGAAGAATTCTTCATATTAATGTTTAAGTTTAACAACTTCGAAGCTGCATACCATTCTTGCTTCTCAACCGTTTCGATCATTCTATCATAGATAGTTTTCTTATCTTTTTTCTGTTCACAACCCAACAATATCAATGATAAGACGAAAATATATTTGTATTTATGCATGTCAAAAATCCTACTACTATTCTGTAAATACCAACCAAATATAAATAGTTGGTTAATTTTTTACATAAACTTATACACATCCAATAAATAAATATACAACATAAAATTTGCCAAACATTAAGCTGTACAGTTGAATATTTTAAAATAAAAGCCCCTAGAGATGGAATAATATTTAAGATAAAGGATAAATCTAACGCCTCTTCTTTATTAATTTTGTAAAATCTGAAAGCAGTATAATAAGTTCCTAAACTGCTACTTCCAGGAAGAAATGCTAAACAACTAAATAAGGATATACATATGGATTCTCTACAGAAGATGGTCTCTATCTTTCTATTCTGCTTACAAAAAAAATCTGCTATAAAAAATAGTAATCCAAAAAATATACCCGTAATGCAATATAATTTAATATTGTATTGCCTGAGGCAAAACCCAAGTACAAATTTTGGTAATAAAATCAAAACTAACTTCCATGCAAATCCAAAATTAGTCAAAAGATCTTTGATCAAATAAAAAATCCTGTTTCTAAAATATATAAAGGTAACCAAACCAGTTATAGCATGTAGTGCAACTATATTATTCAAATTAATTCGAAAATAAAGTAAATGCATGGATGAGCTAATAGGAAAGGCTTCAAATAGAGCATGTAATAAATAATCCATGTAAAAATTTATCAGAACTAAACAAAATAGTAAACCAAGACTATAAGCATAGTTCCCTATTATAAATATTGATTATTCAATTCTTGTTTACGTTTACAAAACAAATAATCTGTAACATGATTGTAGTTATGTCAACAAGGATTTGCATTGTAGGAGCAAAAGGCAGAATGGGACAAGCAATACTGCAAACTGCCAACGATTTAAAAATAGAAATAGATTGTTTGGTAATTCGTGAGGGATCTGATTTTGATGAAAAGTTGTTTTTGGAATATGAAGACAAGGTTAGCTATGAAATCTCTCCAACTTCAGATGTTATATTAGATTTTTCTACTTATGAGGCAAGTAAAGAAAATGTTAAAATGGCATATGAATATAGGATACCTATCCTAATAGGCACTACTGGCAAACATACCCAACACGATTATGCGCTATATGCTCAGGAAATACCAATATTATGGGCTCCGAACACATCATTAGCTTGGAATATAATTTATCAAGCAGTGGCAAAAATAAATGACATATCCGACTTCCAATTTAAATTGGGAGAAATACATCAAAAGAAAAAAAAGGATAAACCATCTGGCACACTGAAAGATTTGAATACTATATTAAATACTTCTCAAGTATGGAGTCTAAGGGCTGGGGATCATATGTCTTTACATCAGGTGTTGGGAGTAAATCAAAAAGAAGTAATACGTTTTGAGCACCAAGTACTGGATAGGTCGGTTTTCGCGGATGATGCCATTAAAGAGGCGCTTTGGTTAACAAAACAACAACCTGGCCTGTATAGCGTTACTGATTTCATTTCTGAATACTGAAAACACAACTAATGTTTTTTCTTTTCATACGGCGCATTTAGATGTATATTTCTACTAATGAATATGAAAAAAATGGATCGAATCAATAAAATATTCGAAATTTTATCTACAGATCACCTGCCAGATACGATTGCTTTGGAATATACGGACTTGTATACTCTATTAATTTCTACTATTTTATCTGCACAATCTACAGATGTACAAGTAAATAAAATCACACCAGCCTTATTTAAAGTCGCCTCCACACCAAAGCAAATGGTTGAATTGGGATATGATAATTTAATTCCATATGTTAGAACCGTAGGTTTATTTAAATCCAAAGCTAGAAACATAATTGCAACCAGCAAAATGCTGATAGAAGAGTTTAATTCACAGGTGCCCGATAATTTAAATGACCTGATAAAATTGCCTGGTGTAGGACGTAAAACAGCAAATGTAGTCTTAAATTTTGGATTTCACAAAGCCACTTTCCCCGTTGATACACATGTATTTAGATTGTCTCATAGATTGGCATTATCCACTGGAAAAACTCCAACGCAGGTTGAGTTAGATTTGGAAAAAATTGTGCCGAAGGTATGGGCAAAGGAAGCACATAATTTGCTAGTATGGCATGGACGTAATGTATGTAAAGCTAGAAAACCTGAGTGTGCAAAATGCTCTATCAATGAATTGTGCAATTCAAAAGATAAAATCATTACAATTAAGTAACAAAATATTCCTCGACCACTTTTATCCCATTAAAATTGGGATTTCTTAACCAATAATTTCTATTGTTCCGTTTCCAAAATATGCTTAGCGTGGTCTATTATGTTCTTGCTGATTCCTGCCATCATACAAACACGTAAGGCGTACGACTCATTAGCACTTCCATCAATCACTTTATGCATAAAAATCAATTCATCACCGCTCTCTTTAATATACATAGTCTTACACATCAGATTATCATCTCGCTCAGCGATACCTACCAATTCGTGATAATGTGTTGCAAAGATTGATCTAATTTTTTTATTAGATATCTCATGTATTATCGCTGAAGCTATTGCCATACCTTCTTTAGATGAAGTGCCTCTTCCAACCTCATCTACAACGATAAAACTACGTTGGGTGGCATAGTGTAATATACAAGCAATCTCTGTCATTTCAAGCATAAACGTTGACATACCCTTGCCTAAATTATCAGAAGCACCAATTCTAACAAATATCCCATCAACAACTCCAAGTTTCATATAACTTGCAGGCACATAACATCCAATTTGAGCCATTAGTACTATCAAAGCATTCTGTCTCAAATAAGTACTTTTTCCTGCCATATTTGGACCAGTCATTATCATACATTTTTTATTATCAAATATACAATCGTTAGGAGTAAATTTATCACTATGTTTAGATAAAATATCTTCTATAATGGGATTTCGACCATCCCGAATATGCATCTCAACTGTATCATCAATTTGTGGTTTTACATAAGAGTTTTTAACGCTTTTATAAGCCAAACCAATTGTGAGATCTATAATTGCGATACTATGAGCTAATTCAGAAATAGACTTATTCATGGATTTAACGAATTTGTTTACCTCTTCAAAAATCTCAATTTCTTTTCTTATTTGTACGTCTTGAGCTTCAAAAACTTTCAGGCTAATTTCAGACAATACATCATTACCATATCTCACTATTGTCGACAAAACTTGCTTTTCTGTAAAAGAAAACGTCATCTTTTTGCGTTGTGTAATTGGAATCTCGATGCAGTATCCTAAAAGATTATTATATCTAATTTTTAGAGCATTCACTCCAGTATTAACTCGATATTCCATCTGTAATTTCGTAATTTTATCATTAAGATTCTTCTTAGTATGACGCAAAGAATCTAATTCTGCATTATAACCATCTCGTATAAATCCACCATCAACAACTTTTAATGGAGGATCCTGCACAATAACCTCTTGTATTTTTTTATATACTTGTGTCAAAGATAAACTACCTAAAGTAGAAAGAATTTCAGTTGGGATATTTTCATATCTAGAAAGTATAATCCTTATTTTCTCAGCAATTTCTAGACTATCAGCAATTTTGATTAAATCTATAGGACTATTCCTTCCCAACATTACTCTTCCTAAAGCTCGCTCTAAATCATCTACCCTACTCAATAAATTACGAACTTGATCTATAATTTCTTTGTGCAAAATAAAAAATTCTATACTATTTAACCTATTTTGTATGACACTAGCGTTACTGACAGGAGACAAGAGTCTAGCTTTCAGCATTCGTCCGCCAAGAGCAGTAACTGTAAAATCCAATGTATCAAATAATGTTCCCTTATTTGAACCCTGCAACGTTTTGACTATCTCCAAATTCTCTATCGTAAATTTATCTAGATGTAAAAAATCCGAATTATGCACTTTTCTGATTGGTTTAAAATTTAGATCAGAAGTTTTCTGGGTATAAATTACATATGAAGTCAACAGCCCTGCTGACAACAGTTCCAAATCCGAAATACGAAGCGAATCCAAAGTACTCATTTTGTAAACAGATTTTAAATTTTCTACACTATCACGCAAGTTATATTTTATATTTGGAATGAGTTGCACTTTTGAATGCCATTCACTAATTGATGACCATACATTTTCATTATTTATCAAACTATCAGGAAGCAGGCATTCATTTGGATCCCACTTAGAAAATACATTACATAAACTCTCGACATTTATTTCATCAACAAAAAAATCTCCAACAGACAAATCAAGCAATGCATATGACACTCTTCCCTTAACTGCTGGACTACAACATAACAGAAAATTATAGGATTTGGGATCTAACATTGATGATTCTGTTACAGTACCAGCAGTAATAATTCTTACCACATCCCTCTTGAGTGGTTGTCCTTGATTAATTCTGAGATTAACATCCTCAGTTTGCTCACACAAAGCTACTTTATGGCCATTGCCAACCAATTTATTAATGTAGGCTTCACATGCATGATACGGAATACCACACATGGGAATATCCTCATTTTTACTATAAGTAGTCAAGGCAATATTCAGTGTTTTTGCTGCTTTCTTGGCATCATCAAAAAACATTTCATAAAAATCACCTACCCTGAAAAATAATATACAATTCTTGTATTTTTCTTTTAAATCACAGTACTGATTGATTAGAGGTGTTTTTTTAATAGCCATTACCCTTACCTTTCATAAAAAAGATTCTTTAGCAGCATTATACAACCTTATTTGGTATTTTGTAAGAAATTTTATTCAGTGTATGATTTAGTTATGGATTATAATACTCTAAAACAAGCTGCAAATGTGATGCGTTGTATTGCTTTGGACATCATAGATTTTGCTGGTTCAGGACATCAGGGCATAGTACTTGGTATGGCCGATGTGATGAGTATCTTGTGGGCTAAGCACATCAATTTCCAGAAACAACATCCGCTCCGTGATAGATTTATACTTTCGGCAGGTCACGGATCTGCATTATTATATGCAGCTTTACACTGTATGAATCTTATCAAGCAAGAAGAATTATATTCATTTAGAAAATCTTTTTCCAATCTGCCGGGACATCCAGAAAAAAATGAAATTATTGAAATGAGTACTGGCCCCTTGGGTCAAGGTCTAGCATGGGCAGTAGGCATTGCAAAGGCAGAACAAGAAAAAAACGTCGGATATTACACTTATGTTATTGCTAGTGATGGAGACTTAATGGAAGGCATATGTCATGAAGCTTGTTCTTTAGCTGGTACGTGGAAGTTAAGAAAATTAATTGTATTTTGGGATGATAATGAAATTACAATAGATGGTTCAACAACCTTAGCCAGAAATGATCAAGTAACACAATGTTTCTCATCATATAATTGGAACATAATAGAAATTGACGGTCATAATCTCGAAGAAATAGACAAAGCAATCATACAAGCAAAACATTCTGATAAACCAACATTGGTCAGATGTAAAACTATAATAGGTTATGGTTCAAATTATGAAAAAAACGAGAAAATACACGGTAAAGTGCTAAATAAACAAGAGGTTATTGATTTACAAAATAAATTTATACCAGATTATAAACCATTTACAATACCTCAGGTAACAAAGGAACTTTGGGACAGTGTAATCAAAAAAAATAAAGAGTATTTTTTAACAAATCGCGATCTCAGTAAGACTAATGATAAAGTTACATATCATATACCAAATGATGTTAAGAAACGATTACTTGAAGATATGGCTACAAGAGAATTTTCAGGAATCATATTACAGTACTTATCTGAAAAATACGATAATATTTTTATAGGATCTGCTGATCTAGGAAAATCCACAAATACTATGGTTAACACAAACTATATACATTATGGAATTAGAGAACATGCGATGACTGCTATAGCTGGTGGCATTACACTTGCAGGGTATAAATCAATTTGTGCAACATTTTTAGTATTTACAGATTACGCAAAACCAGCAATCAGGCTAGCTGCACTAATGAAAACGCCACTTATTTTCATTGCAACTCATGATTCAATAGGTGTTGGAGAAGACGGGCCAACTCACCAACCTATAGAACAATTAGATGGATTACGATTAATACCTAACCTAAATGTATTTAGACCATCAAATGGATTAGAAGTAGCATGGAGCCTAGAAAAGGCCTTAAATAGCGAATTTCCCTCTATTATAGCACTCAGTAGACAAAAAATTATATCTTCTAAAATATTGCAGCATTATATAAAGAATGATTCGATACAAGATATAAATAATTATTATAGCCGTATAGATTCAGCCTATACAATCTATGATTCTCATAACAAAAATGAAACAACCTACTTAATAACTATAGCTGCAACTGGTTCTGAAGTGCCGATAGCATTTGATATTGCCAATATAATTGAGCAAAACCACCATGAAGTTAGGGTAAGAGTTATATCCGTTGTGTGTACCAATATGTTAGACGCAAATGGATTATTGCAAAAAACGCTGTTTGAATCTGATTTACTAGTGTGTATCGAAGCAAGCAATTCAAATATATGGTATAAGTATGGACGTTTTGCGAAACAACTTTTGGTCATTGGCATCAAGCAATTTGGTATTTCTGGTAACGCTGATGATGTCATGACACATTTTGGTTTCAATCCAACTGAGATTTATAAACAAATCAAGCAAACTCTTCCTGATACACTACAAGAAAACTGGTGATTAATAAATGTACCGATCATCTAATGATGAATACAACCAGTTCAAAAAATCCAATCCTGGACCAAAAACAATTCTAACTAAACAAAAAAAATTAAAGAAAATTACAAATCTTAAATTATTCAGGCAATTCGTAATCATCATAATCAACATCATGTGTTGTAGATTCTGACCTGCTTTTGAGCCACATTTGGTAAACCTCATCCAAATTTAAAACACCATTAGCAAGATTATGCTTCAAAAACAAATAAGCCTGATAAGCCAACTTGTTAGTTTTATCACGGAATTGCTTAAAATCAATATCGCGTATATCTCCATTCTGCCTTAATTTTGCAACAAAAGCAGACAAAACCACCTTAACAAACTGGTTGTTTTTAGTAATCATCTAGCCCTGCCTAGCTTTGTATCTAGGATTGGTTTTATTAATTACGTAAACCCTACCCCTTCTCCTTACAACTTTACAATCTTTATGTCTACTTTTAAGACTTTTTAATGAGCTAGCTACCTTCATACATACTATTCTACACAACTCTAAAAATTTTTCAACTTGCTGAGCCAATATAACCAAATAGCTCTTCAGTCCAATTTTTCTTTACGAACTTAGGCTTGATATGTGGAACCATATTCTTCATCTTGCCTTCTTTAGAACCCTGATGTACTTTTGTTACCTTGCCATTTGTAATAGTAATCATATACCATTTAAATTTTGCTTTTATGCTGTACAAATCAACATAACTAAAGTAAAAAACAGTATTTTTATCAATAGGATGATGTATAACCGGATGCCCAAACCTACGATATAACTCCTCCTCAGAAATTCCTATAAGGTTCTTATCCTCATTTACAGCACTCTCTCTAGAATCAGCAAGATCATGAGCAATAACGCCATGCCTCCCCGTATCACATCCAAATAAAAATAAACTAAGCACCAACATCGCTCTCTTCATACTTAATTGTCCCACATTTTCATAATTTTTTTAATTTTATTTATTTCATTTTCTAAAAATATTAGCCTATTACTAACATCATGTAATACACTCCTAGGAGCATTCTGAATGAATTCATCACTATTTTGTCTAGCTAACAACCTCTTATAATCCTCACTTAATTCAGAATACTTTTTGATAATTTTCTCCTTTAGCAAATCGATAGCATCTTCATTCACAACAATCGTGATGAAACCATCATGTATAGGATAATCAAATCCATCTACATGCTCTGATATAACGGAGATCCCAGATATTTTTTCGATTAATCCATACATATCTTGATAATTTTTTTCAGAACTATATCTAATACTGGAAAAAGTTACTACGGTTTTACAAAATCTCACAGCTTCAATCACACTTTTAACAAACAGAATTTTATCATAATTAAAATCTGGACATAAAAGCATTTCCATCTTATCTATGTTTTTCCCAAATAAGTCTCTATGTATAAAAGAAGATAATATTGGAATAAAAGGATACAAGATGGTGGCCAAATTCTTCATTACAACACACAAAGTTTTGATAGTCTCCTCTTGGAAATCAGACTTCAGTAGAAACTTAGCTCCCTCTAAATACCAATTACATAAAACATCCCAAGTAAAATGGTATATTATACTAGAAGCTCTATGGATCTCCCAATTTTGCACGCAGTCATTTATTTCTGCCGAACAAGTTTGTAATTCGCTTAATATCCACTTGTTCCAATCATGCTCTATGCTACTAAGATCCACTTTAGTATAAACAGTGCCATCTACATTGTGTTTGATAAAATTATACAAATTCCATATTTTAATACAAAAATGTCTAGCATGCTCAATATTTTTATCACCAAATTTAATATTTTTACCAGGAACAGAATGATATAGCAAAGCAAATCTAAGTACATCTGACCCCTCTTCATCAACTATCTTCATAGGATCTACAACATTGTTTTTTGATTTGGACATTTTTTTTCCAAAATCATCCTGTACTAATCCATGCAAATACACTTCTTTAAATGGAATTCCGCCCTTTACAAAACCGCCCAACATCACCATTCTTGCAACCCAAAAAAATAAAATGTCATGACCAGTTACTAGAAACTCATTTGGATAAAATTTATTCAATGGCAAATCATTAGTTGTCACGGTAACAAATGGCCATAATGCAGAAGAAAACCATGTATCCAATACATCCTCATCCTGCTTTAAAGTATAGTGTACCAAATTGTTTTCAATCGCTTTTTGCTGCGCTTCCTCTTGACTACGAGCGACTATAATATTGTCCCCACAATACCAAACCGGAATCCTATGACCCCACCATAATTGTCTAGATATACACCATGGTTGAATGTTGTTCATCCAATTTTTGTATAATTTGACAAAATAATCAGGAAATATATTCATTCTATCCAAAGCTTCTAAAGCCTTTTCTGCCATGCTTTTGGTATCCACAAACCATTGCATAGTCACTTTAGGTTCTAAAACTGTTCCAGAACGCTCACCTAAAGGCACTTGATGTTCGACATCTTCGATATGATCTATAAAATTCATCAAATCTGTTTCTAACTTTTCTCTAGCGTCAATTGAACTTAAGCCAACATATTCCTTAGGAACAAACTTACCACTTAAACGCCCTGAGGAATCTAAAATATCAACACTCTGTAAAGAATTATCTTTACCGATATCAAAATCCAAAAAGTCGTGTCCAGGGGTCACCTTAACGGCACCAGTACCCTTGCTTATTTCACATCGCTCATCTGTAATAATAGGAATTTCTATATTGGTCATCGGTATGCATACCTTTTTCCCAACCAAATCTCTATATCTATCGTCACTCGGGTTGACAGCAATGGCCTTATCACCAAACATTGTTTCTGGTCTTGTAGTCGCTACAGTAATAAAATGCTGCCCATTACATTCCTCCGTTAAAGGATATTTAATATAAAACATTTTCCCTTTTACTGTACTAAATTTAACTTCTAAATCCGACACAGCCGTCTCTAACTGTGTATCCCAATACAGCATTTTTTTTGCTTGGTATATTAGATCGGCATGATATAATTTGTAGAAAGTGTCATAGACTTCCGATTGCACATCACTATCCATAGTAAATTTTGCAAAATTCCAATTCAAAGAAATGTTGAGAGATTTAAGCTGTGAATATATATTAGCTTGGTATTTTTCCTTCCACTCCCAAACTTTATCCATAAATATTTCTCTACCCAAATCCATCCTTGTCAGAGGCAAAATAGATTTTTCAACTAAAATCTGAGTAGCGATACCAGAGTGATCAGTACCAGGAATCCATAGGATATTCTTACCTTTAGTTTTTTCAATTCTTACTCTAAAATCCTGAATAAACGCATTTAAAGCGTGTCCAATATGTAAATTACCTGTAATATTGGGAGGTGGCAAAACGATTAAGCCATCATATTCATTAATATCCATAGATTCATCAAAAAGACTAACATGCTCCATCTTGTTGTTTTTAATGAAGTCAGCATAATTAAGCATTACTTTTTCTCCCCTTGAAGCAATCTTTTTGTAACAGATTCTATTGTACGATCATTTAAATGTAGTCTCACCTTATTCTCTACATAAGATTCTATGAGCTCCATAATAGCATCTTCCTTACTCGCAACATAGTTATTCATACAATCCTTAAATAAACAATTCATACTATCTCTATTATTTTGACAAAAATCTAGAAAAGTTTGCTTCACTACGCCGCTATCAAATTCATTTATATTAAAATTATTAAAAAATTGTTGAAAAAACTCATTCTTATTTTCACAAATCCACTTATTGAAAACATCGCACATCGTATCCAAAAAGTCACATTTATCAATTTCTACAACTTCACTTCTTTTTACTTTAAAAGAATCACTCATATTATAGGAACTCAAATCCTCCACAGCTTCTCTAAGCTGATCTAATTCATCGGAAGCGCCTTTGTTTACAGAGAAACTAACTGATTTCTCTGCAAAGGCATTCTTCTCTTCTTGCAGTTTATTTCTAACAGAAGCAAGCAACCCCTCGACAGACTTATCATTCATCGAAACATGTTATCATATTTTGTTAAAAAATTCACGAGGTAATTCTTACAAGATTTACCTAATTAATTCATAGCTTATAGAAAGGATTACATTTAAGTAATCTCACTATGATTTTCAAAATTCCTTTTGCTAACTTTTCTTTGTTTAAAACTTCTAATGCATACACAGAGCAGGTTGGATTAAATCTACACCTTTTTCTCATAAAAGGACTAAAGCTTATCTTATACAACTGAACAAGGATTTTTAATAATTGTAAAATTACTTTCGCGAAATAGTTGCTCAACCTCATGTCGAATTCTTTCATTCTGTACATGTAAAGTCAATTTGCTTTCTCCATAAAAAGAAATGGTATATTTTTGTGAACCCAATAAATTCAACACACTAGCTAAATTTATACCATTATGTTGCTTACGCATCAAAAACTTAACATGAGATATATCTGGAAGCATAACTATTTTGCTTTCTAAAGAAGAAATTTGAGAGTTAATAAAAACAAGATCTCTTTTCGCATTACACAATCTGTTGTTAAAATATATTGCTAACACCATACAAAACAACGAGAAAACACCGTTTAATGCAAAGGATTTTGCCAAATCAGATATACGTTTTACGAAATTCAGCTTAATTTCCTCTATCTTAACGCATAATTTGCTCTCAATAGCAGATGTTTCATAAAAGTCCAATTTATAATCCAACTCACACCACGTTCCAAACATTCTTACTTTTGGAGCTACAAATGTATATCGTTTCATTTGGTTAATTAAGTTATCTAAAACTGTATTGTTGAATTTACTCACAACTTTAAAACAAACTAAAACACCTCTAAACAATCCAAATACTGTTTTTTTATTTCCATCATCAAAAAACCATATCTCATTTTCCTGTACATCATTATTGATCATCTTTTTTAAGGCACTTACTTTTTCCAACAAAGCCCACCTTACGAATCGCTTAGTAAACAAATCTGTAAATATCCAAATGTACCAATTCTCTACTCGTTTTTTGTAAAAATTTTTATTATGAAAAAAAAGAGACTCCTTATACTTGGCCCATTTTTTAAGTTCTAGAAAACTCATACCATCAGGTATTCTCTCACATATTATCTGACTCTGATCGTCATCTACAAGGTAATCAGCAAAAAAAGAAGTATTTTCTTTTTCAAAATTTAACAAACAAAGTATTTTTTTTAACAACATAAACAACTCCTAAACAAAGAAAGAATTATACAAAGGTATCAACATAGCGTATAAAGTAATCAAGATCAGCAGTCCTAAAAGGCAAATAGAGATGGGCTGTGCATATTCAGCTACTCTCTCCAAAATTTTAAACATTTCATTTTCAAATAATTCAGAGATAATCAAAAAACCTTCCTTTAAATTCGAAGACTTCTCATAAAGCAAAACCAATCTTGTGGCTAACGGATCTATCTTAAAAGTATCAAAAGAATCAGAAAGTAGATTCCCAGATTCTACATTTTTACATATTTTTTCTATTTTGTTAAGATTTTCTTGATTATAAATAGATTCTTTTGCAATTTCAAAAGCATCCAGAAGGTTTAAATTATTAGAAAGCAAAATGTAAGAAACATAAAAAAAGAATGAAAAATCACGATAATCTCTATATTTTTTGATTATATGAATTTTGTTACTTTTTACCAGAAAATAAAAAACTGAGAAACCAATTAAACTAGATAAACCTAACACACTCAGAAAATGTGAGCTAATATAAAATAAACATCGCAATATGAAAGAAACTTTTACACCCATGTGCTTTTGTAAATCTATTATATTTGGTATAAGAAATTTTACGATCAAAGAAAAGGCTATTAGAAAAAATGCTGTTAGCAAAATAGGGTACCTAAGTTGTTTTTTTATTTTTTCCTTTCTTTCAGCAATTTTTTTATAAAAATTTGCTAAAAATTGACAAAACTCACCTAAAGAACCAACTCTATCTACTATTTTAAATATGCCAATGTTAAATTTATCAAAAAATTCGGCATTTTGTACTAGAGCTTCTCCGAACGAAAATCCTTGAGTAATCGAAGATTTTGCATCATCACAAAGAAAATTGCATTTTAAATTTGATTCCCCTATGATATCGAGAGATTTATCCAAAGTAACACCATTTTTAATGAATCGTGCCAAAAAATCAAACATGAAATATAAATCTATGTTTTGTAACTTCTTAGTGAAATAAAAAGCTCTATTCACATAAATAGGGGCAAACCCTTTTCTAATTATTGTTTGTGATGCCTGTCTGATATCCTTTGCTTTTACATATCCAATAATCTTTTTACCACTATTAGAAACGGCTTTGTATTTAAAAAACACTGTAACCTTTTTCATTTAAACCTAACCTAATATCAGTAGTTTCAACACCTTTTGAAGACAACATAATTTTACTAAATCAAATTCCAATTCACGATAAATACAAATACCTAGATACTTCTTCATAAGTAGTAGTCCCATTTTTAATTAATTCTATTGCAAACATCTCCATGGTTTTAAAGTCATCCGGAATAAAATCCAAAAACTGGCTACCTACGATCAGGTTATTTGCTTTTTGCTTTAATAACAAACATTCTGCTATTAGAACTCTTCCTTTAAAGCCAGAGTAGTGACACTCCTGGCATCCAATTGCTTTAAACATAACACTTTGACCTATAAGTTTGCTCAAATCTTCAGAAACATCGTCAGTTAGCTCTTTACAATCACAAAGCTTTCTTACTAATCTTTGGGAAACAACACCCTTCAAATATTGAAAAATCAAGCTTTTATCTATTTTAAATTCTATAAGTCGATTGAAGACTCCTATAGCATTGCTTGTGTGCATCGTAGTAAAAACTTTATGGCCCGTCATGGCAGCCCTCATCACCATATTTGCAGTTTCTAAATCCCTAACCTCTCCTATAAGCATAATGTTAGGATCTTGCCTAAGAAGTGATTTGATTCCATTAGAAAAATTCATATTTGGTGATTTGTTTATATCAGTTTGTCTAATAAAAGGGAGATAACACTCTACAGGATCTTCCAAAGTAACAATATTGTTTTGATGAGGATCAAAACAACTTAATAGGCTATACAGTGAAGTGGTTTTGCCAGATCCAACAGGGCCAGTAAAAATAAAAAGTCCTTCTGGCATATTAACAAACTGTTTTAAACTATCTAAAATTTCTTCAGCATAATTCAAAGACAACAAACCTATCGGCTTACTATTTCCTAGTATTCTCAAAACCATATTTTCTCCAAATACGGTTGGATGACAAGAAACTCGAAAATCAACTTTTTTGTTGTTCATCTTTCTTGAAAAGCTCCCGTCTTGAGGTACCCTTGTTTCTGCTATATCAAGTTCAGCCAAAACTTTTATCCTTACGCAAACATAACTCCACTTTCTTTTTTCAAATTCAAATTCTTCTTTTAATGTTCCATCTATCCTATACTTTACGAATACTTTTTCTTTATCCGGACAAAAGTGAATGTCAGATGCATTTTTTTTAAAAGCTTCTAAAAGTATTTTATCACAAAGATATTCTCCAATACTCTCATTATATTGGTTACTTTTTATGTCAAAGTTGTGCTTTTCAAAAAATCTTTTAATATGGTTTCTAATGGAGTTTTTAGGAAAGATTTTAAAAACAATCTTAGTAAATTTGAGCAAAGAATATAACTCATCAGTCACATAGTGATTTTCTTCTTCAGTTGCTATTGTTAAAATTTCATTTTCAAAACTAATAGGAATTAAATTGTGTCTTATACAGAACTTTTCAGGAAAAAGTCTCAACAAGCTATCATCGACAAATACTTCATTTATATCTAACTTAGTTGCAGAAGATGAACAAAAAACCATTTGACTAATAGTAATTTATGTCAACCAAAATTTCTACCTTGTTATAAATAATATATAAATAACTATATATTATTTTTATTATTAGCTGTTAACAGTGTGGATAAACACAAAAAGCTCAGTTTTTACATTGTGTTTGGAAAAGAAAAGTATCGTTGAAATGTTTAAAATCATTTAGTAGAATATGTGGTATGAATTTTTTTAATGAACTTCAGTTTGACTATTTAAAAGAAAAATTTGCTAAGTTTTTGAAGTCTCCTTTGACAGTGATAGGTCTTGTTTTATCTTTGTCATTACTTATATATTATATGATTTCTTTAAGCTATGCTTATCAAAACAAAACAAGTGAAAGTTTAAGAATAGAAAGAGAAAATATCGTTGAGATATACTCAAACATAGGCAAAGCAAGTAATGATAATCTATTTAGCAAGTTTTATTTATTATTCAGTCATTTATCAGGAGCTTTTAAGTTAGAAGATTCAGTTTTTAAGAAGTTTTACACAGATGTTTCAAAAGATAAGAATTTATTTTATTTATTAGACTTATCTCAGAAATTTATTACTGAGGATAGTTTTGGTTATTTTAACTATAGGGATCAACCATGGTTTGATGCAGCCAATTTTTTTAGATCTATATCAGAGAACAAAGTGAATGAGAATGTTTCTGTTGATAACTTAAATGAAGCAGATAGAAATGTATTAATTTGTTTGGCTGGCAAAAGGGTTACAGTCATGAATCCTTTAGGTGATCAAAATGATTAGATTTTGTCTTGTTTTGATTATTTTGTTTTTTTACGGTTGCTCTAATGATAAAAATATAAATTGGAAAAAAACTGAGGTTAATAATGGAGAGTTCGTTATTAACTCAAAACTTGGAAGTAAAATTATTGCTGATAAGACCTCGATTCCCTTTTATAAAATTAATAATGATGAGTTAGATCAAAATATGTTTGATTTTGGCAGTTTATTCCCAGCCCATCGACAAACAAAATCATCAAATTTAGGTTCAAGCAATTTTAGATTGCCAGGTATTGAAAAGTACATTTCGAATTGTACAGAGTTTTCACTACCAGCAAGTGTTAAAGACAAGATTAACAGCAAGTGCGTTTCTGTTTTTGTATTTTCTGATGCAAAAACAGATAAACTTATTGTAGGAACTGAGACGAATGAAGTCTTTGTTTTTTCTAAGTTGACTAAGCCGAATAATTCTAATTGGAAATTGGTTTTTCATACTACGTTAAATAGTAATTTAAATAAAGCATATCTTTATAAGCAAAGACTTATACTTGTTAGTAGCCTTGGTTATGCAACTGCCTTTAGTGAGAAATGGGAACTTTTATGGAGTTATAAAAACATATCAGTAAGTGGTATTGGCCTAGTGAACTCATCTTCCTTAGACGATGAAAAGCTGATTATTTTGTCCTCTGATGGTTTTGTTTCTATTGTTGATGTAGTAAGCGGTCAAGAAAGATGGAGTTTTTCTTTTGGAGAAAGCGTACGAGATTTTGAGATTTATGCGAAGAATAGGGTTGTTTTAGTCAAAAGTAATGAAAAATTACTTGTTTTGGAGAATAATGGTTCCGTAATTTTTAGTGATAATATTGCAGGTTTGAAAAGAGCTTTTATGACAAGCAATGGGCAAGTTTTTCTTGTTATTGGAGAAAAAATTCTTGTCACATCGGTGAAGGTTTTACTTTCTGGTAAGTTTGCATTTCATAAAATGGAATCAAGTCGGATTGATGGCACTTATTTTCTTTCCAAAAATAGATTGTGTTTTCTTACTAAGCAAGGAAAGCTCTATACGTATGGTGATCAACAGTGTTTGATCCATGATTTTGATGAAAGTGTTTTGTGTTACTTTAGAAGTTATGATGACGTAAATATTTTTATGACTAATTCTGGTATGTTGGTTTTTCCAAAATGACAAAAGTTTTTGATCACATTCCAAACGTTGTATTATTAGGAGAAACCAATGTAGGAAAGTCATCTCTTTTTAATAAATTAGTTGGTAACAAAATTTCACTTGTAGGAGACGTGGAAAACCTAACCAGAGATGTGATCGTTTATAGTTCATCTACAGGTTTTTTTAATTTGGTTGATTTGCCAGGAGTGAATAATGTACAAGAAATTGACCATTTTTTACAAAAATTACCAAGCATAAGTGGATTTATAATTGTTATAGATGACAAAGGTTGGACGAATAAAAGTAAGCGATTTTTACAATATGCTAACCAATCAGGGCAAAAAGTGGCCATGGTTTTAAACAAAATAGATTTACCTCATTCCATAGAGAGAAAAAAAGATTTGGATTTACATCTTATTTCTGTCAAAAGAAATCACGGTATCAATGATCTTAATAATTACATTTCTTCTTGGTTTAATGATAAACCTGAAGATATTAAAGCTGCATCCTGGGCTTTTATAGGTAGGTCTAACGTAGGGAAATCAACTATTTTAAATCACATACTTAATCAAGAAAGATTTGTTGTTGAAAATGCTATAGGTACTACCCAAGAGGTTAATTCTGTTAAGATTGAATCTAAGAACAGGGTAATACAAGTTTATGATACTCCAGGATATAGAAAGAGCAGTAACCTATCTGACTTGGAGCAAGCTAGTCAATACAGATTGTTAAACATTTTCAAGTCTGATGTCCAAAATTTTATTGTTTTGCTCGACTTGACAAGTGGTATCACAAAAGTAGATTTCATGCTTATGAATAAAATATGGTCTCAAGGAAAAGGATTAATTGTTGCATTAGGCATGTGGGATAAAGTAAATGATATGACAGTTTTGTCAAATGCGAAAATTGAGATACAAAAGAGATTTTATGGAGTCAAATGCATCCCTGTGTCTGGTAAGACAGGATTTGGTTTAAATAATTTGTTTAATGCTATGACTTTAGTAGAGTCATTAATGAAAAAGAAGATCAAGACTTCTGAATTAAATAAGTGGTTTGAAAAAATGAAAAATAAGGATGTAGTCTCATCTTATGGAATTAAGTATATTACTCAAGTTGGAACTTCTCCTCCATCTTTTATGTTTTTTACTAATAAGGAGTTGGATGCTACTAAATTGAGGTTTTTAGAGCATAGTATGGCAGAATTTTTTAATTTAAGTGGAGTACATCTAAATTTGCTTATGGAAAAAAAGGATAGAAAAAAATTGATCAAAAGTAATAAAACTAGAAAATAGATTCTGTTTAGTATAGAGCATTGTTTACTAAGGTTTTGGTACCATAAATTAAAATTCTTCTTCTTGAATTACATTTCCTGTTTGGTCTAATTGATTCCAAATTCCAGTTTTATATCCATCTGTATAGGTTCCGATTTCAAAAATTTGATTTGACTTAGGGTAATAAGTTATGGATTTTCCATCCAACACATCGTTTTTATAAGTTTCCTCTTTAATCAAGTACTGATCTGCAAAGATATAAAAAACACCAGATTTTTTTCCATTTTTATAATTCCCAAACTGTTTTAGCATATTTTTTTCAAATTGATACATTGGACCATCTAGTTGTTCATTGTGATAATTCATGATTAATTGTAAAAATCCGTTATCATATATTTCAACGGGACCTTCTACTATTCCATCTACATAACTAACTCTTTGGACTATTTGACCATCAGAGTAATAAATACTAATCCCGTTTTTCTTACCACCTTGTAGTATGTGTTTTTCTTTTATTTGTCCGCTTTGATCTAGGATTTCAGATACCTCTGGATTAGGGTTATCATTAGGTTTACAAAGCATTTGTGCTTTCAAAATTGTTTCTATATTCACTTCATCAAAGATAATATATAACAAAGGTTAAATTTGTTTCTCAGCCTTACAAAGTTATCAATTTTTGATTAGAAGTGCGAGCGATAGAATTTAAATGACCCAATTCAAACTATCATTTTAGGTGTTAAGTTTAATATTGTAGTTGGGCGGAAGTTATCAAAATATGCGTTGTATCTTACATCTATTGTCTTGTGTAAATCATTTATTTCTTCACCAGTTGCATTCTTCACTACGTCAAGTAACCCCATTAATCCGTCTCTCAACTTTACTTTTTCATTATTATGTAGATCTCCAATTCGTGTGTACGCTAATAGCGCCATCTTCCATAGTATATCCAACTTCATTATAGATTCTTCATCTGTTTTTTCTTGCAATTCCTCGTATAGAGCTTTTACTACATTGGATACTCTACCATCATGATCCCTCATGAGATTGGAATAGCTGCCATCCATAACTCTACTGTTTAATACTGAAAGCATTTTTTCACTTGCTGTTGGTTTGTCTTCATCAGACAAGGTTTCATCTGCTTTTCTAATGGATAAGTAGGAGTATAATCCCTCCATCAGCGTCTTAACAGCATCATCATTTCTGCATACTTCCTTACATGCAGATATATGTTCGTAATGCATTATAGCTAGTTGCATTGCCTCTAGTGGATTTTTCATGAGTTTGAAAAAGCTTCCCATTCCTGATTCATTATCCAAACCACGGTGGGAAGTAAAGTTTTCGCTATATTGTTCTTGGAACTCTTCAGCTAATTTTGCATCTAGTTCAGGTTTGTCTAAATCTTTATACTCCTCAAATGCCCAATCAATAAGATCATTTGTGTTAGTTAGCCAAAATGCAGAGGATTCTGTTATGTATTTCATGTCTAGTTTGACGGTTTTAATTAACTTTTCTAAAACTTTATATGCCTCTGGATATTCTCGTTTGATTAATTCAGCATTCGCATTTAACTTGTCTTTTGCTATATACGAGTATTTTACTATCGCTGTACATTGTTTAGCAACTTCTGCTTCTAATTCTTCCATACTCATTTTGTTGTGATCATCTAATACTTCCAAAGAAAAACTTGGGTCTGGATCAAACATGCACAATTCAATCAAAGGTCTTTTTTCTGGATCAAGCTCAAAATCCTTGAATTGTGGATTATCTCTCATATATCCTCTATCTTTTTTGTAACCAACAATAGTATCATCAACTTCATCCTTAGTTTTTTGCATAAGTTCTGGTGTGTATTTAGATTCAAAATCATTAGTTTTAAACGTCAACTCCGTAACAAGGCTACCAAACCTACTAGCATTTCCACCAAACATATGATCACAAAAAGCATCCCGCTTTTTAACAAATTCCAATTTAACAGAACACTCATCCCCAGCATGCACACTCACATTGGAAACTAAAAGCAACAATAACAAAGATTTTTTCATATAACTCCTTTATTTCGGTTATTTTATACCTTTACCTCTAAATTGCAACCTTTTTTTAATCTTTTTTTATGTATATTTTTACATGGCATTCGGTGATGTCTTTTTTGATCTTGATACACTTGAAGATTCTCTTAATCTAGATGAGGACTGGAATGATGTATATGCATCCCAAGTCAAAATGTTTAAAGAAGTTGATGGTAAGCGAGTTGCAACCTTAGAACATGATGATTGGAAACCTGCTACGGTTGAGGAAGCATTGTATAATTTGCACTATGGATTAGTAGCAGAATGTGAAATTACAGAATCATTAAATGAGCCATTTATAATTAAGGGTGAAGTATCTTTCTTACACAAAAAAGAAAATTTAATTGGCGAGAAGTTGCACTTTCGTCTAAACATGTCACAGCCGGACAATGATATGAAATATTGGCATGGCATTATCAATAAATGGACTTATATTGGCATTAGAGCATTTAACTTCTTTAAAGATAAGCATAAAAGATATGTTTATGAATTTGAGTTAATACCAGAACTCATGTTTAAATTAAATAAACGTAGAAGCAGAATTGTATTCCCAACAGATCAGGATGCTCAAACTTCGAAAAATGAAGATGCAAAATTAAGTCGAAATAAATTGATGGATATTATCATCGATCAACTTATTAAAGCAAACAGCATAGCATTGAAAGATCCAGAAAACACAGAGCGCAAAAAAGAAATGAAGCAAATTGCTGAACATTATGCATACAGAAAAGAGAAAGTATTTCAAGAATTGCAAACAAGAGCAAAAACAAAAATTACTAGGGAAAATAAAGATGGAAAAATGAAAGTAGATACTCTTACAGTCCCAGCTGCAGTGGAAATGCAAATGACTATAATTGATGCTATTTATCGTGAAAATGCTTTTAAAAATCCCGTAAGCAAATATTTAAATTATGAAAATAAGACCGAGCTAGCTGAAGAACAAATTGAATTGCCAGAATATATTGTGCAATACGATGAAACTGATTGGGAATTGTTACAAAGATTATGTAGAGAATTTGGAATATACTATTGTTTTGAACATACAGATGTTCATTCCGGTATTATATTTTATACTAATCCTGAAAAAGGCAAGAAATTCAAGACATATGAAGGATACGGAAAAATTATCAAAGAGCCTGATGAGATCAAGAAAGAGAATCTAGCAACTCCAATAATTGTTAGAAAAGGTAAGCCAACCCCAGGCAAAATTTCCGCTCCCCCACCTGCACAACCAACTCAACAAGATGATAAACAAAAAACGAAACCAGCTCCTAATCATGAGTATTTATCTGATGGCAATTATCCTGATGCAGATCAAATAAAAGCTTTGGATAGTTATAATCAGTTTACCTTGATGGATGTAAAGAAAGTATTCAAACCCGGAGATCCATTTACAGACTCGCGCCCGTTATTTTATACAAAGTTAGGAGAAGATTTCGAAAATGATAAATACATCACAAAGTGGCACGAGGTGTACACTCTCGTTCCTGATATGTCAGACCTTTACGGATACAACCCTGATTACGACCCTGAAAAACGCAATGTACTTTTAGAGAATATCAATTCAGATGCGAATAAATCCTCCACTGACTCTAGCTCTTCCGGATCCGGTACTGATTCAGCTGAAGATTCACAAGCGGCATCCAATCCAAATTATTACTCTGAGACTCTTACTTCTGAAGATAAAATGAAGCGTCATCAAGAATTTTACAATCAGTACAAAACCCATACTGAAAAGGAGTATCATGCCGAAACTTATAGGCAAGAAGTGAGCCCTGGTTATAAATTCGTACTTACCAATCATCCAGATAAAGAGATGAATGGACAATATTATGTAAAGCGAGTTACACATAAAATGTTTTACGAGAAAATTCCAAATAGCAATGAAATGAAAGTGCAATATTACAACAGTGCCGTGTTTGCCAAAATAGATCAGCCATTTAAAGTCATGCCTACTCCTGTGAGAAAAATACTTGGAGTACAAACTGGTATTGTTGTTGGAGGTAAGGATCAGCAAATCTATACTAACAATCTTGGACAAGTTAAAGTCTATTTTCATTGGGATAGCAACAGGAAAAAACTTACCGAAGGGGAGATGTTACAACAAGCTATATGGATTCGTGTAGCTCAATGGGGTGGAAGTGGAAACGGTTGGGGAGGTTTTTTTGTGCCGCGAGTGGGACAGGAAGTACTGATTTCGTTCGAAAACGGTAATCCGCATTATCCTATAGTAATTGGTTGTTTGTACAATCGAGCCAATTTACCTCCATATAACCTTGTCGAGGATGAAGAGTCAGTAGTTTCAAAGACCGGGATAAAGACGCAATCTCTTAAAGAAACTCAAGAAGGGGAAGAAGTACAATTTAATGAATTTGTGTTTGAAGATAAAGCAGATGAAGAAAAAATTTACTTACACGCTGCTAAAAATTTCGAAAAAGTAATTGAAGATTCAGAAACGGTACAAATAGTTAATAATCACAGTATATCCATATTAAAAGGTAATAAATTACTCGAATTTACTGGTGAGTCAGAAGATAATGAAGAAGTTGTACAAAACTATACTACTACAATGAAAAATGGAAAAATTTCTACTGAAATTACAAAAGGTGATTGTCAGTTAAAGTTAACAGATGGCAATAAAGCACAAGAAATCACAAAAGGTAATTATAATTTAACTTTGACAGAAGGTGACAAAGTACAAAAAATTGAAAAAGGTAAATATGAAATATACGTGCAAGATAACTTTAAATCTACAATTGATGGAGAATCGACTGAAGAAATAGATGGAGATACAAAGCTAACTATTAAAACTGGAAGTTATACTATCTTATTAAAAGGCGGAAATTTAGAAATTAGTGCTAATGACATATCTCATACATCAAAAGGTAATATGACTATTAAAGTTGGAGGAAACCTATCTTTTGAATCTACAGGAAATATTAGTCTAAAAGCAAAAGGTAACTTGACTATGGAAGGTAGTACTCTTAGTGCCAAAGGTTCAGTCAGCTCAGAAATAAAAGGTGGTTCAGTTGTTAAAATTGCAGGAGCATTAATTAAATTAAATTGAACCATAATTAATAAATTAAGCCGTAATTTTTGAATATATTGCGATTGAAAAAGGTTGTGATTAAATCTGATCATTCAGAAGAAGGATGCTTTTGTTATCACATGTTTGGTGGTCAAGCTAGTAGGGTGTTATAGAGTTAGGCTGTTTAATAACCAAGTTTATAGTTTGATTGGGACAACAGTAAGAACAGAGGTGCATTAAAAAAAGGGAACTGTTCCTATATCTTAAATAAACTTAATGCTGTACAAACAGCGGTTTCAGCTCTTAAAATATTTTGGTGTATGTTAATTTGTTTATAGCAACTCAATTTTTCCAAATCGTTTGCTGACCAACCACCCTCTGGTCCTATGAGTATGCCATCAGCATTCCAAAATTGTACTTCTTGCTCACATTTATTTGCGATGATCCAATGATATTTTGGCAACATTTCTAAACTGATATTCATATGTAGTTTAGGTATTCCAATTCTATTACATTGTTCCGCAGATTCGATACAAATTTTTTTGAGACGGTCTACTCTATGGTAATTATGATTAACTCGTTCAGTTTTCAGTAGAAAGATTTCCTCGGCGCCTAATTCAGTTGCTTTTGCAATTGCAATTTCTAATCTATTGGGTCTAATGAAGCTGATACCAATCTTTGGCAACTTATTGCATTGTTTTTCTCTAACCAATTTAACTATATTGACGTATGGAAATACTACTTTGGCTTCAAATTCTTTACTGTCGTCAAAAATATTGATGAAAGAATTATCCACAACCCTCATAACATTCTTCAAATAATGTACTTGATCGGAATCCAATTTAACAAAATCGGAATTTAGTGCTTCTATGTATAACCTAATCATTTTGTTCTGATTTTAATATGTTAAGCTTTTCACTGCAATCAGTGGGTTTATTGATAAATCTACGCTAAAAAAATGTTTGGGGATCAACATCGATTGTAAGTTTTATGCCTTTAAAGACTCGAATTTGCTTTATCCATTGGTGTAATTGTGGTTGGGGAAAGGATTTTTTGTCGAAAAAAAATAGATAATGCCATCTGTATTTATTCTTATACCTGTGTAGTTCAGTTGGTGTAGGTCCTATAATGTTAACTCCATTTATTCGAGGAAGACTTAGTCTATTGACAAATTCTTCTAGTACTAGTTCCGATGAGCCTGAGATGATTAATCTTATGATTCTACTAAATGGTGGAAAATAGTGCTGTTTTCTCAGGCTTAGTTCATTATTAATAAGTAATTCTGTATTATTATCCGCTATTGCTTTCAGAATTATATTGTTAACGTCAAAAGTTTGTATTACCACTGATCCAGGCTTTTCAGCTCTTCCACATCTTCCCTTAACTTGTGAAATTAACTGATAAATTCTTTCAGCGCTTCTAAAATCTCCACTATTCATACCAACATCTGCTTGTATAATCCCTACTAATGTCAGATTTGGGAAATGGCATCCCTGTGATAAAATTTGTGTTCCTATCAATATATCAATATTTCCATTTGACATACTTTGCATAATTTCTTCCATATCATTTATATTGTCACTACTAAGTAGGGCTATATTATTTTCAGGAAATAATTTACTGATTTGTTTATGTATTTTTTCTATGCCAACTCCATAAAATTGCCATTCACACTCTTTGCAAGAGTAGCAGGAAGTCGGAAGTGGCTTTTTTTGTCCACAATAGCTACATTGTGTATAATTATCGGAAAAAAATACTAGTCCTGCTGTGCATGCATTGCATAATAATCTGTTTTTGCATTTTCCGCAGTAAATGTGAGTAGCAAATCCCTTTCTATTTAGAAATAGCAAAACTTGTTCTTTATTTTTGAGTGTATTACACATTTGTGCATACAATTCACATGATAACCACGGAGGCAATTTATTATTTGTTTGATCTGATGTTTTTATGTTCTTATCGTTTATACTATCTTGTTTTATATCGATGAGTTTAATTTTTAAATTATGCGTTATTGTTCTAGATAATTTTACCAACTCATATGTTCCACTAGATGCATTATATAATGTTTCCATTGATGGAGTGGCAGAAACCAATATGATAGGTATATTTTCCTTGTAAGCCCTTAAAATGGCTACATCTTTAGCATTATATAAGATTCCACTTTCTTGTTTATAGGTTGTGGAGTGTTCCTCATCTACTATAATCAAACCTAAATTTGTAAAGGGTAGCCATAACGCTGACCGTACCCCCAAAACCACTCCCTGCTCTCCATCGATAGCCCAATCCCATACAGACTGTTTACATGAGCTATACCATCTATACGGATAAAATCCAAATCGTTTGAAGAATCTTTCTCTTAGTTGGATTGTGAGTGAAATTTCTGGTACTAAAATTAGAACTTGTTTTTTTTCTTTAAGAAGTTTATCTACAACTTCAAAATAAACATCTGTTTTACCAGATCCAGTAGACCCATGTAATAAATACACTTTATATTGTCTTGTATCACTTAAGGCTTTGATTGCTTCAAGCTGGTCTACGGAAAAGAATTTATGGTCCATTTGCTTATGTGACGTGGGAAAAGATATAGATTTACATCTTCCGATTTTAATCATGGATTTTAATTCATTCCAATGCATATTTAACATTTCGATTGGGTAACAATTTGATTCTGTATTGATATTTGAATTCTGAGGTTGATAACCACGTAAGTTGTCGTATGCTGGGTCGCTAGATGAATTAGCACTATGTGATTCTAATAGTAGATAACCAGGTTTTCGGTTTTTTTCAGAGGATAAAACCATTTTTAACAATTGATTTAACGGTATCATATTATATGCAGCTACTAATCTTAGCCACAATAATGTAGTAGGTTGTAAAGTTTCTAATCGGACGTGATCTATATTTTTTAAATTATCACATTCATGTTGCTCAACTTGAATACATTCTAAAACCAATCCAATTGCTTTTTTGTTGCGTACATCTACTTCAACAAATGTTCCGATAGTTATTGGGCAGTTGCTTGTATAGCTATATAGTTGATCATTTGTCCAGGCATGTGGCAGTAGTACATCAACCTTAAAAATCATATTGTGGCTCAACAGTTATTGTTTGGCCTATAAATATTTTATAAGATTTGGACAATCCGAAGTTAGACAGTTGTACTACAACAAAGGAATTATTTACAGTCTCAACTGACATATTATTAGGTAATGTATCGTGAATTGAGTACCATTTTTCATTTAAGCAGAAATAATACTCATCTGCTTTCTTGAATATACCTGATAGATTAATTTTGACAGGTTCAAATGAAGTTTTTAAGTTTAAAGTCTGATTAGGCAAAAGTGAACTTAAGGTGAGATGTAGATATACACATGTATTTTTTCCATCGTTAACAATTTTTTCTATCAAAATATTGCCAAATGGTAAAGAAGAAATTATGTTGCTTAAATTATGAGCATCTGCGGATTGTAACAACAAATAATACTGAATATACCCATCATGTTCAAATTTAGTGAGCAGTTTCATTTTTATATTATGCTCTAAAAACCAAACGTATATATCTTGTATGTTGATATTATGACACTTTTGCCAAACATTTTTTGTAGAATTAATAAAATCCAACGTATGCGATAAATTCAGCATAGATCTTGTTTTGGATTCAAAAGTCTTACTTATATGAGTAACCTGAAAATAACTGGTTAAACAGTACAAAAATGACAAAATAGAAAAGCCATAAAATACAAAACGATAATCAAGCACTTAAACAGATTCTAGTAATTTAGCCACCTCATTACAATATGCAAATTAATTATACTTTTGAAATATCTGATTTTGTTAGGTAAATCAATTCATATACTTGTAATTTTATAATAGTAATGGCTGTAAGTTGGATCATTCTTCAATATAGATCTTGGATTTTTATTGTAAATGTGTACAATGGACTAGTTGGCCGAGTGGCAGAATGGTTTATGCAGAGGACTGCAAATCCTTGTATGTCGGTTCGATTCCGGTCTCGGCCTTTTGTAAATTTCAAAATACAGTTTTTCTGATTGTGTTTTTTATCGTGAAACACAAGGCTTTTTATCTGTGATAGGGTTTGGAGTTACTTCTCTAACTAGATAATTTTTAAAAAATTTGGTACAAATTGATAAATGCAGCAAGTTAAAAGAAAAAAAAATAATTTTTGGAGTTTGATCTTTATACTTTTATTGAGGGTGTTTGTTTTTGAACCATATATTGTTCCTTCAGAATCTATGTCCAGGACAATGGAAAATGGTGATATAGTCATAGGCACCAAGTGGGATTACGGATTTTCTAGACTTTCAATTCCTATTATAGGTCAATTTTTGCCATTTTGGAAAAACAAAATTTTTGTTACAAATCCTAAGCGTGGTGATATAGTTTGTTTTTCTCTAGATAATGAGCACGCAAAGCTTTACACCAAGAGAGTAATTGGAGTTGCAGGTGATGCTGTACAGCTGAAAAATGGTGTAATACATATCAATCATGTTCCTGTAAATCTGGAATATAAGGGTGAGTATGTCTTGCGTCATGATAATAATAAATCAGAAATTATGGATGTGATGCAGGTAGTTCTGCCAAATCAAAAAAAATACGAAACGTTAAGGAAAAAATACGCTAATCTAACATATATGAATGTACTTTCTGATAATACAGAGGAATTTATAGTTCCAAAAGATCATGTGTTCTGTATGGGAGATAACATGCATTATTCATATGATTGCAGGTTTTTTGGATTTGCTCAATCTATTCCATGTAAAAATATAGTCGCTAGGCCTAGATTTGTTATTTTTGGATCTACTTCTAGAATACCTTACGAAAATAACTGGATTAAGTGGATATTCAGACTTCCATACAGTGTTCTTTATAGTATAGTTCATCCAAATTGGGGTAGAATTGGAAAAATTATCTAAATTTACCTTACAGCTTGAACAAACCATCCATTACAAGTTTAATAATATTGCATTTGCTGAACATGCTTTAACACATCCAAGTTACCAAAAATCTAACTTTGAACTTTTAGAGTTTATGGGAGACAGAGTTCTAAATTTATGTGTTGCACAAATGATATGGAATGAAAAACATACCTCTGAGCGAGAGTGTGCCGAAAATTTAGCTACAAGGGTAAATAAATATGCATTGCTTGAAATAGCAAAGTTGTGGAAATTAGAGCGATGCGTACTCTTTACCGCTCCCAAAGAACAAATAAACACTATTTTGGTTGATGCGTGTGAAGCCATCATTGGTGCTGTATTTTTGGATGGAGGATGGAATAATAGTTATAAGATCATTGAGAGGGATTGGCCTAAGGACACGATGAGTTTTATTGAATTGGATCCTAAATCTATTTTGCAAAAATGGACTCATAAAATGTCTCACGAATATAAATACACTCTAATTCACCAATCGGGTCCTGCGCATAATCCAAAGTATACTGTAGAGCTTACAGTACACATTTATAAAACTATAGGTGTTAGCAATTCAATTCGTACTGCAGAAAAGAATGCTGCCTTGAAATTTTTGAAAAAGCATACTGATTTATATAAAAAATATAGTAACGAGTAAATTAACAATAGTTTATAAAATAATTGTATCAATTGGTGTTTAGGTCATACACTAAAGGTGTGATTAAATTTATAAAGAAGTACTTAATTGGGCTTATGGCTTGTGCTGTGTTGTACATTGCTTATCAACATTATCAATATATGCCTCATTGTGCTTACGATAATGTGCAAGTTTGTTTTACTCCAGAGAGAAAGTGTACTCCATTTATTTTGCAAACTATTTATAAGGCAAAGAAAAATATTAAAATTCAGGCTTATAGTTTTACTTCATCGGATATAGCGAATGTGTTGGTAGTTATGAAGAATCGTGGTGTGGATGTGCAAGTAATATTAGATAAAAGTAATTTGAATCAAAATGAAGCCATCAAAAAATTAAAACAGCACAACATACCTGTGTTAATAGATTATGTGCCAGGGATCGCGCACAATAAAATAATTATAATAGATGATGAATATGTTTTAACTGGAAGTTTCAATTTTTCACAAGCTGCAGATAGCAGGAATGTAGAGAATGTAGCAGTTATCAAAAGTAATGAAGTAGCAAAGTTATATTTGAATAATTGGTTACAACGAGAAAGATTTTCTAAGCATATTGACGATGATGAATTGACTACAAATATTTACAAACCATGGAAAAATGAGTACAGAAGAAAACCTGTTAAGAAAAGTATCGCTGTCTGAGAAGTAAAGTCAATTTGTACGAATTAGTCTTGCAATCCTAGGTTTGTGCACTGAATAACCCAGGTTTTATATATAGGTTTTGTATTAGGGCTCATCTGACCACGTGCATAGTAGTTGCATCGATAATTACAGACTCTACTCCACTAACGTTGGCATCATCTTCAATTCCTGGAATATTATGTAACGCACATTGTTCAAATTTAAGGGTATTTTGGTGATTAGATGGGTTTGCGCTTGTCATGCATATTGGAATATTAATTAGTTTTATGACTTGTTGGAAAATCTTATTTTCTGGCACTCTAATTCCTATTTTATTGGTAAAGTTATCCTTTGAGTGAAATCCATACCTTTGTTTACTTTCTATTATGAGCGTAAATGGTCCTGGAAATATTCTTGAGCATAATACATTTAATCTAGTTGGAATGTCGAAAAGTTGTAGCATTTCATAGGATATGTGTAGACTAATTGGTTTGTGTATTGATCTGTTTTTAATATTAAACAGATTATCCAATGCATTCTGGTTATCAAATCTCACCCCTATTCCGTATACTGTTTCTGTCGGTAAGATGACAGGATGTCCTGCTAAAATTAGCTCAGCTATTTGTTCTATAGAGTACTTCTTATGTTTCACAATACTATTTCGCCTTCTGAATTCTATCATACAGTATACCTGAAAATAATTTTTTTTGAGCAGTTTATAATAGTGGCTTATTCTTTGAATAAATTATAAGCTAATTGTCTCAAGCTTTCTTTTGTGGCATCTGCTTCGCCTTGACTCACATTTTTTTCAAAATTATTGCTTGATTTGGAAGTGTTATCAAATTCATTCTTATCCTCACTTTGACCTTCTTCTGCAATCTGATACATCAGAGATGCTTTGAGTAGACATATATCGAGTATTTCATTTGGATATGGGCTTTTATGTAACTCCAAGGAGCTTTGGACGAGTGAGTAACCTAAGGACACATCCTGTTTAGATAAATTAGGTTGAATTCTCAAGAAAGTAAGTAACTGTCTGAGTAGGATTAAGGGATCAGTACCCTGTGAGTTTATCATTTGCACAAAATTAATAATGCCTTGGTTATCATTATTTTTGATTAAACCGAGTAATTGTTTGACTGTATCTTCAGATGTAAGTCCAAGCATTTGCTCTAAACTTATTGGAGTTATATTTGAATCACACAATAAATTAGCTTGTTCTAATATTGATATTGCTTGTCTCATTGATCCATAAGAGGCAAAAAAAATTGTTTCTAACGCTGTATCACTGATATTGATTTGGTTTTGAACGGCTAAATTCTTTAAATGGCTAATCATACTTTCTTTTTTTATAGAATCTAAAGGTATCCTAAAACATCTGGAAATGATGGTTTTAGGAATTTTATTTAACTCTGTTGTTGCAAGCACAAACTGCATATGGTCATTAGGTTCTTCAAGCGTTTTCAACAATGCGCTGATAGCGTTTCTAGATAGCATGTGCACTTCATCTATAATATATGTTTTTTTTGTTGCAAGGACTGGCTTATAAATCACTCCATCAAGTAGAGTACGTATGGATTCCACACTAGTATTACTTGCTCCATCTAATTCAAATACATCTGGATGTACACCATCAATGCAATCTGTACAGCTTTGACACGTACCACATGGTTCAACATCTCCTGATTTTTCTTGAGCGTTGAGATGTTTAATATTATCGCAACAGAACCATTGGGCTATTAACCTAGCAAGAGTCGTCTTACCTACTCCAGCTGGCCCATGAATTAGACACACATTTCCTAATAAATCTTTTTTTAATCCAGTATGTATGAGCTTTACCGCTAAATCCTGCCCAATTACTTCAGAAAATTTTCTAGGTCTAGCTCGTCTTGGCAAACTTATCATAATTAAATGATTAACAAAGTAATCAATTATAGCAAGCTTACTTAAGTAATTTTTGCAAAATTTAGAGAAAGCACGTTAACTAACTAAATACTAATTGTCTAAGTGAAGAAGTTTTTCGGCTATTTTTACGCCATTCAAAGCGCCTCCTAACCTAATATTGTCATATGAAATCCACATGCTACACACATCACCGATTTTTCTTATGCGACTAATAAAAATTTTATCTTCAGATACTGATTCTCTTTGTGTGATGTAGGTATCGTCCCTATCGCATACATGAATTATATCCATGCTCTTTAATGCACTCACAATTTGCTCTTTGCTTAAATTACATTTCAATTTCAGATCTATAGCATGACCAACTAAAACTGGCACTCTTGTACATGTGATATTAATTTTAATTTTGTGTGGTAAAATTTTATTTAATTCGCTCATTACTTTTAATTCTTCTGTCGATGAAGAGTTTTGATTAATATCCCCTATTTTAGGTAATATATCAAATGCAATCCTTTTGTCAAAATAAGCAGGAGAGACATTTGTTGACATGAAACTTTTTTTCGCTTCTTCTAGAAGAGCTTTTGTTCCTCTATGTCCAGCTCCTGATGCAGATTGAAATGTTGTAACAAAAATTTCCTCTATTTTAGTTTTATACAGCATTGCTTGTAAAACAATTGCTAATGGTAAAGCCACACAATTTGGAGACGACACAATTTTATCAGTTTTACTTACCGCACTTGCGTAATTCACCTCTGATACAACCAACGGAATAGATTTATCCAAGCGTAATGCATCTGATTTATCTATCAGAATCGTATTTGCTTCTACAATTGCTGATAAATATTTTAAAATAACTTCCTTATTTGTTGCATTAAAAACTATATCCACTTTAGTAAAATCAAAATTTTCTACTGGTATACAGTTCAGGACCTGTTCTTTAATTGTAATTGCTCCATTTTCCCTCCCTAATAATATTAGTTTTTTCATTGGGAAATTTCTTTCATGTAATATGTCAAGTATGGCTCTGCCCATTAGCCCACTTGCTCCTAATACTGCTACTGTAAACATGATTAATTTTTATCATATAACTCATATACTTAACACTCTTATATATATAATTTTCATATGTCATAATGGAGGCAATGAAGTGGATAGATACACATTGTCATTTGGACTATTCTCCGATGTTCGAAAATATTGAGAATGTTAAGAAGAATATGGAACAGCATAATGTTGTAGGTGCCATGAGTATCAGTACTACTACTTGTACTTTAGATAAAGTTTATCCTTTACTAGTTGAGAATAATATGTGGTGTGCGGTGGGCGTGCATCCATTGGATGAAAAGATTGTTTGTCTCGATGAGATAGAAGAATATTTTTCCAAATGGATAGATAAAGAAAAAGTTGTGGCAATTGGAGAAGCTGGGTTAGATGGGTACAAAGGTAATGTATTAGATCAAGTTCCTGGGTTTGAATTACAACTACAATATGCTGAAAAGTATAAGTTACCCTTTGTATTACATACACGCGATGCGGAAAAATTAACTTTAGAGATTTTAGATAAGTATGACGTAATGGGAATTGCACATTGTTATACAGGATCAATTGAGTTAGCAAAGAAACTACTTGAAAAAGGTTGGTTTATTTCAATTTCTGGTATAGTCACATTTAAGAATGCTTCTATAGTTAGAGAAGTTGCAAAAATGATTCCTATTAAGCAAATTCTTGTCGAAACGGATTCTCCCTATTTAGCTCCAGTTCCATTTAGAGGTAAGACCAATGAACCAGCATTCGTATCCTACGTCGGAGAATTTGTTGCAAATTTGAGAAATATGGATAAAGAAGAATTTGCTAATCATACCACGAATAACTTTTTAAACTTGATTAACGTCTGAGTCTGTTAGGAGCTTATTTTAGATTTTGTTACATGTTATAAATTGAATGTGGTCTTTTGGTTAAAAAATCCTAATTTGGAAAAACTTATGCATACTTTACAGGACTGTATGGTAGTAGGCGGATGTGTGAGAAATTACCTATTTTGTTTAGAAAATAATTTGCCTTTTGATAAATTTCTTGGAGAAATTGATTTAGCAACATCTCTTCTTCCGGAAGAAGTTATGCAACTTAGTAAGCAAGCTGGATTTAAAGTTATTCCTACAGGTTTGCAACATGGAACAGTGACATGTGTGATGGATAAAGATGTGTTTGAAGTTACTACTTTGCGAGTAGATCTTGAAACTGACGGTAGGCATGCAACTGTGGCATTTTCTAAATCTTGGGAGGAAGATGCCAAGAGGAGGGATCTGACAATTAATGCATTATATGCTGATATTAATGGCAAAATATACGATTTTGTTAATGGGTTGGATGATCTTAAAACTGGTAGTGTAAGATTTATTGGAGATCCTAATTTAAGAATACAGGAAGATTATTTGCGTATTTTGAGATTTTTTAGATTCTTTGCCCATTATGGCAAACATTACGATGAAAAATCCTTTGAAGCATGTAGGAAACACGTTACACAGTTGAAGCATATTGCTCGTGAAAGATGTATCGCTGAACTTCTGAAACTACTAGATGCCGATAATGTGGTCACGGCATTAAAAATGATGGATGAGATAGACTTATGGGATTACTGTGATTTCCCGAGGGTTGATCTAAACGTATTACAGAAGGCAATACAAGTGGCCAAAAATTTGGGATTGCATTTGTCCAATATTGGGAAGTTATCTACTTTTTATGGCGACTTTTCAAAACTGAAAATTTCTAACGAGCAAAGCAAAAGGATAACTTTATTAAGGAATTTAAAACCTATGTCTCAAAAATCCGATTATATAAAATGGATTAATACTGTACCAAAGGAGCTTTGGGACGACGGGATAATCTTGAAAGGTACTTTAGGTGATATATCATTTTTAGATCAGTGGAAGCAAAATTTATTTTATTTTTCAGGTACAGATGTTATGAGCATTATGGGTATTGAGACAGGACCTAGGGTAAAGTTTTACTTGGATAAATTGTTGGATCAATTTTGTGAGTCTGAAACCCCATCCTCACATCAGGAATTAGCTGATTTTTTGAACACTTTAAAGTAATTCTTGATAGGAAGATAGGAACTCCTCGAAATCTATCTAATGCAAATTAATATAAAATTCGTTTTTATGAATTGTTTCTATTAAGTCCAGCCTTTATCAAGTTTACGAAAAGTGGATGTGGGTCATTGATATAAGTTTGAAACTCAGGATGGAATTGTACTCCTAGGTAAAATGGGTGAGTTTTATGTATAAATCCTTCTAAAAATTGTTGTCCAGGAGACCAAGCAGACAGTTCAAAAACCTCTTCTAATTGATTCTTATATAGAAAATGGTTTACTTCATATCGATGTCTGTGCCTTTCAGAGATTATGTTGTTTTCAATCCTATGACATGAATCTGAATAAATGTCTAACAATTTCCCAGATATATGACATTTGTAAGCTCCAAGTCTCATTGTTCCACCCTTAGATTGCTCGTCTTGGTTAATGATACAAATTGCAGGATTGCTTACATCTTCAAATTCAGATGAGTTGGTTCTGATTTTATAAATATTTTGCAAACATTCTATAACCATTAATTGCATACCCAAACATATTCCTAAACAAGGAATGTCATTTTTACGTGCAAATTCTAATGCTGCTAATTTGCCATCTATTCCTCTATGTCCAAATCCTCCGGGTACAATGATTGCATCGTATTGAGCTATATCTTCAACATTTATATTTTCCGAATCTATATTCGTTATGTTTGGTTCAGCATTGTTAGCCCAACTAGCATGTTTGACTGCCTCAATTATGGAGCAATATGCATCTTGTATTTTTTGATATTTTGTAATCAGAGCAACATTAATCTGTTTTTTTGTGCTGATGTTGAAGGGCAAAACCTGGATCTTACTACTTTTTATTTTGAAAAAACTACATATTTTTTCAACTATGTTGTATTGGTTATACTGATATTTCAAATTGTATATAGATGATTGATTCCAGGCTGGTATTATCATATCTTCTGGTAAATTCGCGAAATCAGCGATTTTTTTCTTCCAAGAAAGGTCAGAATAATCTTCTACCGATCTACACAACACCATATTTGGTTTAATGCCAAATTTCTGTAATTCAGATATAGAATGTTGTACAGGTTTGGTCTTAAATTCAGATGATTTTTCTAAAAATGGCATCAACCCTATGTGTACATACATAACATGGCTTTTGTTAGCTTGTCTCTTGATACTTTCAAGAAAAGGCATGCCTTCTATATCTCCTACCGTACCTCCTATTTCACATATTAAAAAATCAGTATTAGCAGGTATTTTTTCAATAATTTTTTTTTGTATCATATCTGTGACATGAGGTATGATTTGGACAGTTTCTCCCAGGTATTTGCCTTGACGTTCATCTTGAATTACATTAGAGAAAATTTGTCCTGAAGTGATATAATCATTTTTTGTACATTTAATTTCCGTGAATCGTTCGTAATTACCTATATCCATATCAGTTTCAATACCATCATCGGTAACAAAAACTTCCCCATGTTGTTCAGGATTTATAGTGCCAGCATCTACGTTCAAATATGGTTCTAATTTTCTTATTTTGACATTAAAACCATGCATTTGTAAAAGCGATGCAATAGAAGAAGCAGTCACACCTTTCCCTAAAGAAGACATAACACCACCAGTAACAAATATGATTTTTAACTCTGACACACAACCACCACTATAACCCTATATGATCGATTTTAAATGACTGAGCTAATTTTGTTAAGCCTAAATCAAAAATTGAATATAAGTAACAATCAACATGAAAACAAAAGAATGTAACAGAGATAGAGAACTATTCGTTCACCTAATCGAATTTTCTGTTTCTTAAGCAACTGCTTCTTCGCCTGAGCTAAGATCTGAATACGTTACAGCATTACTATCATTTTGATCGGAATTCATCTCATCAGTTGATTGATCTATAAATTCAGCGTCGCTACCATCTGAATCTTCTTGATCCTGCTGTGGAGCGTCTTTGCCGCTGTTTTGTATTTCTTCTGCTGATTCAGATTGATCTGCATCGGATAAGCCATCTTCTTCAACTAGTTCGTTATTAATATCCTGTTGTACAATTTCTTGTTGGCTATCGACTTTTTGAATCATATGTTCTTTTTTCTTGACTAACAATATTCCTATAAGTATAGATAGAGCAACAAATAGGAAGTATAGTACATAAGTGGTTTTCGACAAGAAGTTGGACATGGCCCTAGGTGCCATGAACTTTGATGCCTGGCTCGAACCAACTACGTCCTCACCTTTTTGTAGAAGTACTAATATGCAAATACTTATCACAACTGCCAAATATATGGCCCAAACAAAAACTAACATAACTAACATTCTATATTAAAAAAAAATATATGCAATTAGTGTGCATTCAGATAAAATTTTTGATAATTTTTATTAAAAATTGTACGAATTTTATTTGTTATTTATAAATAATAAACGCAATTGCATCCCGTAGTGAAATGACAGCAATGAATCTACTGAATTATAACTTCACAATTTGAAATTCGTTATCTCTTAATGCTATCGCACATCGACCATTGAGAAATAAGTGAATTGTTTCCCAAATTAATTTTTTCCTCCAATTTCCTAGCAGTTTTGGAAATAATTTATTAGCACAAATAAAGCGTATATTTTCTGAATCACATATCCAACTTGGGGGAATATTTTCATTATGTGCTATAATTTTCATCATTAATGTGATGCTAGACTGTAGTTTAGTGTCAATTTGCTCTTTTTGTTTAGGATAAGCATTTAAAATCGAATAGATTTCCTTAGCATACCTTTTGGCTTGATTAGGCAAAACAGATCTTATCTCAGTGATTTGGTTTGTCATATTGCCTAATTTATGTAAAGTTTTATTGTCTATGATCCAAGTCGGAGGCAAATTCTTACGAGCAGCTATCATATCTCTCCAAATGTATAGTGTAGATTTTTTCTTACGTTTTATAAAATCTATTTCTTCTGCGACCCAATGAAAGCGTTTTGTTTTTTTTAAATTATATCTTAGCTGATAAAAGATTGTGTCTAAAAATGCTACATCCTGCGCTGCATATGTTATCATATCTGGATTTAATGGTCTTTTATCCCAACAAGAGTTTTGATGAGATTTTTCAATCAAGGTTTGTGTAATGCTTTCGACCAAATTTTGATAAGAAATTGGATATCCAAATTTGCAAAAAGCAGCTCCTATTTGAGTGTCGAAACAGTTATTTACCTTTATGTTCGCATGTTCTAAAGTTTGTAAATCCTGTTCACAAGCATGGCATACTTTTACAATATCATGATCTGCGAAAATAGTAGCAATATAAGAATCTGTGATCGGACAGGTAAGTGTATCAATGACTAGAATATGGTTTTGCAATTTGAGTTGTAAGATACAGAGTAATGGCCAATAAGTATTCCGTTTATGAAATTCCGTGTCAAAAAACACTTCACTTGGCATTGTATGAGTTAAAAAATATCTGTAAAAAAACGCATGTAATTCATCAATGCTTTCTATCATATTGACTTCAGTTGAGTACTTGATCAAATTATTTTTCATAATTTTTCTTTATATCTGATACTATTTGCCTGTGTAAATCTAACTCATCTTGAGAAACTTGGATTTCTAAATCTGCTAATTTGAAATTTTGAATTGTATCTTGAGTATTGTTTTCAGAAGCAAATAAGGAAATTGGTTGTTTAAACTGATTTAATGCAATAAAGACTTTTGATAATATTGCAGCGTCAATCAATGCTCCATGACGTTCAGCTCTTTCTTCAAGTGAGATATTAAATCTTTTAGCTAATGCATCCAAGTTGGCTGGAGATCCTGGAAATTGTTTTCTAGCCATTAAGAGTGTATCTACAACTGCGTTAGTTAATTGTTGACGACCAATATTCTGTAATTCTTGATTTAGAAAGCCTATATCAAATTTGGCATTATGAGCTACTAAAGTTGCATCTTTGATAAACTCTAAGAATTGATCGCAGATTACGGCAAAATTTGGTTTGTGTTTTAAGAAATCGTAGGTGAGTCCGTGTATTTTTGTTGACTCTTCTGCAATTTGAACCTCAGGATTAACATACAAGTGTAATTTATTTTTTGGTTCAAAATTAATCAATTCTATGCATCCTATTTCAATAATTTTATCCGTTTTACAATTTAATCCAGTAGTCTCCGTATCAAGAATTATAGTTCTCATGCTTATATTCAGACTATACTTGATATAGCAATTAGTAAAGGAGAGTTTTTCCAGACTCCCCTGGCCAATTTTAGTTCAATTTTAAATAAATGAAGTGAATCTCGGGAGTGTAGACAAATGTCGTAAACCTGGGGTACTAGGATTCGAACCTAGGATCACGAGACCAAAACCCGTTGCCTTACCACTTGGCTATACCCCAACAGTAGAATCATACAAATTTGAATTTGAAAAAGCAATATCTTAGTTTACGTTAGAGAATTTTGCTCATCAAAATGTTGATTAGTTATTAAAAAAAGTAATTAACTTTCTCAAGAAGGAGTTTAGGGTTCTGATAGTAGCAAATAAGCTTGTTACAAATTTAAGTTTACCAGTACTGGTACATGATCACTTGGCTTCTCCATTTTTCTGTATTCTCCGAGTGTTATTGTATCTCCAGTGACATTTCTTCCTAGTAAATAGTCAATGCGTAAGCCTTCTCTAGGACTTCTATAATCCCACCAGGTAAAGTCATTCTTCCCTGATTGTTTCTGATTTAGATCAACAAAATTGCTTTTAAGAATATGATACATGTTCTTTCTGACCTCATCACTACATAGGACACTATTCTTCCATTTATGAGGCGTATTAATATCAGCATCAGTGAGTGCTACGTTAAAATCGCCACCAAGTACGCACTTTGCATCTCTATCGTCCCATCTCTTAGCTATCATATTCAGGAAAGTATTTTTGTATTGATAAGCTTCAATTGACTTATTGCCACATGGTACATAGACAGATGCCACATAGATACCATTAGAAAAACCTTCAATATATCTGGCCTCATTAACCTCATCTGTATATTGGAACATGGCCTCTATTTCATATTTAGATAGTATGGCCACACCATTGTAAGCTTTTTGCCCATAAACTTTTACATTATAATTATGTCCGTCGACAAAATCGTATGGAAAATCATTGTTAGTACATTTTATTTCCTGCAACAAAACAATATCAGGATTGTGTTTTCTGATTAAATCGTCCAACAAGTGTAACCTAACGCGAATCGAATTTACATTCCACGTAACAATTTTCATAATATGTATGCTAACAAATTTTGTTAAAAAAGAGTACAACCTTTGCTGGTATATTGATTTGTCTAATAAATGGTGAGGCATATTTTGATGTCTTGCTTCTTAACTCTTTTTTAAATAATCATTATAAGTTAAAATTAAACGTGTATTTTGGATTGTTAAACTTTGTATTTGCTGTGTTAATTATTAGCGTAATTGTTGTATTTCATGAGTTAGGACATTATTTTGTTGCAAGAATGAACAATGCGGAAATTTCAGATTTTGCAATAGGTTTTGGGCCTGAGGTCATTTCTTTTGTTGACTCTAGAAAGACAAAATGGAGTTTTAGACTAATTCCTTTTGGTGGGTATGTATGTTGTAACGAAGAGTCAATGAGCTTTTTGGGCAAACTTTTTTTGTATCTAGGTGGTCCAATAGGTAATCTGTTTTTTGCTATGTTGATATCATTGTCAACTTTTATGTATTTTGGGGATGTAAAGCCAATTGAATATTATGAGATTTCCAGTAATCCATCCTATGTACAGAATGATTTGAATAATGGAGTTCGAGTAGTTGATATAATACAAAAACCAGGGTCAGATGGGCTGTTTGTAAAGTTGAGTGACGGAAATGAGATTTCTGGTGTTGACCTCTTACTGACACGCTTTAGAGAACGTGCTAGTTGTACGAGGTATGCTGTTCTTAGGCTTACTAAAAACTCTGACACTACATCTTCAAGTGATATAATTTTACATTTGAGTAATGGATCTAAAAGTTTTATGGATTCAGAGAGGATGCTTCTTAAGAAAGTAGTGGTTTTTGAAAAATATAGAAAAATTGGACTTGTGCAAGCTGTATACAAATCTTTCACATCGGTAATAATCAAGTTTGTTAAAAATGCTTTAGGGCTATTTAGGGCTATTTTTGATAGATCTGCTAGGTTGAGTGGTCCCATTGATGTGCTAAAAAATACGAGGGAATTCTTATCTAATGATATGTTTTTGTTTTGCCAGTGGGTTATCGCTCTGTCTATAGGATTAGCAGTAATTAATTTGCTTCCTATTCTTCCTTTGGATGGTGGAAGAGTCTTGATCTTGGCAATTGATCTTATAAGTAAGCGTTTAGCCAATATCGTTGCTAATGTTAGTATATATGTTGGATTTGTATTGATGGGGTTTGTGTTGTTTAAGGATGTTAAACAAGTTGTATTTTTGCATTTTATGAGAATCTTTGAATTTTTTAGGAGTATACTATGATGTTATTGCGCCTCTTGATTTTATCTTTAACTCTTGGCTCAGCTGCAATTTTAGCTGATATGAAAGGTGTCACACATCCTCATCTAACGGCTGAACAATCTTATATTGTTTATGGAAATAAAAGAGTTTCTACGGAACAGATTTTGTCTTTTTTATCTATTTTAACTGACCCAAATGAAGATACCATTGCCACTACTTTATCCGATACCGGTTATTTTTCTAATATTCAAGTCAATAAAGTTGGCGTAAAGTGGAATATATACGTAAAGGAATTTCCAATCCTAAAAGAAGTGAAATATGAAGTAAAAAATTCTACTGCTATGGATTGGGAAGCTTCTACTGGTCTAAAAAAGAGAGACTTTATTTCTCCACAAACTATTAAATTTACAGAAGAATTATTGAAAAGTATGTATAGTACGTTAGAGGATACTCCTTATGTTGATGTGACTTCATATTCCTATGAACAAAATGGACTTATTTCTTTAAAATTTGTGATTAAGGTTACCCAGCCAAATCCTATACAAGATGTTATTTTCATAGGTAATAATCGAATCAAACATGGTGATCTTTATGGTCAAATGGTACGAAAGTATAAACCAGTTTTGTTCGTTTTTACTTCTAAATCGATTGATATCCATTCTTTAGATCAAAGTAAAATGAATTTAGAAAAGTATGCGCAAAGCTTAGGGTATTTAGACTTTAAGGTTTCTTCCATGGTAGTTGAAAATAGAAATAACAAGCAAGTTGTGGTTGTTAATGTTAATGAGGGAATTAGATACAGAGTAGGAAAAATTGCATTACATATCCCTGTGAAATATGATCCAAGTCTTGTTCTCAAATCCGGGGAGTTTTTTTCTCAAAATAAACTTGATGTTTTAAATGTTGCTATAGAAGATTTATTGTATGCTAAAAACTACTGGAATAAAAAACAGTATTACGAAATAAAAAAGAGAGATAATGTAGTAGATATCGAATTTTTTACCAAAGATGAAAAGCCATCCGTACTTAAAGAAATTTATGTTTTAGGTAATAAAAGAACTTATTTATCTGTTATTTTGAAGCGTATGGTGCTTGCTCCTGGTGATGTGATTACAGATAAGGCGTTGATGCAAAGCAAGAGAAATATGATTCAATCAGGATTTGCGGGTGATTTAAATATTATTAGGGAAAAACATGGAAATCATGAAAATTTGACTATTTCTTTTAAAGAAAGTGATACTGGATCTATCATGTTGAGAGCTGGTGCAAGCCTTGGAAGTAAATTAGAGTACAATATACAACTTGGCTACAAGGATGATAACATCATGGGCTTGGGTAAGCAATTTGAGACAGATCTGTTTTTCTCTAGAGAGAGGAGATCTCTAAGCGTATTTATTAAGGAGTTTTTCATTAATGGAAAGCCAATCCATTATGGATATGGAGGAAGTTTTAATATTCTTCCACCATCGGCTGATTCATCTTTGGTCAGAAGTAATTGGTTTAGTTTTGGTAATTATGCTGATAAAAGTGTTAAGTCTTATGCTGATGGTTTAGATATGGTGACAAAATCCGGCATATTAGGTGTGACTTCTAACTCAACAACTGATAAATATGATGTTAAACTTATTCCTTCCAGTGATACTGGAGTTAGTTCCATTAATGAATATTGGTCTGAAAATGAAGAAGTAGTATTGATTAAAACTAAAGGTTTTGATTTAAGAGGTATGTCTGTCTTTAACTTTAAAAATCAAAGTGTAAATTTAACTTTAAATCCATCTCTTTCTTTTATAGAACTAGATGATAATTCCCAGTTTAGTGAAAAGCAAAAGGGTTTTTATAAGCGGGGTGTTGGAAGAACAAGATTTTTTGATAAATCTGTTAAGAAATTTGATAGATTTAAGGGTGGTTTGAACACTACCTTGGGGTATTCCTGTAATTTCTCTGGTGTCGACAGAAGTTCTAATTTAGCTTTAGGTGCTGATGCCACTTTGGGGTTGGGGACATCTAATTACTTAAAATTTGTGGTACGCGCAGATTTGACTAAACATACAGGAGACTCATATTTGTTATCCTGTAATGTAAGTTACGGCAATGTTTTTGCGATACATAATTACAGTTGGTTTGACAATTTTAAGCCAGGATTTATCAGAGGCTTTAGAGAACAAGGGCCTAGGGATACAATTAGGTTTAATGTATTAGGTGGTAAGAGATTTGTAAAAGTTGGTGCAGAATTTACAGCTCCATTTATATTACCTAAAACATTTATGTCTAAGTGGTTTGTATTTCTAGACTGTGGAGCACTGTGGGATTCCGGTTTGTCTGAAGAAAAAATACCTCAAGCATTAGCTGATAATAGAAAATGGGACAGAAGTACTGCTGATATAGTACATAATAAATTTTCCCCTGTAATATCGTGTGGTCTAGGTATTAAGTTTAGATTGGGGATAGTTAACTTAGGGGTGAGCGTGCAGTATCCATTGTTCGGTTCTAACTCTCCTTTGAATTCTTTTGAAACATTGAATATCGGATTTGTAAATTAAAATCCAGCGATTTGTTAGAGGGTTATAATCTATATTGAGGAACAGCTTTGAGAGGTATTTCCCTAATTTATATAAATAAATTTGTTAGAAATTAAAATAAAATTTACTTTTCACATTTATGTTTTGGTGTGTGATGAGTATGAATGATAATTCGTTTTTAATTAATGTATTTTATGAATTTATATATGAAGCTCTAAAATTTAAAGAAATGATTTTATTCAATAAAACTTTGTTGAATGCTAGAGAAATCCAAGATGTTTTAACAAAGATGATATTCTATAAAAAAGAACTTGCCTTGCAAGAAGGTAGTTTAATTGAAGCAGCATACTTAGAACTCTCCTATATTATGACTGTTTTAGCAGATGAGCTATTTATAAATTTGGACTGGGAACATCATGATGAATGGAAAAGTTATAATATGGAAACGAAGATTTTTAATACTCATATAGGTGGTGTGAAATTATTTAATAATATAGATAGATTTTTAATATCAAATAGTTCATACAGGATCTGTATAGGATCAGCGTATTTACTGTGTCTTGGGTTAGGATTTAGAGGGCAATACAGGGGAGTTGATGATCATGGCAAGATTGCAGAATATAAAGTGAAGCTTTTTGAAATGATTTATCATAAACGTCCTAGTTTGGAGTACGGTAATTTTGATTTGTTTCCTGAAGTGCTAAATCATACAATTACGCGAGTAGAATCCAAAAGATTAAGTAGTTACAAAATCTGGGGCATTATACTGGGGTTTGTGTCGATTACATACGTTTGTATGAGTTATTTTATTTGGCATGAAGGTGTCAAACCAATTACCCACATAGTACATATGATTGAAAGAGAAATACAAAATGCTACAAAATGATTTGTTTTTGACATTCTTAATTGGAATAGTCTCAGCTGCTGCTTTTTTACTACTAAGTAAAGTATATGGATTGTTACCACACATAGTAGAATTTATAAAGAAGATAATTTTGTTTTTATCTAATAAAGTAACATTTTTATTTGGCAATTTAAATAAAGTTATGAATAAAGATTTAAATAAATCGTTTGAAGAAAATATGCATTTTTTATATTCTCATTTTCAAACGGACGATTTTAAATATAAATTGCCTTTTATACTATTTTTGGGTATAGAAAAATCTGGTAAGACAGAATTAATCAACAGTTTAAAACTAGATACTTTAGTCAGTGATAAAGATGATAAAAATAAATTGTGTAGCTGGTACTTTTTTACTGAAGCAGTTTTGTTAGAAGTGAATAGTGCAATATTTTCTGACAAAACCATGGATTTATCTGGTACTAATTATGAGTGGTATAAATTGCTTGATTTATTTAGTTACCACAGACCTGAACGACCAATAGATTCAATAGTTTTAACAATATCTATTGCACAATTATACGAGGAAAATGAAAATTTAAGTGAAATAGCAGAACATTACTACGTTAAATTAGTACAAATACAAAAGAGGTTTGGCGTTAATGTTCCAATTTATGTAGCGTTTACTTACAGTGATTATATACCTGGTTTTGCAGATTTTACTAAAGTTTTATCTTTTGAGGTTCAATCGAAAATTTTTGGTTGGTCAAATCCTCATATGTCATCAACCATTGATAGTGATTCGATTATTAATGATGCATTTGAGGGTATAGTTAATAGAATTTGGGCTATACAACATGAAATTATGGTGAACGAAGATTTATCTGAAGCTGGAGTTTTTTCTTTCCCAATTGAGTTTAATAAATTAAAACGCAAGATAGTAGATCTACTATTTTATATTTTTAGATATAGTGAAATTAATGATAATTTTGTGTTCAGAGGATTTTATTTCACAGGTTCTGCTACAAATAATTTATACAGCAACTACGAGTTTAAGGAAATTTTGCGTAGTGTTGAGTTTGGTCAACTGACAAAACATGCACAAATTTCTGAAAGTAATTTAATTTGCTTCTTTAATGACTTATTTGTAAAAAAGATTTTAAAGGAAAAAGGCCTTACCATACCATTATCATCAAATATATTTAATAATTCCAGGAAAGTTCGTTTGATACAATATTTGGTTCTCGTGGTCATGTGCGGTGGCGTAATTAATTTGGGTTATCACTACTTAACTATTAAGAATGTCTCTTCATCGATGACAGCTGAATTATCTAAAATTAGGGTAGCTGTCTACAACGCAAAGCTTTTGTATGATGGCGTATATGATGAATTGGACCATAAAATATTTGAAACACAAGCCTTAGCATTGATAAACGCAATCAAGAATATAAAACCTAATTCTCAACTACTTTATTACTCTCTTCCTCCTTCTTGGTTTTCTGGAGCGCGTTACGATGTGAAATTATTATTGGCTCATGCGTATGATTTCGTTATATTTAAGTTTATAAAAAATAAGATCAAATCTGATGTTGATGTGTTGTTAACTTCAAATGTAGGTGAATGCAGAACAGATAATTTTGTCAGTGTTGTTAATTCTCAAAAATTTTGTCAATTAAGGCATTACATAGAAGAAATTACTAAGTTAGAACAGGTACAATTGCAATTGAATAGAGTCTCGTACCTATATAATATTTATGATTTGAATTTGATTACAGAAAAATTATTTAATATGTCAATTACTGATTTGTTGTTGCAGAATAAACATGTATTCCAAGATATTATGAAATTATCTGATGTTCATGTTCAAAGCTTAGATATACATAAGACGCAAGTGATTCGAAAAGTTGAAGATTTATTTGCCCAATTTGTGAATCACGCTCTTGTGTATGACAATATCATTCCATACATATCATATATAGAGAAAGCCTTACTATTATTAGAAAAAGGAGAATATCAAAATGTGGAAGTGTTATCAGGATACATAAATCAATTAGCTACTTTTGTGCATAGTAATGAAATTAATTGGTTTTTTAATGATCCACATTCTTTAGGTGAAAAATTGAATGAACTGTTGTATAGAGTGCAAGACAGCTATATTTTGGGAACAAATATGGCTAGATATATGAAACAGGAAATTGAGAAGAAAGTTCATTATTTAAGACAAAAATTGATTACTCATAGTTTGCCTATTTTGGGAGTGATATTTGCCAAGACAGGCTCAGGATCAATCATTTTTTCGTCTTCATTTAATGAGTTTCAGGGGATAATTAACTTCTTATACAGTAAGGATTTTATGAAAGATCTAGGATACAGCGAATCGGATAAATTAAGCTCCGAATTGTTAAAGTGGGATGTTACAAAATTGGCTAATGCGATGAATATTATAAAGTCATTTAATCAATTTAATGATGATATGGTACTGTATAAAGATCAAAAAACAAAGAAGATGCTTACTAATATAGCCTCAATTAGTGTGGTAAAACAGGTTACATCACTGGTGATCGATAGCCAGACTGATTTAACAGATTTAGTCTCAGAAGAGCAAGTCTTATTGGATGTATCAACCAATTTTTATAATGCAACATTAAATTTAATAAATATTTTGAACTTTTTGAAAGTTGCTAATTATAATTTTTTCACAGAATTAAAGGATGTAATATTAAAGCAAATTATGTCCTATTTATCCAAATTGGACCTTATTTTGAACGAAAGACAATTATACGATATTGCTCATTCAGCTTTTTTTATTGGTAAAAGTAACAATATAGATAAGGAAGGGCTTAAAATTTACATCAACAGGCAAAGAGAGCAAATATTTTATTTGGTTGGCATTGCTAAGCCTTTTATTGAGTTTTTGAATAAAATTGAACATATGGATAAAAGTATGACCAACAAAACTTATATTAAGTGGAAAAAGATAGTGTCTAACACTAAAAAATATGAAGAAGGAAAAGAGAATAGTTTGCAATTGTTGGAAAAACTTATAGAAGATTTAACAGTTGCTAAAAATGTAGAGTGCTTTAGTAAATCAAATGAGGTTGATGTCAATGACTATTTTGAGAACATAACAAACAAGGTAATGAATGTAATTCATGAAAAATTATGTCGTGAACAATATACGAATCTCAGAAATAATTATAAAAGTTTTATGGACTATTTTGATCAGTATATCAAAAATAAGTTCCCATTTAATAAGCATTCAACTATTGATATAAGTATTGTAGAGGCCAAAAAAATGGTAGCGTTATGGAAAAAGATTAATTTGAATGAACAGGCTGTAAAGGTTATAGAAAAGCATAACGATATAACTTTTCTACATTTTATCAAAAAAATGAATAAACTTATGCCATGGATTGAAGCTATGTATGATGATTCGAAATCTATATCAGCTGTCATTACAATGCGTACGAATAGAGATAAGGAACATTTGGCTGATCATTTGTCTGTATGCCAGCTTCAGGTAGGAGATCAAATTATAAGTCAGAATGAGTCAAAGGAAGTTAAAATTGGAGATACTAAATTAAGGTTAACTTTAAACCTTTCAAAAGAAACTCCATATCATTTCCACGATGGTAAAACTTATGAGTTTAATGCAAGCGGTTTCTTCAATGTCATGAGATTATACAATAAATTTCAAGTCTCAGATGATAAATTAAAGATAATTGTACCAGTTTGTAAGGGTAATTTAATAGTTTGGGCCGATATTATTTTTAGTGGAAATATTCTAAAGAGCGATTGTATTTAGGAATTGAGTATAGGGTAACTTATAACTTAACTATCTTAAAAAATGTATAGTGGAATTGAAGGAGTGTGTGAGTATGTACCAAATGAGTGACGCCTATAAAGTGATTGACAATCCGATAGATGATATTAACTATACTAACGCTTTTTTACAGTTAGAAACTATTATGAATTCTCCTAATGACACATTACCCAAGGGAATTTGGAGTACTTCCAAAGTGCAAGATTATCAAAGTGCTGAACAAGATTGTTTAGAAATTTTATCCACGCAAAAGAAAGATATACAAATTGCAGTTTGGTTAGTACAAATAGAATTTTGGTTGAAGAAAGACATAGTTCAAGCTATCAAAATTTTAGACTACGTGTTTGAGAATTATTATGACTCAAATGAGTTGGCATTTATTAAAAAATCTTTTATTAATTTGAATAAATTTCTGAATATCACTCTGCCAAAGAGTATTATTGTCTCAGGTAATCAAAAAGATGGATATACTTTTTTGGCTGAACAAAATAGAGTTACTTCAATTGATGCAAATGTTAAAAGTGATCAGGATTTGTGGATTAACTTGCTACATACTTTATTGTTAAAAGTTCAAGCCAAAATTGGTGAAAATTTATCTTGTATTGCAATACTTGAAAAGTACAAGTTATTACATTCTGTTAATGAGAAAAGTGATTATGATGATATGGTTGAAAACAGTAACATACAATCTTCACAGTTGGTTAATATTAAATCTCGGCATGAAGCGTACTTAATTATTAATGAAGTGATGAAATATTTGCAAAAATATGATCAGCATAGTGCTACTCCATATTTGTTGAAAAAAGCTTGCGAATGGGAGAATAAATCATTTGTAGATATTCTCAATGAATTTAATGATCCCATAATAATGAAAAAGATATTTTCTTAAAACCATAAAAGCTGAGAATTTTTATCATGTGAACATTTTTCAGATATCTCATTCTATTATTTGGGACATACGCAATTTTGATGCTTTGAAGCAGAGCAACGAGCTATGACATCAACTGTGTCATGTAAAACATGCCCATTATGTCCCTTAGTCCAATCAAATTGTAGTTTTAGATTTGGAATTTGCTTGTCCAATATAGTCCATAAATCTTTGTTTTTGACAGGTTTCTTAGCACTTGTCAGCCAATTATTTTTCTTCCAAGTATGTATCCACGTTTGGATGCCTTTCAGTACATATTGACTATCCATGGTCACTACTAGCTCTTGATCTATATTTAATTCGTTAAACCCAGCTAATCCATTAATTAGTGACTGAAGTTCCATTCTGTTATTGGTTGTACAAACATCAAATCCAGATTTTACTATTTTCACATCTCCATCTGTCAATATAAAAGCCCATCCACCCATTCCCGGGTTTCCAATGCATGAACCATCAGCAATCAATTGCCAACTCATAAATACTTAACCATGAATTTATTATGCCAAAAAATGTATTTTATTTGTATTGTACAGTGTGCAAATTTTGGATTGGTTTTTATCCACCAATAATAGGTTCTTGTTAATCTTGTTTCTAGTTTTTTATTAATGATTGCATAGGCATCATCTAGCTTTTTTCTAAATTTAACTTCATGTACAAAAATCACATTTCTTCTGTAAGAAATGATGTCTATCTCTCCAACAGGTGTTTTATATCTCCATGCAAGAATTTTATGACCCTTAAAAAATAGACATATGATGGATAAGAATTCATAAAATAACCCTTTGATGTAGGAAGTCATAGTAAAATCATAATCCTCTGCGATAAAAAATTATAGAGATATTTTCATAACTCAAAGCTTTTTATAGATCTTAATCTTTGCTTGTAGCCATGAAGGAAGATTCTGCTACTTTTTGATTATTTACGTAACACTCCCCATAAAATTGAAAAATGGGTGTCTTCATGAGAGTCTTAACTATAATAATCTTGACTAAATCATTAGGAATTACAGGTTTCCTAAATTTTGCCTGTTCGATCTTCATAAATGCAACGCCACCAGGTACTTTTTGATTTTGTGCCTTGTTAGAATAAGCAACACAAAACGCAGCTAATTGGGCCATTGCTTCTACCAAAATGACTCCTGGTACAACCTTAAAATTCGGGAAGTGGCCACGAAAAAAGTCCTCGTGACCGAATTTTCTATACCCAACTGCACCATTAAATACATCAACCAAATCGACACAATCCAAGAATAAGAAAGGATCCCTATGTGGTATCAAATCTTCAATTACATCCTTATCTAAAGGACAGTCATTATGTTTAGTGAAAGTGAATTGGTCTAAATTAGTGTAACCACTACTCATCTGCATTCATTTCAGTAATGATTGCATCAGTTACATCATCAACAATCGATTCATCATAAGCAATGACAGCTATACCTAACGGCAATATCATAACATATCCCTTTTGCTTCAGTATACTTTTAGCTTTTTCTTGTAACTTATCTCTGATCTGTCTGATTGTTGATTCTCCTATAGACTTAAGCTCATTTTCTTTTATGTTAACTTCTTTGTTAAATGCTCCTACTTTGTTAGCAAGATCATTTAGTTTTTTCTTTAGTGAGACAAGCTCAGCCTCTACAGATTTAATCTTAGCTTCAATCTCATTACGTTCAGCAACACTAGCTACCTTTGCCTTTTTACTTTTCAAGCTCTCTAATTGGTCTTCTTTGTTTGCTATTTTTTCATTGAGGTCTGACAAATCAGCATCTAACTTTTTACCTTTTGTTTCCCACTCAGCTTTATATTCTGAAGCCATTCTTTCAAGCTTTTTATTTGCATTTCGGTATAATTTCGATGCTTCTATAATTTTTTCAAAATCTAATACTGCGTACGCGCCCTTTTTGCTTTTTTCACTGACGACATGGCTAACATTTGTCTTTATTTCTTTATCTGCGTTTAAAGCACTAAAAGTAACTAGCAAACAGCAAGATACAAACAAGTTTTTCAAGATCATTGACAACCTTCCTTTATAAAGAGACTAATGTAAACTTTCTCAAATTGAAATACTTTTCAGTAAGAAATTAAAATAATTTTGCATGGATAAATGTGATTTTTATGATAAACTTTTGTTTATGAAACCTCAATTAATATTGTGGGATTGGTTAGGTACTATAGAGATTCCTAATAATGCTAAATTTTATGTGCGTAACAAGTTGATGAGAAAGTATTTAAATGTGCATTTTGAAGCTAATCAAGAGGAAGAATTTAAAAAGTATTGGAGACAGATCTCTAGTGCTTCTCAAACGGCTATAAATGCTCAGTCTATAAACGAAATAGAAAAATCTGGACCGTGGATCGCTCCATACGCTATTGCGTTAATGAAATATTTTAAGCAGCATTGTATTCCACAGTGTGTCGTAAGCAATGGCAGTAGCCAGGAGATTATTCGTAAATTACAAGATATGAAATTAGATTATTTTGATGAAATTATAGGATCTGATAAGCAATTTAGACCTAAACCAAATCCTAATTCAGTTTTGCATTTAGCTAAAAAATACAAAATTATAGAAACAGATAGGATTTGGATTATAGGTGATTCAGATCAGGATATGGAATTTGCTATGCATGCGAGAGCTAAAGGTATTAAAGTGGATGGTGGATTAGAAACTGTATGGAGTGTCATTAAGGAAACGGATTTTTCTTGATTTAGATTATTAAATCAAGTTTTATATCACATTTTCTGAAGTGCTGTTTTTTATTTTCCAAACCATCACTTTTTAATAAATGTTTTTTGACGATTTAGCATTGTTGTTTTGTTTTTTCTTATAGTGATTTTATTTAATCTTAATCGCGTTAGACTTTTAATAGTATCTGAGATATTATTTCATATATGAATGATGATAGTAAGGTGAAAGTTACATTTGTGTTTCCTGATGAAAGTGAACAAGAGTGTGAGGCAGATATTGGAGATACTCTTTTGCATGTAATTAGAAATAACGATATACCTATACCTTGCTCGTGTGGAGGGGCTCTTTCTTGCTCAACATGTCATGTAATTTTAGATAAAAGTACTTTTGACTTACTTGAATCTAAAGGAGATATTGCTACGGATGATGAAGAAGATTTATTGGATTTTGCTTCTGGGCGTAGAGATACTTCTCGATTAGGATGTCAAGTCAAAATTTCTCCCGATATGCAAAAGGTAAAAGTAATTATCCCAAAGTAGGAATTGGTTGTGTCTTCTAAATTTAAGATAATTGGCAACGGAGCTTTTGGTCGAGCCTTAAGTTATTCTTTATTGAAGCATGGTTGTCTTATTGATGAGGTTGATTACAGGTATATTATTCCAGCTGTTCCATCTTATGCGGTTGTTGATGTTTTAAGTGATTATTGTTTAGATGGTCGTACTGTTATTTTTGTTTCTAAAGGGCTTATGAGCGATGGTAGGTTACTAGGAGAGTGGGCAAATGAGAATAATATTGATTGGGCAGTGTTAGCTGGTCCGCATTTTGCCAGTGAAATCATACAAGGTTTGGATACTTTTTCAGTCTGTGGGTATGAGAAAGAAATAAAAGAATTGAAAAATGTTAAAAACCTGAACATTACCTTTTTGAAGGATAAGTTAGCAATACAGTTGCTTGGAGTTTTGAAAAATATCTACGCATATTTTTTTGGAATTTTACATGCTCTTAATGTGGGAAAAAATTTTACATCAGCATTTTTTTTGATGATTATACAAGAAATTATGAATATATTTAGTGATTTAAGATTTGAGCGTGATACAATTTTTAGTCATGCTGGTTTGTCAGATTTGTTTCTTACTTGTACAAGCTATGAATCAAGAAATTTTCAATCGGGTTGTAATTTGATTCAGGATAAGGAAGATATTGCTTTAGTTGAGTCAAAGCATTCTATTGTGTTATTTGAAGGGAGAACGAATGGGAAATATCCAATTTGTCATTTTTTGTATCAGGTATCTCAAAATTTATCCAAAGATATAAAAAGTAGCTTATATAATTTAGCTGGTAAGTTAAATGTTTAGCATGGATTACAACAATGAGATTTCTAATTGTAGCCTAAAAAACAAAAGAAATTGAAATGCGTATTAATCATTTAGCAAGGCATTGCCATGTACAGTATGGTTATGAAACCAGCACTTTTTGAGAGAATAAGCACAAATCCTAAGCATACGTATGCAAATATCCAAGAACTGTACGAATCAATAAGATATGAGGTTGGGTGTATAATAGATAAGCAATCTATAATGTATGATGGTGTGAGGTTGTACGATATCATGCCAAATTCCGAATATGATAGAGAGAAATTTCGGACAATGATATCAAAAATTAGAGATGCTATATTGCATTATGAGCCCAGGTTGTTATTTCCTAAGATTTCTGTTAGTAAGGTTACTCAGTCTAGTATACAATTTAGTATCAGCGGCAAAGTACAATTCTATGACGAGATATATCCTATTGTGTTGTTAAACTCAAAATATATCATATAGTGAAATTTTCCTTATTAGACACAGAATATCAGAGATAAGTACAGTTTTGTTACGATAATATTAAATTTATTTTAGAGCAATTTTGATTTTAATTGATTTAACTACATGATTCCCAAGCAACTTATTAATTTCACTTTTAATTTTTGGGACGTAATGCTGTAATGAAAAAATATTCGACGTAGGTGGGCATGATAAAAACAGGGTGCTTGTTTGTAAACAGTACTTGATTGGGGTGAGCTGAGAAGTGTTCTCGACTTTGTTCCATATATTTATAATTTGATATAAACTGCTATCTTTGATTATTGGTTTAAGAATTTTTTTTACATATAGCCCTATGGGTTTAGAATAATCTTTACGTTGCATAAACTTTAAATTAGTTTAACACAAAGTTTCTAAAAATTGAGATAGAGTTGCAATACCATAATTGTTTTATTAAATTGTATGAGCTTATAATTGGCTATGGAATTAATGAATCAATTTAAGATTGTGGCTATATTACCTATAAAATTTTTTGGGTTGGATCTTTCTTTTACAAATGCATCTTTATTTATGATGTTAGCATCTGTCATCTTTATTGCTCTTGCTTTTGCTCAGAAATACCTAATTTTGCCTGGATTTATACAATTTGCCAATGAAAGAATATATACGTTTATTAATGATATTTCTATCCATTACTTAGGAAAAGAATCTGATAGGTATACCCCGTTTTTAATAGCTTTGTTTGTATTTGTATTGTTTGGGAATCTATTGGGTCTTGTTCCTCACTCATTTACTTTTACAAGTCATTTAAGTGCAAATCTCGTAATAGCGCTGTCGGTATTTGGATTGTCTATTTTTGTTGGATATAAGAAACATGGGACTAGATTTTTAAGACTATTTGTCCCTAGTGGAGTTCCAACGGTAATTAAACCGCTTATTTTTGTGATAGAACTTGCCCTATTCTTCATTAAACCATTGGTTATGGCGCTACGATTGTCAGTAAATATGATTGCTGGCCATGTAGTATTGAAAGTTATATTGGGATATGCAGTTACACTTCTTTACTTGAAATTTATACCAATTGTTGGATACGCAACGATGATACTATTTGAAATGGCTGTCGCATTTTTTCAGGCTTACATCTTTGTGCTTCTATCTTGCATCTCTCTGAAAGATGTTTTATACTTACACTAATTATGAGTGTTAAATTGTTTGCTGCTGTCGTTGCTATGTTGCCTCTTATTGCGGTGGCTGTTAGTATATCTAAAATGTTTTCATCGCTGTTTGGTGCAATTAGTAATAATCCAGTTGCTAAGGATAGTATGAGTACTTTGGCATTCGTTGGAGCTGGTCTTCTTGAGTCCATAGCTCTATTGTGTTTTATTATATCTATTATAGTTATTTCTTCTTAAGGATTTCCTTATGTTGCCTCAATTAAATTTGTACTGGTTTGCTGGTCAGTTTTTTTGGACTTTTTTGTTTTTTGGGGTCACTGTCTTGGTGTCTTATTACTTGTTTGTTCCTAGGGTTAAGAGTTCTATTTCAAATAGAGATGGATTCTTGTCTGATTTACAAACAGAGATTAATAGATTGTCTGTTCAAGTTGATGGTTTGGAAAAATCTATTGAAGACAAAAGAAATGCTTTGTCTAATGAATTTGAGCTTAATTTAACAAATTTGTATGCAGATTATGATAGAAAATTCAGTAAGGCTAAAATAGAGATTGAGAAAAGTTACATTAAAAAATTAGAAGATCATAAGCTTAACCTGGAACATTGGAGAGACAAATTTTTGGATGATGTCAAATCCAGAGTACATGAGCTGGCTGAGAAGTTGAGGAATAAGCTATGTCAATGAAGTTGCTTTATGAGATTTTATCTTTCTTAGTTTCCTTATTATTTTGTAGTAAGTTTGTATTTTCTAGTGTTATAAACTTTTTAAATAACTACAGGGAGCAAATTGCTAATGAGATTAATAAGCTTAATTTTGGAATTGATGAAAAAAGGCGTGAGTATTCAAAAATACAAGAAAGAGTCAAAAATCTATCAGTTGAACTTGACGATTTATTGCATACATTAAACAAGCAATTTATTGAAAAAGCTGATTATATAGAGAAAAAATTGCAAAAAGACATAGATAGAGTTACGATTATTTATGATGCCAAATTATTACAGTATGAGAAGAATTTTATTAAAAACATACAGGAGGAGTGCGTCAACTTAGTTCAAGAAGAGTTGAAAAATAGCATTAGTGCCTATGATAATGAATTTATAAGAAGTAGCTTGTCTAAATTGGCTGATATGAATTTAAATAAGTACATTTAACTTGAATGTAATTTTTGGTCACCATTATATAAACTTTTTTAATCGGTGTCATACATATTATCGATTTAATGCGTTAATCAATTTGGGTTATTTAGCACATCTTTGGAAGAGGATTGTGAAAAATATTACCTTGGTTCAACAGATGGAAAATATATTATATTATCTTGCTTTTCTACACTGTCCAGATTAGGAATTTCTGCTGTATCGGCTTTGAATTCTAAAGCAAAATTTGCTGATGGATCAGTAATATAAGTTATTGCATTAAATGGGACGGTGATTTTATGTATTTCATCAGCAAAGCTCAAATCTACTGAGAAACTCTGTTGAAATATTTGTAAATTATCAAAATGATTATGTAAAACAATTGTCATTGAAGTTGGATATTGTTTCCTAAGAAAAGCTGGCAACGAAACATTAGGGTGATCCATAGAAAACGCTATATAAAAATGTTGCGATCCCTGTAATCCATATTGTGTTACATGCCTTAGTATATCTCTAACCATCAGTCTGAGATACTCTTGAAGCTTACCTTTATAGTTATACTCTTCATGCATCTGTTTTCAATTATAGTGCACTACTTTTAATTTTTAAAGCTTTGAGAAAATGTCATGCGTAATTCTGATGATATTATATATTGATAATGCAACCTATTGCACGTTTTTTCTTGATTTTGACATAATATCACGTTTTTAGTTAAAGTACAGGAATTCTGTTGCCCGGCTCCTGCAAACCGCTTAATATACACAAATTTTGCATTTTGCGCTTTGTGTACATTTGCCAGCATTAGGCGTAGGCAGCTACTGGTTGACTAGAACCATGGAAAGCTCCAAACATGGAACTGTTCGCTGCTTGACGCCAGTTATTAACTGGTGTTGATGCATTATCATTTGCATTTACTTATTAGTCTTATTACGGGAAACCAATCCGAGTAAAAACCCAACTTTTCAATTCGTGTCGAACCTAATTCATCCCCATTGGTGGAGATGTCGGGCTCCGCCCCCGAGTCCACTAAACCTAATTAATTAGATGTTTATCACCATATTTACAGTAAACTGTAACAATCTAAGCTTAACACGATACATATAAAAAATCTAATAAATTTAACACCTTTTGTGTGTTTGAAGGAGAAATTTTTTAGAATAAGTTATATGTGATTTACAACATTTATGATAGCATCTTGTTGAGCGGTTATGGCGGAATGGTAGACGCGCAACGTTGAGGTCGTTGTGGATGATAAATCCGTGGAAGTTCAAGTCTTCTTAACCGTAGTTCACTTGAGTTTCTCTTAATTTACAAGCACTTATTTCTCATGTTATACAGTTCTTATTGTAAATGTTATTTTATATAGAGCGTCTACCGATTCTAATTATAAGAAGCTTTTATGATCAAATTCAATTATTCTAAAAAAGGAAATATGATGAGATGAGTAGTAGCAACGTATACCCCATCATATCTGTACAAGCTGTTAAAAAGGAACTGGTACTTAAAGCAGGATCCATACCGAATCTATTTAATAACATAGGTAACAACATTCCTATCAATCCTGCCCATATTATATTAAGCATGACTGAACATGCAAAAATAAATGCAATTTGTTTAGAAATGAAAAAATAAGATACAGTCCAAAATAAAATAGCAAAAATCAATCCATTATGTACTCCCACTAGGAATTCTTTCCTAAGTACTCTCCACATGTTGATGTAGCTAATCTGCTTATTGGATAGGGCTCTAACCATAATAGCAACCACTTGCATACCTGAGTTTCCACCCATTGCAGCTGTGATGGGCATAACCATAGCCAGTCTTTTGTTGGCTGACAGTACCTGTTCAAACATTCCTATTACCGTAACAGATAGCAAAGATGTGCAACTTGATATGAATAACCACTTAAAACGAGATCTAGCAGTTTCTATCACATGTGCATGAAAACCTGTTTCCTCAACACCTGCCATATGCAAAAGATCTTCTTCACTTTCTCGAAATATAATTTCGATCACTGTATTTGCATCTATTGCCCCAACTATTTTCCCATTTTTATCAACCACAGGCGCATTCATAGACGAGTATTGTTTAAATAATAGAGCAAGTTCCTCTTGATCGGTATTGGTTCCTAATTCAAAAAGTATTGGCTCCATACAATCTAGTAATAGCTTGCTTTTATTATGTCGATATATATTTTGTAGCTTTATTGATCCTGTAGGTTTATTTTGTGTATCTACTATAAATATTGAATAAAAATTTTCTGGCAAGTGCTTTGCTTTCGATAGAAATGAGATCGTTTTTTCTATAGTCCATTGTTCAGGAAGCGCAACAATTTGGTAATGCATAAGCCTTCCAGCACTTTTTTCTGGGTAATTTAATCCTTCTTCCAGTATGATCTTTCCAGACTTGATCGTATTTAATATTGCTTTTCTTTGTTCAGGATGTAGTTCAGATAAAATTTCGAGGGCATCCGATTCATCAATTGAACTTAAGGCATGTCCTAATTTTTCATTTGCCCAGCTCTCTATAATTTCTTCTCTAACATCATCATCTAGACAAGCTAAAATGTATGGATCAAAATCGTCCCCAAGCATGTTGACTAATTTTTCTCTCTGGGATGCAGATAAGAAATGTATGATACCCGCTGATTCTGACGCATGCAAATGAGCGAATATATTCTTTATAGTAAATGTATTAGACTTATTCAGGTTTGCAATAATCAAACTAGTAAGATATTGAACTTTGTAGGCGTTATTATGTGACCTTATTGGAAGAAAATTCATCTATCACCCCACTGAGAATCAAGGTCAAATAAGCTATACTACGTGTACCTAATTTTGCGTTAAACTTCATATTCAAAGCATTTCCATTAAGTGAAAGTATACCACAGAAACTATCTATTTTTTCTAAAATTTTACATTGTTCTAAACTTGTAACTGGCACTGGAGGTATGTCGAGAAAAGATAACCTTTCTAGCATAGGTTTAACCAGGCGATTATTGTTTGTACTGTACGCAATCCATGGTTTATGATCAATATTGAATATCCAAAGTAGTTTCTCTTCTGTACAAGACTTTTGGAAAGGAGCGATTGCATAAGTTGATTGTCTGCAATTATCCACTGGTGTATCCCATGCATCAAGAAAGAGAGTCAAGTCTCTTGGAGCTTCAGTTAAATCAATGCTACATTTTTTATACATGGAAAAGTAATTCGCGCTATATTCATTTAGCCTGCTTTCTATGCAGCGCCCATACTGATCTGCAACGCTGTGCCCTGCTCCGCTTTTAATAGCTGCTTTTGCTACATTCTGAGATACTACCAGTCCAAGACGCTCATCCAATGCATTTGGAATTATGTATTCAGGTCCAAATTTATCGTCATTACGAGCTAAACTAGCGATAGATTCAACACAGGCTTTTTTCATATCATCATTTATAAATTTAGCACCAGAATCTAATGCTCCCCTAAAAATGTAAGGAAAGCATAACACATTATTGATTTGATTAGGAAAATCCGACCTTCCTGTAGCGACTATGCAGTCCTGTCTTGCCTCTCTAGCTAAATTAGGTAAGATTTCTGGATCAGGATTTGCTAATGCAAAAATAATTGGATTTGGATTCATCGATTTAAGCCAAGCTGGTTCGAGAGCATTTGCACACGAAACACCTACAAATACGTCAGCTCCATTCAACGCATCTTCCAAGCTGCAGCTCTCCACAGAAGCATACTTTCTTTTCTGGCCAGTTAAATCGCTTCTTTCAATTGTCAGAAGCCCCTTTGAATCAAAAACCATAATATTTTTAGTTTGTAGTCCCATGCTTACCATCATATCTAAGCAGGCTATGCCGGCCGCGCCAGCTCCATTCATAACTAATGTAATTTCTGACCATGACCTATTTGTTAACTTGAGAGCATTTTCGAGTCCAGCAGCTGTGACGATAGCAGTTCCATGTTGATCATCATGAAAAACTGGAATTCCCAAATTTTGTAGTTCTTTTTCTATGTAAAAACATTCTGGAGACTTAATATCTTCAAGATTGATCGCTCCAAAAGTTGGAGATATCTTTTTTATTATTTCGATTATTTTATCAGGGTCAGATTCATTAATTTCGATATCAATACCATCAATACCTGCCATTTTATTCATAAGCATACACTTACCTTCCATCACAGGTTTTGATGCCAATGCACCAATATTGCCAAGACCTAATACAGCTGTACCATTACTAATTACTGCAACTATATTTTGTTTTGCAGTATAGAGTTTTGCATCTTCAGGATTATTTTGTATTTCCAAGCATGGGTAGGCCACACCTGGAGAATAGGCCAAAGAGAGATCTGAAGGCCCACTAGGCTTCGTTATTCTTGTTCCCCACTTACCTTGCGGGAAATTAGAGTGATATATTAGAGCTTTTTCTTTCATGGTTCCTTCTTTCCGTATGCACATTCTATATCACTATTAATAACTTTTGAATATTTTTTTCTTACATTTATAAGATATACAAAGATTTTATATTTTCTATATAAGAAAAAGTTAGTATCATAGTATTAATGAATGGAAAGATAGATAAAAAAAGAGAGAAACAATTTGCTTTAGACGCGGCAATGAAACATATTGAAAAAATGTATGGTCAGGGTGCCGTGATGAAATTGGATCAAAAGAGAGATGTAGATTTAGAAATTATTTCTACAGGATCGATAGGCTTAGACTTAGCTTTGGGAATCGGAGGTTTTCCAGTAGGAAAAATAATTGAGATTTATGGTCCGGAAAGTTCTGGAAAAACTACCTTGGCTTTACAAGTTATAGCTGAAGCTCAGAAAAAAGGTGGTGCATGTCTTTTTGTTGATACTGAGCATGCTATAGATCCGGAATACGCCAAGAAACTTGGTGTGGATTTGAGCGGAGATAGTTTTATACTGACCCAGCCAGATACTGGAGAGCAAGCATTAGAGATCGTAGATGTGTTTGTGAGATCTCAGTCAGTTAAAGTGATTGTGGTTGATAGTGTTGCTGCGCTTGTTCCAAAAGCTGAGCTTGAAGGAGATATGGGTGATAGTCACATGGGGTTGCATGCAAGATTGATGAGTCAGGCACTAAGGAAATTGACAGGAGTCATTTCCAAATCTGGGTGTATGGTGATATTTATTAACCAAATTAGGCAGAAAATCGGTGTGATGTTTGGAAATCCTGAAACTACCACTGGTGGTAATGCTTTGAAATTCTATGCTTCAATTAGGCTTGATATACGTAAGGTTTCTGCGCTAAAGAAGGGTGACGATGTTTATGGACACCAAACTAAAGTTAAAATTGTGAAAAATAAATTGGCTCCTCCGTTGAAAACAGCTGAGTTTGAAATTCTATTTGGAGAGGGAGTATCGAAGTTAAGCGAGATTGTTGACTTGGGAGTGAAGCATGGTCTAATTACCAAAGCAGGTGCATGGTATTCCATGGGAAGTGAGCGAATAGGTCAGGGTAAAGAGTCTGCCAAAGAATATTTCCACGAAAATCCTGAGAAAATGCAGGAAGTTGAAAGAAAATTGAAAGAAATGGTAAGTAAGGGTGCTAAAACATCTTCAGAATCTTCTCAAAATATTGGTCATGATGATGAGGTTGAATCTGAACAAGAGGGACCTGATGCATATGATAATGGCTCTGACGAGTAATATAAAATAATTTTATATTTTTGTACTTGCTATGGATCTTTTACTTGCAGATAAGTTTGTTTTGACGGTGTTGTTAATCTGCAGTCTTGGAATTTAAAATCTCCATGTTTTTTATAATTACCTTAGCTAAAGTCTAGTTTTGTTTTGATAGTATTGAGAATCAATTGCAATGCATGGTGGCAGTATGTTTCATTAGTTATATAGACCCTCATATAGAGAAAAGATATATGCTCGTGTATGCTTTTGTTAAATCTACGACTAGATGTTCACATGGTTAAGACATCAATTTAATGTAAACAAATATCTTGATGTTTTTTCACTGAAGAGTTTGCCTATATAGATGAAATGTTATATTGGGTAGAATTGAAAATTGGCCTCTATATTTAAGCCTATTAATGCAATAATTGCAAATTACCTAACTACACTTTCGAGACTTGTACACTTTACCGCAAATGGTACAAATTATAAATTAGCGAAGAAGGGACTCGAACCCCCGACACGCGGATTATGATTCCGCTGCTCTAACCAGCTGAGCTACTCCGCCAACATAATAATTTTGTACTTTTTTTCCTATTATATCAAGACCAAACCACTTAGTTAGAGTATCAATTTTTGAACGATACATATTCAAAATGCTAGAGCTAAAAGCTTAATTTACGCTTATTACATGCAAAATTATATAAATGGTATAGTTAAACTATACTAATTTTAAAAAGTTTCAAGAAATCCGTCCTGTCGGTGCTTGATCTGGACTTCATCTTGATTTGGTAAAGTTTATTAGAAGAGATCTACTAGCTAAAAGATGATTTATCATGAATTTTTAGCTTTTTTTACATAATTACAATTAACAAATATAACTTAGACATTATTCTGTTTTCTATAACCGTATTTCAAATTTCGACAAAAACTTACTCAAATTCAAAACTATCCTTTAGGGTAACCACTTTTGCTTCTTTATCAAATTTGTCAACATGTTGCCAGGAAATCATAGTATCAAGCTCTGTGTCTAATATGATGCCAGCTCCAAAGTCAAACACGTTTTTGATAGTTGCAACATGTTTATTTTTGTGCACTACCTTCATGTTCACTAATTCATCTAAATATATTTCATGATTTGGAAGAACTTCTTTTACAATTAACACATCAGATTTGGATAACTTTTCAGCTTGATCTATTGAGTCTACTCCATCAAACCTTACAATAGACTTGCCATCTAACACCTTGTTAAATTTTTTGATAGAGAACACTGACTCACCCACCAAAACCTTTTGACCAATAGCTAAATCAGAAAAAAATAACATCTTCAAGCTACCATCAAGGCCATGTGGCTTGATTATTCTGCCAACAATACAATACTTATCCAACTGCATTTTGATGTTATTTTTTTGATATATCTACGCCGTTGATAGATAATAGCCTGCTAGCCCTATCCGTCATCTGTACACCTTGTTTAAGCCAATACTCAGCCCTGTCCTTCTTAAATACAAACCTCTTTTCATTGTCTTGTATACAAGGAGAATAAGTGCCTATCTTTTCGACAAACTTTCCATCCCTCGGAGATCTGCTATCAGCAATAACCAACGAAAATACTGGATTCTTCTTCCTTCCCCCTCTTGCAAACCTTAGCTTTAACATAAAAATCTACCTCTCATCACCATTGATTCTACTATTCATAAATCGCGAACGCAAGTCAGAAAACATAATACAAGAGGCTGGTATTACAAAAAGGGTGAACAAGGTACCAAATAATAAGCCACCCACTATGACCCACCCTATTTCACGTCTAACTTCTGATCCAAATCCGCCAGCTAAGATTAGAGGAACAGCTCCTAGCACCATGGCTAAAGTGGTCATCAATATTGGTTTTAATCGTAATACTGAAGCTTCAATGGCGGCCTCAATAGCTGATATACCACGAGCTAATGCCTTTTTATAATAGTCTAAGATTAGAACTGCATGTTTAGTAATCAATCCAATTAATGTAATTAAACCAATTTGTGTGTAGATATTTAGTGTCAATCCTGGAACTGCAAAGATCGTAAATATAGCTCCTGAAAGCGCTAATGGTACAGAAATCATGATTATAATAGGATCATAAAAACTCTCAAATTGAGCTGCTAAAATCAAGAAAATAAATATTAAAGATAGGAACAAAATAACTATGAAATTATTACCTTCCTCAATAAGTGTTTTTACTCCGATGCCGGGACTCACAATATATCCAGATGGAAATTCTCTATACAATCTATTTTCTAAATCTTGGTACGTACCTAATGTGTCATATCCAGGTTTTAAGACAGGACTGATCTCTATGGATCTCATACCGCTATCATGAGTAATAATCGGCCTGCTAGAAGTTTCTGTCACATTTATAAGTTCTGCTAAAGAAATCAGTTTTCTAGAAGTTTTATCAGCTTCATCTGTAATTCCGCTATAAACATGGAATTTCTTTATTCCGTCTGGATCTTGCCTGAATTTTTCATCAGCCCATACGCTAACGGGATACCTTTTGCCATTCCTTTCATATCTAACTGCTGGAGGGTTACCTCTCATGATCATTGCTATATTGTCTTTCAAATTGTATAAATCTACACCTAACGATAAAGCCTTATCTTTCTTAATATCTATCTCAAAAGTTTTTTCTTTACTGATTTTTGTGTAAGGAATTGAAGATTCTAGTGCTTCATGTTTTTGAACCAAAGAAATTGCATTGAGAGCAACCTTTTCAAGTTCATCATATGATTTATTACTTTTTACTAGTAAAGATAAAGATTGTTCACCACCACCTAAACTACTTGAAATAGCATGTACAAAAGCTTGTGTGCCCGGCATCATCATACCAAACCTATTTTTTATATTTCGTTCTATAGTTTTTGCATGCTTTCTCTGAGCAAAAGGTTTTAGTATTGCTACCATACTAACCATTCCACTTCCACTTGAAAAGCTTGAATAAACCGATTTAACTCCATCCGTATTTTTTATCAGCTGTTCTGCTTTAGCTATAGTGTACTCCATATAATTTACATTAGCTCCACTCACGGTATTGAGTCTAATGCTAATCAATCCAGTATCTTGAACTGGAGTGAGCAAAGATTGAATGCCATACTTTGTCATTAAAATGGAACATAAACCTATAAGAAGAGAGAACCCTAAAACATATTTGCTGTAACTTATAGCTTTGACCAATATTTGTTTATACTTACGTTCTATATAAACAATAAAACTTTCAAAAGAGTTAATTATATTCCACTGTAAGTGAGTGTCATTACTGAGTAGGAATGATGACATGACAGGAGTCAAAGTTAGCGCTACAATTCCAGACATAAGAACCATGGCAGATAACGATAACGCAAACTCTTTGAAGACCTTACCTACTAGACCAGTAGATAAAGAGATAGGGGCATAAACGGCTACCAATGTTAGTGTCATGGCTATAATAGAAAATTGTATGTCATTCATACCATTAATTGAGGCTTGAAATGCACTTTCTCCCCTTCTAATTCTTCTTTCTATCACCTCAACCGCTACAATTGCATCATCGACTACTAATCCTACTCCTAGCACCATAGCCAACAAAGTAATTGTGTTCAATGAGAATCCAAAAGCGTAAATTGTAATGACACCAGATAATAAACAAATTGGTATTGCCACCAATGGTATCAAAGATGCTCTCCAGGACTTTAAGAATAAAAGCATAACGAAAACGACAAAAATCACAGCCTCTATAATGGACTGAGTCACCCTGTTTAAAGATTGTTTGATAGGCTCAGATTGATCTAAAATAACTTCTATTTTTACCCCAGACGGTAACCCTTTGTTAATAGCTTCTATTTTTTGCCTAATGTTTTTAGAAATTTCAATCTTGTTTGCTTGAGGTTGAGCAATTACATCGACAAAAGAAGCAACTTCCATATTGTATCTTGTGCGTACTTCTTCATCACTATTTTGCATCTCAACCCTAGCAACATCTTTTACCTTAACAACCTGTCTGTCCTTTTCCTTTATTACAACATTTTCGAAATCTTCAACATTTTTCAAATCATTCACAATAGTTGTGCTATACCTTATATTATTAATTTCTATGTTTCCTGCTGGATACAAAAATGATTGTCTTCCTATTGCATTGTAGACATCAAGAGCTGTCGTGTTAAAAGCAAATAGTTCCGATGGATCAAGCCACACATCAATCCTATAAGTTCTTCCTTCTCCGAAAATACCTGATATTTTTGTTGATGCTACCCCAGAAGTAGATTCTAATTCGCTTTTAGCGTACCTATAAGCAATATCTGATAACTCGGAAGATGAATAATCTCCTCCTGTAATAGATAAAGTTAATGCACTACTCTCGTCTTGAGATGCCTTTTTAACGATAGGGTCCTTCAGATTTGGAGGGAAAGAATGTTTCAATTTACGAAGCTTAGTTTCGACTTCATTAGCTATGTAGTCTACAGATTTGGTTCCTGAAAATCTCATTGAAATATCAGTCGTTCCAGCCTTAGAAATAGTCGTTTTCATGTTCTTTAGACCTTCTAAACTTGATAACTCTTCTTCAATTAAATTGGCTATTTGCTGTTCAACTACTTCAGTACTTGCTCCAGGATACTCCATGCTTACTGTGATTTGTGGTTCTTCTACTCTTGGATTCTCTCTTAGTTGTAAATTTTTTAGAACAAAAAGACCAACTAATGAAATAGCTATATTCAATACCCATGTTAGAACAGGTCTAGAGATAAAGAACGAAGACAATCCGCTATTTTGATTATGATTCACTACTATCTCCAGATTTATCGAGTGTAGAGTTGATATCGCTGGTTGAATCAGCATTTGCTGTTACATTTGCCTCTTCATTAGAATTTGGCTGATTGTTTGAATCTACCTTTTCCTCGTCTTGATCAATAAGCTGAGCTTTCACTCTTGTCCCATCGCTCAAGTGGTCTCCGGTTTCTACTACTACAATCTGCCCTACTTTCAAACCTTCGATTATTTCGATTTTTCCTCTACTTCTTACTCCAATATTAACTGGTGTCAAAATTGCTGTATCTCCCTCCACAACAAATACATATGAACTTCCAGATCTAGTTCTAACTGCTGCTTCGGAGACAAGAAGAACATCTTTTTTTGTTCCAATTGTATAACTTACTCTAACAAACTGTCCCGGTATTAGCTTTTTATCTTCTTTAACCAATTTAGCTTTTACATTAACACGGTGTACAGAGTCAGCTTGAGATTCATGTGCGACAATTAATGCTGTAACTGGTAGAGCCGATGGAGAATCTGCAAATACATCTATCTCATCACCCTCTTTGATCTTGCCAGCCTCTTTTTCTGACACAGAAAACATTACAGATAGAGGGCCGCTTGCAACTAACACAGCAGCTTTCTGATTGTAGGATAGGATAGCACCCTCTTTTTCTTGAACAAGTCCTAAAAATCCATCAAAAGGAGCCTTCAATGTCATTTTATCTAATTCAAACTTAGCTCTTTGGTAGTCTGCTTCAGCTTTTTTGAATGAGCTTTTCTTACTTTGCAGATCAGCCTCTGAAATCAAACCTTTTTGTCTCAAGTTGATTGCCCTGTTGTATTGAGATTCTTGCTCAAGCATGACAGCCTCAGCACTTGATAATGCACTCAATTCAGCTGTATTTTCAAATTCAACAACTACATCGCCAGTTTTAACAAATTCACCATCTTTTTTAATTTTCTTAATTTTTGCAGGCTTATCAAGAGTTATATTAAGAGTGTTTTCAGCCTTTAAGGTACCTGAGAACAATTTTCTTTCCTCTATATCACCTTTGATCACTTTTTCTGATGATAAAGTTAGAACCGGCACAGAGTTTTGTGTTGCTTTAACATTACCTCTAAAGTACCAAACTCCTAAACTTCCTAAAATTACCACAGAAGCTAATAGAATATTTCTGTTCATGAAATCCCCCCTACAATCAAAACATTTCATTTTTTACGCTCTCCAAAAATGTGAAGCAGCTCAATCATGATTCTTAAAAAAGATAAAATCAGACTTATAGAACCAATTATTGCTAGCTTTTCTTTAGTTTCACTGTCGATATTTGCATAGTATAGTTTAGACAAATTCTGAACGTCATACGCGATAAGTACAGGGTATATCAGTAGGCTAACCAACGAGATAACAAACTCAATGGCAGATGATCCTAAAAGCAAATTTATAAAAGATAAGCATATAATACCTACAAGCAATTTAATGCTCATATTCCCCAAATTGGTTAAATCAGTTTCAGTATTTTGGCCGTAATAAGAAAAAGCAATTAAGATAATAGAAGCTGAAAACAGTGCTCTAAAAATGCTTGTAGCTGTAAAAATATAAGCTATAGGGTTCAATAACAAACCTAAGGACACATTATAAAAAAAGAAGTACATATAAACTTGTGAAGTGTTCAGTTTGAACGTCACTCCCTGAGCAATCAACAATATAATGGAAGAAAACATTCCAAGCATTTGTGCCGTCCTTGCCATCCTGGGATTATGTAGGCTATACACAAATAAAATCGTGCTAGCAACAATCATGATTCCCAGGCCAACGTTCTGGTATATAGATGCGAAATACCTACTTATGCCTGTATTAGTATGAATTATTTTTTCATTTCTCATTAAAAAGCCCCCTAAAGTTAATAAATGTTACCATAAAATTGTATTAATCACAAAGTTTATTTTTTGATTAATTTGTGGAAATGCTTTTATATGCTATCATCAGAAATTATGCATAATGTGTGGAATTATGTAATTGTAGATTTAGACGGAACTTTAATAAGGGAGAATGCTAGTTTTAAATTATTTAAAAAATTACTTTTAAAAAAACCTCTGGTTTCCTGTTTGATAATGGTTAATTATTTTTTTAAATTAAAAGTGAGGAATATGGCTTTGCTTAATAAATATGCATATTTATTAGATGTCCCTTCTCTAACGTTTAACGATAAATTATTTTCGTTTTTGATGAAGGAAAAAAACAGAGGTGTTCGAGTTGTATTAGCAACAGGTAGTCCTGTAAAAATAGGAAATATGGTTGATTTACATTTAGGAAATTTTTTTGATAAAGTGATTGGCTCAATAGATAAGACTTTGATTTCTACGAACAAGCTCTTAGCCATACGAGAGTATTTAAGTCATGTTTCAGGTGAAAGAAAATTTTTATATATAGGAGATAGTGTGCAGGATCTAGCCGTGTGGAGTGGTGCGGATTTTAAGGCTTTAGTTGGCGATCTACGCATAGCTAAAGAATATGGGGTAAATTTTGATATCATTTTTTAAGTTTATATTTGAATTTATAATCTGATTAAACCCAGTTTGGCAATTGAAGTTATACAAAGCATTCTAAATAGCTTGGAAATTCATGGTTTCTATGGAATAATTGACTTCTGTATGGAAAAAAAATGTGGAATGTAAATGTTGGAACTCTTTTCCCTGATTTATTTCCTGGTCCTTTAGGGGTGTCTTGCATAGGGAAAGCATTAGGAAGTTTGTGGCATTTGAATGTTCGCGATTTGAGAAATTACGCTTTAGATAAACATAAAACTGTAGATGATACTCCCTTTGGAGGTGGTCCTGGCATGGTGATGAAAGCTGATGTTTTGGATAATTGGTTGTCTGAAGTGTATAATGGTGGTCGAATTATCTATATGTCTCCGAGGGGTAAACTATTTAAGCAACAGCACATAAACAGCTTCTTGGAGAAGGATTTGTATATTCTTTGTGGCAGATACGAGGGTGTGGATTGTAGATTTTTGAAGCATTGGAACGTAGAAGAGGTAAGTATTGGGGATTACGTCTTATGTGGAGGAGAGATTGCTGCCATGACTTTGGTGGAATCTTGTGTCAGATTAATCCCAAATGTTCTAAAAAATGCTGAATCTGTCGCACATGATAGTTTGTCTAATGGACTGTTAGAACATGATCAATACACAAAACCATATTCTTGGGTTCCAAAAAATTGTGAAATAGAGTACAATACTCCGTGTGTTCTTAAATCTGGGAATCACAGGCGAATTTCTGAGTGGAAAAAATCTAATAGCGAGAAGGTAACTCAGGAAGCGCGTTCTGATTTGTGGATTGAATATGTGAGAAAGAAGGAGAAAAATGCAGATTCTTGAGCTGTTTAATAAAAGACAAAAGGAATCAGCTAAGCATCTAAATCCTGATGGTTTTAGAGTGGGAGATATGGTTGCAGTAGAAAAATTAGATTCTAAAAACACGAGACCTTTTACTGGTTTGTGTATTAGGAAGACTGCAAAAACAGCTTTAATTCGCAGGACTAATGGTGATTATGCTGTTGAGTATATTTTCCCTTTGTATTTCAAGTTTAAGTTTGAAAAATTAGAGTCCTACAAGGTAAGAAGGGCTAAACTTTATTACTTGAGAAACTTAAAGGGTAAAAGTGCAAAGTTAAAAAGAAGATCTAGTAAATCTTATGTAAGGAGTGATGTTTAAATGCCAACCGTGCAACAATTAATAAGAAAAGCTAATGGAGGAAGGAAAGATGGTACTGGTTCTAAAAAATCTTCTGTACTAGGTAAGTCCGGTCAAGTTAGAGGTGTTTTGACTAGAGTGTATACCGTATCTCCTAGAAAACCTAACTCTGCTAGAAGGCCTGTTGCTAAAGTGAAAACTTCGAATGGATATGAAATTATTGCTCATATACCTGGAGAGGGTCATTCTTTGCAGGAGCATTCCTCAGTGTTAGTAAGAGGAAAAGGTCCCCCTGATTTGCCTGGTGTAAGACATAGAATTATTAGAGGAGTTCTTGATGCTAAGGGTGTTCAGTCTAGAATGACTGCAAGATCTAGATATGGAACGGCTAAGCCGAAAGGTAAATAGGAGTTTTAAATGCGTAGACCTAGTAAATTGAAATCAAAAAATTTTATTTTTGGAGAAGAACAATTAGAGGGCAAAATGGTTAATGCCATAATGAAGAATGGTAAGAAATCGGTGGCTGAAGGGATATATGATGAGGCTTTTGACAGCTTGGTCAAAGCTTTATATGAAAAGAATCCTGATGAAGAGATGCCCAAAAAGAGGGACATTTTATTGAAGTGCATTAGATCTGTACAGCCTATCGTTGAAGTTAAATCTAGACGTGTTGGTGGTTCGACATTCCCTGTACCAGTTGATGTTAGACCCAAGAGAGCTATTATGTTAGCAATTAGATGGATAGTAGAAGCAGCAAGAAATGATAAAGGCAAGAGTATGGCTAAAAGATTGGCTAAGGAATGTTTGAATATAGTATCAGGTGAGAAGAGTGTTGCTTTGACCAAAAGAGAGAATACTCATAAAATGGCTGAAGCTAACAGAGCTTTTGCTCATTACGGTGGTAAGTAGGAGTTTTGACTGGTGAATAAATCTTTAGATAGTGTTAAATCGAATTCTGTTGATCAGGCTGCAGCTTCTGATATCAGTTCTGCTAAATCACGTGGTGATGCTGATGTGTATGGCGAGTTAGCGATTTATCGTAATATTGGAATCGTTGCACATATAGATGCTGGTAAGACTACAACGACGGAAAGGATACTTTTTGAAACTGGAAAGAGTCATAAAATAGGAGAAGTTCACGAGGGAGCTGCTACTATGGATTACATGGTTCAAGAAAGAGAGAGAGGAATTACTATTGTTTCAGCTGCTACAACTTGTTTTTGGAAAAATCATAGAATAAACCTAATTGATACTCCAGGGCACGTTGATTTTACTATAGAAGTTGAAAGATCTCTAAGAGTATTGGATGGAGCTGTTGTTGTATTTGATGCTGTTTCTGGAGTTGAGCCTCAAACAGAAACAGTTTGGAGACAAGCTGATAAGCATAGAGTTCCTAGAATTTGTTTTATAAATAAAATGGACAGGGCTGGTGCAGATTTTTATAAATGCTTTGATATGATTAAGTCTAGACTTGGTGCTAATCCTGTAGCTATGAATATTCCTATTGGTAGTGAGGGAGATTTTGTTGGTGTTATAGACATAGTTTCTATGAAGGCGTTTGTCTGGGGAGATTCTAATGTATATGAAGTGAAAGAAATTCCTCAAGCTTATTTGGAATTGGCACAAAAGTTTAGAAATGCTTTGCTTGAAACCGTAGCTTGTTATGTGACGAATGATGAATTGTTTGCTAAAATTTTGGCTGATGATAATGTAGATCCTAAACTTATTAAGAGTATTGTTAGACAAGCTGCTATAAGTTCGGAGATCATTCCTGTCTTTTGTGGTGCTGCGTTTAAAAACAAAGGTGTGGCACCTCTTCTAGATGCTGTGGTTGATTATCTGCCTTCTCCTTTGGATTTGCCTCCTGTTGAGGGTGTTGACCCTGAGACTAATGAAACAATCAGTAGAAAGCATAATTTGTCAGATCCATTGTGTGGTTTGGCGTTCAAAATTACATGTGATCCATATGTAGGTTCGTTGATATATTTCAGATTGTATTCTGGAAAATTGAGTGCAGGTGACTTTATATATAATAGTACACAAAATAAAAAAGTTAGGGTTGGTAGGATGTTATTGTTACATGCTAACACTAGGGAAGATATTAAGTTTGCTTCAGCTGGAGATGTGATAGCTTTGTGTGGTGATGGTGCTATTACTGGAGATACATTGTGTGATTTGGAGAATAAGATTGTACTTGAAACTATTAATGCTCCAGATCCAGTTATTTCCTTATTTGTTGAGCCTAAAACCAAGACCGATAGTGAAAAATTGTCGAAGGCCTTAGAATCTCTTATGCGAGAGGATCCTTCTTTCAAGGCTACTTCTGATCCTGAAACCAAGCAAACTTTGATTCATGGTATGGGAGAGCTTCAACTTGATATTATTGTTGATAGGCTAAAGAGAGAATTTAAGGTTGATGCTAATGTAGGAAATCCTAGAGTTTCATATAGAGAAACTTTTGGACAGCAAGTCTCAGTTGTACAAGAGCATAAAAAGCAAAGTGGAGGAGCTGGTCAATATGCAAAGATAGATATTATCTTCGAACCTTTGGAAGCTGGATCTGGTTTTAAATTTGAAAACAAAATTAGAGGAGGAGCTATACCTGAAGAGTATATTCCTGGTGTAGAGCGAGGCTTGATTGATGCTTCTAATTCTGGTGAGTATGGATATCCTGTCGTTGATTTTAAAGCAATATTGGTGGATGGTGCTTTCCATGATGTTGACTCGAGTGTTTATGCTTTCGAAACTGTTGCAAAACAGGCTTTCAGGAAAGCTATGTCTAGTGGATCTAAATTATTAGAACCTATTATGAGTGTTGAAGTAGTTTGTCCTGAAGATTATGTAGGAAGCGTCGAAGGTGATTTGGCAAGCAGAAGAGGATTGTTTAAGGATAAGGATTATTTGCCTGGAGGTACAGTTATCGTTAAGCAGGAAGTTCCTTTGGCTAATATGTTTGGATATATTAATGAATTGAGATCTAAAACTCAGGGTAGAGCTACATTTTCTATGACATTTGAAAAGTATGCGCACGCTAGATCAAAAGAAGAAGAATTGAAAAAGGAAAAGCATAGGAGTAAATGATGATATTGATTTATTTGCTTACATGCGTTAGTCTTTTAGAGGATTGTATATGTCGATGAATAATGAAAATAAAGATTTTGGCGCGGAGGTTTCAGTGCCAGGTGATACAAGCAAGTCTCAAAGTTCTATTACAAGTTCTGATAGTGAATCTAAGTCAAAAATTTTGGGGTCTATATATAAAAAAAGAGCTAAAAATAAAAGGGCTGGTTCGATCAGAGCTATTCTTAGATCTTCTGATGTTAAAGTGTTAGATGAATGTGTTGCCAATTTGGTTAGTAGTATCCATAAAATTATTGGATCAACGCAAGTATTGGGACCTCTTCCTTTGCCTAAGAAGAAAAAGGTTTGGACTGTATTAACTAGCCCTCACATAGATAAGAGAGCTAGACAGCAGTTTGAGCGATTTGTAAGAACTAGAATGATTGAGTTCCCTGCTTCTAAAAAAGTAATGGATGCTATAGATGGGAATTCTATTCCTGCATCTGTAGAGATTGAGGTAAAAACATGAAAAATTTTGGATTGTTGTGTAAAAAGGTTGGCATGGTTCAACATGATTGTGATGGTAAGTTTATACCTTTGACTTTATTGCATGTTGAAGATCCTGTTGTGGTTGGTTTTAAGACTTTAAATAGAGATGGTTATTCTGCTGTTATTTTGGGTTTTGGTTATTCAAAACTTAAGTCTTGGAACAAACAGCAGCATGGTTTGGTTTCGAATGATGCGCGAGTAGTTGCAAAAATTAAAGAATTCAGGGTGAATGACCTTTCTAAATTTACCCTTGGCGAAGCTGTTAAAGTTTCAGACTTTTTTAAATTAGATGATTTGGTAGATATTCAGGGTTACACTTTGGGTAGAGGATTTACTGGTCCAATGAAAAGATGGGGCTTTAGTGGATTGAGGGCTACACACGGTGTGTCTAGATCTCACAGAAGTCATGGTTCTACAGGTACTCGTGATCAAAGTAGGGTTTTTAAGAATAAGAAAATGGCTGGAAGGTATGGTAATGAGAAAGTTACCATTAAAAATGTTAAGTTGAAATATTTGGAAGAAGAATCAAATATAGCTAAAAATGGTTCTATTATCGGTGTATATGGGGCTGTGCCTGGTTACAAAGGTGCTTATTGTTCTGTCTTTAAGAGTGTTTCTAAAGGAGAGTTGTTGTGAGTAATCCATTAGTGTTAAATGTTGTTGATATATATGGTAAAAATGTTGGCGATGTAGCTTTGGACTCTAAAGTCTTTGATTGTCCTATGAACGATTATATTTCCTATGAGGCAATTAGATGGCATAGAGCCAATGCAAGACAAGGAACACACTGTGCTAAGGGGAGATCTGATGTTGCTGGTTCTACAAAAAAAATCAGGGCTCAGAAAGAGACAGGTAAGGCAAGGCAAGGAAATGGAAAAGCTCCTCATTTTACTGGTGGTGGAGTTTATGGTGGTCCAATTCCAAGATCTTATAAGTTTAAATTAAATAAGAAGGTAAAAGCATTGGCTTTGCGTATGTTTTTATCTGATAAAGTAAGAGAGAAAGAAATTGTTGTTATTGATGATTTTACGAACTATAAGGGCACTAAAACTAGAGAGTTTGTAGAATTTATAAATAATATTGGTTGTAATGGCGAGAAAAAAGTGCTTTTGTTATCTAATAATTTTGATCAGAACATGATTGCGGGTAGTCGAAAGGCTAGAAATATAAACTTACTTTTGTCTGCTGGTTTGAATTCTTATTCTTTATATAATCATAATCTTATAGCTTTAGATCTTAAGACGATTAAAGAAATAGAAAGTAGGTTAATGTGAAATTAACAAATAGTGAGAATATTACAAAGCTATTTAAGGGCATGGTATTTTCCGAAAAGTCATTTAAATTATTGGATATGGGTGTTATTTCTCTAATTTTTGCAAAGCATGTAAATAAGATTATGATTAGAGAAATGTGTAAAAATATTTTTGGAATTTCTCCTGTTTCTGTAAATACGTGTAATGTTAAGCCTAAAACAAAACATTACAAAGGAGTTAAAGGAGTGCGCAAAGGCTTTAAAAAAGCTTTCATTAAGGTCGCTCCTGAAGATATTAATAAAATTAAAGAGGTTGCAGAATGAAACAAGAGAATACAAATCAGAAGTTTAAAGCTAGGCGTTTTGGATTTTCTACTGGTGGTAGAAGGAATCAGAGTGGGCCAAGAAGTTTTTCGTCTGATAGAAGAAATGATATGATGAGTCAAGAAGGCGCTGGAGATAAGTCTGCATCGAGAAATTTTTCTCAAGTGGATGGTCGATCCAATCAAGAAGGTAGCTCGAGGAATTTTTCGCATCGTAGGGGAGACAATAGGATAAAACGAGAAGGTACAGGTCAACGATATAAGTCAAATAGTTTTTCGCAAAGAAATGGTGAGTCAAATCAAGAAGGTAGTTCAGGGAATTTTTCGTATCCTAGAAAAAATAGTGTAAGGAAGCAACAAATTACGAGTCAAAAGGCTAAATTGAGACGTTTGCCTCCTACGACCCCAGGTCAAAGAGGTACAGTTTTAGTAGATAAGAGAGAATTGTGGAAAGGTAAACCTCATAAGAGTCTTGTTCGTGGAGTAGCTAGAAGTGGTGGTAGAAATTCTTCTGGAAAGTTGACAGTTAGATATATTGGTGGAGGCCATAAGAAAGTTTTGCGAGATGTATCTTTTTATGACAGATCTGTGTGGGGTAATAAGTGGGTTGTAGAACGCTTTGAATATGATCCTGCTAGAAGCGCTTTTTTGAGCTTAGTAAAAAAACACGATGATGAGAATATTAAGAAGTATGTTGTGGCTACTGCTAATCTTGTAGTTGGTAGTGTGGTTGAATTTTCTGACTCTGCTGAGATTTTAAATGGAAATGCAACGATTTTAAGAAATGTTCCTTCTGGTGTACAGGTTCATAGTGTTGAATTGTCTCCTGGTAATGGAGCTGCAATTGCAAGATCTGCTGGTACTTTTTGTTCTGTTTTAGGAAAAGAAGGCGAGTACACAATACTAAGATTAGTTTCTGGTGAAAAAAGAAAGTTTTTGGGAGATTGTAAGTGTGTTATCGGATCTGTTTCAAATGAAGATCATAAAAACAGAAAGATCGGTAAAGCAGGCAGAAATAGATGGAGAGGTATTAAACCTCATGTTAGAGGTGTTGCCATGAACCCTGTTGACCACCCACATGGAGGAGGAGAAGGAAAGACTTCTGGAGGAAGACACCCTTGCTCTCCTTGGGGATTGGCTACCAAAGGTAAAAAAACCAGACCAGTTAGAAAACACAATAAATTTATAATTGAAAGGAGGAAGAAGTGAATCAATTGGAAAACAATCTCGTAAATCAAGATGAAAAAGCAAATGGTGGAGGTACAACTTTCCCTAGAAGGATGCCTTTTGTAGATCATCACTTAATCAAACATGTTGTGAGACATAAAGAGTTGAAAAAGACTTCTCCTATAAAGACTTGGTCCAGGAGATCAACAATTATTCCATCTTTTGTCTCTATGACATTTGCTGTTCATAATGGTAAGAAATTTATACCAGTTTATGTAACTGAAAGCATGGTTGGGCACAAATTAGGGGAATTTTCATTTACTAGGAAGCACCAACCTCACGGAAACAGAAAGGTGTCTAAGAAATGATTAATTTTGTTAGTGCTAGTTTTAAAAATATACATGGTAAGCCTTTCTGTTTTAGCATGCTAGCCAGGTCCATCAGAGGCTCTAATGTTCAGAAGGTGATAGGACAGTTGGGTTTTAAAAAAGGTAAATACTGTGATACAATGAGAAAACTTTTGAGTTCCGCACTTTCTAACGCTAATGATAAGGGGATTGAAGGTAGTTTGACTATAAATGAGATTTTAGTAGGTAGAGGAAAGTACTTAAAAAGAATTGAATTTAAAGGAAGAGGAAGAGTTGGTTCTAAATGGAGAGCTCATACTAATTTGAGAGTTATTTTGAAAGCTGAGGGTGTAAATGGGAAATAAGGTCCCTTTGTTTAATTTATGGGGTGGAAAATATAAGTCGGATTGGTATGCTAACTATAAAGATTATAGTAAGTATGTTATAGAGGATGCTAAAATTAGATCACTGTTGCAAGCTATGAACAAAGTTCATGGTTGGGGTATGTCAGAGGTTCACGTAACTCGAATCGCTAACAATATACAGTTGGATATAGAAGCTTCTAGGCCTGGTGTTATTATAGGAAAAGCTGGACAGGATTTAGAATGGCTCAAGGCAAGAGTTTCTTCTATATTGGGTCCGAATATCAATCTAAAAATACAGGTTAATCCTATTAGGAAGCCAGAAATAGATGCTCAATGTTTAGCTGATAAGATAGCTTTTGATCTTTGTAAAGGAAAGAGATATAAGTTTCTTATAAAGAAATATATTGGAGATGCTATGAGATCTGGTATTAAGGGTATTAAAGTAGAGTGTTCTGGAAGACTTGGTGGAGTTGAGATCGCAAGACAATTCAAAATATCTGAAGGAAGTGTTCCTAGACAAACAATTAGAGCTGATATAGATTATGCTTTGTCCGCATCTAAAACAAATTCTGGTTTGTGTGGTGTGAAAGTATGGATTAATAAAGGAGTAAGGAAGTAAATGTTACAGCCAAGAAGAAGACCTTATAAGTATGGTTGGAAAAAAGTATCCACCTCGGTGGCTACCAGTAATTTTTTGGTCAAAGGTGAGTATGGGTTAAAAGCTTTGGATTGTGGTAGGATCAGTGCACGCCAGATTGAGGCTTGTCGTAGTGCGATTAGGCGTTATGTTAAGCGTGCAGGAAAACTCGAGATTAGGATTTTCCCCCACTCTCCTATCAGCTCTAAACCTGCTGAAGTCCGAATGGGTAGTGGTAAAGGTAGCATAGATAGATATGTTGCTATGGTAAGATCTGGAGTTATTTTATTTGATATCTCAGGTGTATCTGAAGATATGGCTAAAGAAGCATTTGCTAGAGCAGCTGCGAAACTTCCTATAAAGTCAAAGTTTGTTCATAGTAGAAACTTTTCTTAAAGTATTAAGTGTTTATTACTTGTATTATGTGTTGACTTGTGTTTTTGGCAGTATCTGTGAAACTCTTACTTGGTACGGTGTTGAGTTGTAGTTGTGAGTTGCTATTTGATAGATGCCAAACAATTAAAACCTAAGAGTTCTTTTTAAAACATCTACGTTTATTTTTACTTCGTGATTCAACATCATCAGTTGCACTCTTTAGTAGCGCTACAACATCCGCATGCCCTCTTTCTGATGCCCACATTAGTGCTGTTTCGCCACACTTATCCTGTAAATCAACATTTGCATTGTATTCAAGAAGTTTTTCTACAACATCCGCATGCCCATTTTTTGATGCCCTCATTAGTGCTGTTTTGCCATCCTTATTCTGTAAATCAACATTTGCATTTTGAGCAAGAAGTTTGTCCACAACATCCACATCCCTTTTTATTGATGCACACATTAGTGCTGTAAAGCCATCCTTAGCCTGTAAATCAACATTTGCATTGCATTTAACAAGAACCTCAATAGCTTTGACATGCCCACCTTGAGAAGCAATCACCAATGGAGCGTCCCCAGGCTCACAACTTAAATTACTTATCAAGAGGAAACCTAATATACTTATTCTAAAATCCTTCATGCTTATATTATAACATGTCAATAAATAATTAAAATATGACTAGCTTACAATATAGTTTTAACATTGTTAAACTTATGAGATTTCTTTAGTAGCGCTACAATATCATTATGCCCATTTTCTGATGCCCACATTAGTGCTGTTTTGCCATACTGATTCTTTAAATAAATGTGGTAAAGTAACAAATGAAGGCATAAATATATTCGTGTTTGCTTATATTATAAATGCTTACTTGATTGCAATGCATATGTCGATTACAGCATAAATTCAATTTGAGCAGCATGGGATGCTATATGCTTGTCGAATTAAAATGGTATAAGCTTTTATCGTTTACGTTAACTGGATTATGCACTTTCCAAAAGTTTAAGATATTATTTTTTAGTGAATAAGCATGTATTTTATCGATGATGTGGCTATAGACTTTATTATTGTTTTATAGTAGATTTTCATTGTATGTCTGAAAAAGAATCTTTAGAGTCAATGTACAGTAACTATCTGGAGCTTAAAATGCATCATTCTAGGAAATCCCTAAAGGATACTTCTTCTTTAAAAAAAATAAGAAAGAAGATTGCTAGAATTAAGACTGCAGTGAAGAGCAAAAAAGCAGAGGTGAAGAATGACTAAGTATATGTATGGAAGGGTGGTATCAAAATCTTCTGATAAAACTGTATCTATTTTAGTTAGGAGAGAGTATACACACCCAATTTATAAGAAAATTGTTAGAAGAAATAAGAAGTTTTTAATACATGATCCTAACAATCAGTGTTCTGTAGGTGAGTATATCAAAGTTAAGTCTTGCGCACCTATTTCCAAAAGGAAAAGTTGGTGTTTTACGGGAGATGGAGTATGATTATTAAACAGACTGTGATGAATGTATCTGATAATTCGGGTGCAAAATTGGTTAGATGTATTGGTATGGGTTCCAGAAGGAAGTCAGGTGTTGGCATGATTGTTAAAGTCTCTGTTATTAAGGCTGAACCAAATGGTACGGTGAAAAAAGGTGATGTATATGATGCCGTTATTGTTACTACAAAAGCTAAGGTTAATAAATCTGATGGAGTGTTGGTAAGTTATTCTTCTAATTCTGTAGTGCTGTTAAATCAGAAGAAAGAATCGATCGGTACTAGAATTTCTGGGGCTGTAGATAGGTCCTGTAGAGTTATAGATCAGAATATTACATCTAGAGCTGAGGAGGTTCACTGATGCCTAAGTATAAGTTTAAATCTGGTGATAAGGTCATAGTTATAACTGGATCTGACAGAGGAAAAGTTAGTTCTATACTCGCAGTTGATCGTAAGAATCATAAGGTACTCGTTAAAGGGGTTAATGAAAAGAAACTGCATAAAAAATCTGATGGACAGAATCAGGGTGGTATTATTTCCGTTGAACGTCCTATAGATATTTCTAATGTGGCACATGTATTGGATGGAAAAGCTGCTAAGGTTAAGTATGATATCACAGGAGAGAAGAAAAAGCTTGTGTTTAAGAAGAATGGTGCAGAGGTGAGAAAATGACTAGTCGTTTAGGTAATTTATTTCATCAACAGATTGTTCCTAATTTAAAAAAGGATCTAAATTTAACAAATGATTTTTCTGTTCCTCGTTTGTTGAAGGTAGTTATTAGTGCAGGTTGTGGTAGATTTATTAAAGATTCTGCTAAGGTGGAATTTATTTATGATCAGATTATGAAAATTACTGGTCAATTGCCTGTAAAAGCAAAGGCGAAAAAATCTGTGGCTGGATTTGCTGTTAGAGAAGGAATGATATCAGGTATCTTAGTTACTCTAAGGAAGGATAAAATGTACAATTTTATTGATAGACTTGTATATTTGACTTTGCCTAAAGTGAGAGATTTTAGAGGGATTGCTGTTGATGCGTTCGATGGTAATGGTAATTACAATTTAGGAATCAAAGATCATTCTGTCTTTTTTGAAAGTAGCGATGATTTTTCATTTGGGATGAACATAGCTTTTGTTACATCTGCAAAAACAGATCAGCAATGTAAATCTTTGCTTCTGGGTTTGAATTTTCCATTTAGAGAGAGGGCTAAGCATGTCTAAGAAAAGTATGATATATAGAAATTTGCATAGGAAATTGCTATGTCAAAAATATAAAGAGAGAAGAGACGAAATTAAAGGGCAATTGAAGAGCAGGACTATCGCTCCTGATGTAAGATTGAAATTAATGCACGAGTTAAATAAGCTACCTCGTAATAGCTCTCCTGTTAGATATAGGAATAGATGTCAACTAACTGGTAGAGGCAGAGGAGTTTATAGAGATTTTGGATTGTGCAGACATAAAATAAAGGAATTTGCCATACTCGGCTATTTGCCTGGTGTAGGACAGTTCAGTTGGTGAGGGTTAAGTGAGTTGTTTAATAGCTGATGGTTTGTCAAAGGTAAAGAATGCTATTTTGACAGGAAGAGAAGAAGTTAAGATTAGGAAGTCCAACTTTATTCATAAAGTGTTTGAGGTAATGTGCCAAGAAGGATTTTTTAATGGTGTTTCTATTGTAGATGGGGATATAGTAATTAGTTTAAAGTATGATAATTTTGGTATTCCTGTGATTAGAAAATTATCTATGGTGTCTAAGCCATCCAGGAGAATCTATTTAGGAAAATCAGAGCTTTCTAAATTAAGAAAAAAGCGATTTTCGCTCTTAGTGTTATCTACTTCTGAAGGAGTCATGTCCGATGTAGAAGCTTATAACCGTGGTATAGGTGGCGAAATTGTGTGTGAGGTGTATTGATGTCTAGACTTATAAGAAATCCTATTATGTTTGGAGAAAATGTTAAAATTGCGTTTGACAAGAATGTACTTACTATTTCCGGTGTTAATGGGGAGAGTAAGATAAATATTCCACATTTTATTAATTTGGCTGTGTCAGATAATTCTGTCCAAATATTGCCTAAGGATGATGTATCTAAAGCCGACTATCCAATGTTGGGAACCATGAGATCTTTGATTAAGTCTGCTATTTTGGGCGTAAATACAAAGTTTGTAGAAACCTTAGATTTATTTGGAACTGGTTATAAGGCTGCTGTTGTTGAGGGAAGATTGGAAATGCAGTTAGGTTACAGTCATCCTATAATATTGGATATCCCTAGTGAACTTACTGTTGTGTGTCCTAAACCAAACGTAGTTGAAATATCTGGTATAGATAAGCAACAAGTTGGCCAGTTTGTGGTTCATGTACAGTCAAAGAGGAAGCCTCGCCCATATAAAGGTGGAGAAATAAGACGTAAAGGTCAATTTATTAGAAAGAAAGCAGGAAAGAGATAATGTCTAGGTTAAGTGCTAAGTTTATAAGAAGTTGCAAGAGGATCAGGCATAATTTAAAAATTAAGAAAAAAGATCCATCTTCTTTAAGATTGTGTGTTTTTAAATCAAATAAGTTTATTTACGTACAAGCTATAGATGATGCTAAGCGTCACACAGTTGCTTCTGCTAGTTCAAATTCAAAAGAATGCAGAGCTGATAATGTCAAGCCGTATGGTATGGCCGGCAGTGAATGGGTAGGCAAGAGAATAGCGGAAGTTTTGCGTGAAAAAAATGTAACTAAAGTTGTTTTTGACAGAAGTGGTTGGAAAATGCATGGATGTGTCAAGATGTTAGCTGATACAGCTAGAAAATATGGATTGGTGTTTTAATGGAAAAAGTATTAAGTAATTCTGAAGTAAAGCCTAACGCTTCTTTTAAACAGATGAAAAGGTTTGAGAAGAGAAAACCTCAAGATAATTTGGTTAAGAATGTGCTTGCTTTGAATTGGATTTCTGCCGTTACTAAGGGAGGAAAAAGGCAGCGTGTATCTGCTTTTGTTATCGTTGGAGATGGTAGAGGTTCAGTTGGTTATTGTCTAGCCAAAGCTAAAGAAGTATCAGACGCTGTGAAGAAATCTATAGATAAGGCATCTTCTATTATGTTTAGGGTTCCTTTAAGGGATAATAGGACTTTTTACCATGATATGGAAGCAAAATACTGTAGTACAAGGATTTGTTTAAGGAGCGCGCCTGAAGGAAGCGGTATTATTTCTGGTGAAGTGGTGCGTTTAGCGTTGGAAGCACTGGGTGTGAAGGATGCTGTTGTAAAAGTTTTGGGTAGTACAAATCCTTACAATGTAATTAAAGCATTGTTCAAAGCACTATTTGCTATACAATCTCCTAGGGTTATTGCTGCACGTAGAGGCGTACCTATAAGCCAAGTTCTTGGTGTTGAAGCTGCTAAAATTGTTTGATTAGTTATCCTAATTTTGATGTTTCATTGTTTTATTTGTTTTGTTGTTACTGTTTCAATATTTTAAATTGAGTTCTGGAATTGTCTGCGAGTCTCCGTAAGTCAAGTTCTATGTGTTGAAGCTAAAATGTTTGGTTAAAGTTTTGGCTAGTTTGATTAATGATATTTGTTGATTTGTGATTTTGTTTTCTGATATTTTCACGCCTGGGTTAAAAGTTTTTTAAATTGGATATAAGTTGTTTTTGTTGAATCACAAATATTATATTGATTTCAAAATTTAAATTTCTACAACTTATTTAAGTGAAAATTTTACTTAATTATCTAAGACTTAGATGCTATTTTGTAATTCGACTCAAAAAGGTACAATGCTACTTTTGTGAGAAGTAAGTTTTCTTTTATTTAAATTTAAGAACACTAATTAGTTTTTTCGACACATCTACGTTTGCTTTTACTTTGCGAATCAGTATCATTTCTAGTATTACGTAATAATCCTACAATCTCCTCATATCCATTATCTGATGCCAACATTAGTGCCGTCCAACCAGCATCATCTTGCAAACTAACCTGTGCACCATAATCAAGAAGCATTTTTACAACATCCTCATCCCCAACTTGTGCTGCCAACATTAGAGCTGTTTGGCCATCTCTATCGTGTGAGTCAACATTTGCACTATAATCAAGAAGCATTTTTACAATATCTACATATGAATTGAGAGCTGCATTCATTAGAGCTGTTACGCCCTCCTCATTTTGCAAATCAACATTTGCACCATGTTTAAGAAGCTTTTCTACAACATCTACACGTCCGTCTTCTGATGCTCGCATTAGAGCTGTTACGCCACGCTTATTTGGTAAATTAATATTTGCATCTTTAGCAAGAAGCTTTTCTACAATTTCTGAACATCCGGCTTCCATTAGAGCTGTGTTGTGCCACGACCCTTCCTGCAAATCAACCTTTGCACCATGTTTAAGCAGCTCTTCTACAACATCTATATGTCTCATGAGTGATGCTCGCATTAGTGCTGTGTAGCCACGACAATTATATAAATTAACATCAGCTCCATTTGCAATTAGGAATTGCACAGTTCCAAGATGTCCATTCCGAGATGCAAGCATTAACGGTGTGTCCCCAACAATACAATTTAAATCATTTACTAATATCAAACTGAGTATGCTTGTTTTAAAATTCAACATGTTTAGTTATAACATAGTGAACAAGCAATTAAAACAAGAAATATAGTTATAAATCAGCGAGCTTTACGGTTGTCTTCTAGATATTTTACAACTTTGCTGTGTCCATTTTCTGATGCTAACATTAGTGCTGTTTTGCCCCATTTATTCTGTAGATCAACATTTGCACCGCGAGCAAGAAGCATTTTTACAACATCGCTATGTCCCATTTTTGATGCACACATTAGAGCTGTTTTCCCCCATTTATTCTGTAGATCAATATTTGCACCGTGATTAAGAAGCATTTTTACAACATCCATATGGCCATTTTTTGATGCACACATTAGAGCTGTTTTGTCAGATATATCCTTTAAATCAACTTTTGCGCCATGATCAAGGAGCAATTTTACCACATTGAGATGCCCTCCTTGTGATGCCCAAATTAATGCTGTTTTCCCCCATGTATCCTTTAAACCAACATTTGCACCATGATCGAGGAGCAATTTTGCCGCATCGAGGTGCCCATACTCCGATGCACACATTAGTGCTGTAAATCCGTGGTCATCTTCTAAATTAACTGTTGCGCCACGATTAAGAAGCATTTGTATGACTTCTAAGTTTCCTGTTAGTGATGCGCACATTAGAGCTGTAAATCCATAATCATCCTGTAAATTAACTGTTGCATCACGATTAAGAAGCATTTGTATAATTTCCACGTTTCCTCTTGCTGATGCCCACATTAGTACCGTTCTACCAAATTGATCCTTTATATCAACATCTACAGTGTGACCAAGAAAAAATTTTATAATCTCACCGCTCTCGTTTGACACCTTCATCAGTGATATTGGTCCATAATCATTGTTAACGTCGACATACTTAGACATATTACGAATACTTTTTACATTCCCATACCGTGCTAAACACATTAATGAAGCACCTCTGGCAGACATAAGTGAACCACAATTTAAATTACTTGCTATGACCATAGCAAATATTATTTTATGTAAATTGTTTTTATGTAAATTGTCAAACATAACTAGATAGTAAACCAACTTTACAAATAATCAAGTTATGGTAAAAATTTAGCCATAAACTATAGTCTGTAAATTTATTGATTAATTTTGCCTATGATTTATATCACTGGGTATCTTTGTATTTTTCAATTTATTTGCTATCTTATTTACTATGGTATTTAATTTGAAAAAACCCTCTAATAAAAAAGACAGAAAAAGAGTCGGTAGAGGTATAGGTTCTGGTACTGGAAAAACTTCTGGTGCTGGTCATAAGGGACAAAGTGCTAGATCAGGTGTGTCAATTAAGGGATTTGAAGGTGGACAAACTCCTTTGCACAGGAGATTGCCTAAGATAGGTTTCACATCTCATAATGTGGAAAAGCAGACTACTTATGTGATGAATTCAAGTGATTTATTTGATTTGTTTGAAAGTGGCAAACTTGATTCTACTAAATTGATTGATTTGGATTATTTAAAATCCGCAGGTATTGTGGCTAGTAAAAAGTACAGTAAATTAAAAATTATAGGTGCTCAAGTGCCAAATCAACCAGTCAGTGTGAAGGTTCATAAAATTAGCGAAGGATGCAGGAAAGCTATAGAATCTGCAAAAGGGAAAGTAGAATTAGAAGGACAAATATGAATTTTTTAGCTACAAACATAAGTAATTTTAGGAATATTGCTTTAAGGGTTGGTTTTACCTTTTTTATTATATGTTTGTATAGGTTTGCTGTATTTGTGCCATTGCCTGGTATAGATTTAGAGGTGTTATCAAGTTTTATTTCCAAAAAAATGGATGGTAGCTTATTTAGAATTTTCAACTCGTTTTCAGGTAAAGCTTTAGAACAAATGTCTATTATGTCATTATGGTTAGGTCCTTATATTTCATCCAGTATAGTCATTCAGTTACTTTCTTCATCTATTCCTAGATTGAAAGAATTGAAAAAGGATGGAGCTTCCGGGCAGGCTAAATTAAAGCAATATACTAGATATTTAACTCTTGCATTAGCTGTTTTTCAGTCTTATTCTATTGCATTTGCTTTGGAGTATATGAGTGATGCTAATTCATCATTGGTGATGTATCCTGGATATTTCTTTAAAATTTCTACTGTCATTTCTATGGTTGGGTCGACATTCTTAGCTATGTGGTTTTCAGAACAAATTACTAGTAGAGGTATCGGGAATGGATCTTCAATATTAATCTTTGTTAATATCATTAGTGGGACTTTTTACGCATTTTTACAGTTATTAGCTGGTATGTTTTATGGTACATCTTCTTTTTGGATGTCCATAGTATATATAGCGATTGTATTAGGTTTGATCTTGCTTATTGTAACTTTAGAGTCTGTAATTAGACCTGTTACTATACAATATCCAAATCAAATGAATTTTATTGCTAAAATTTCTAAACCTGAAATTCCTATTAAATTGAACGTTTCTGGTGTATTACCTCCTATGTTTGCTCAAATCTTTTTGGGCTTTCTTATGTTAGGGTTAAATAGTATTTTAAGTTTTTTTGGGCTGGAATATGTTAAAGGCTTTTTATCGAAAGAGAGTTTGAACATTTTGCTCAAACTATTCATGATTGTGTTTTTTGCGTTCGTATATGCTAGTATGGTGTTTAATCCTGAAGAAGTAGCTGAGAATTTGCAAAAAAGTGGAGCTTATATTCCAGGAAAGCTTCCTGGAAAGAAAACTCAGCAATTTTTTGAAAGCTTAATAAATCGAGTCACTTTTTTTGGAGCTGTTTATCTCGCGTTTATTTCACTGTTTCCTGATATTGTCTTAGGAAGAAATAGCCAAATGTATGTTAGTGGAACTAGTTTGTTAATTGTCGTTGGTGTTACATTAGAATTTTTCGCACATATTGGCTCTTATATTGCTTCTGCAAAGCTGAAAGTTGGTAGGTTTAAAAGATAATGGGGTTGAATTTAGTATTTTTAGGATTACCTGGATCTGGTAAAGGGACTCAAGCGTTAGAGATTGCCAAGAAATTTGAGTTAAATTTGATTTCTGTTGGTGACTTGCTTCGTGATGAATGTGATAAAAAATCAGATTTAGGATTGAAAATAAAGAAAAGAATTGATGAAGGCGAGTTAGTTACTTTAGATATAATAGAAGAACTTTTGAGACAGAATATTGATTCTAAAGATGGCTTTATTTTTGATGGAATACCTAGAAATATTGAACAAGCAGTTTTATTAGATAAACTGATGCAAGAAAGAGATGCACGAATTGATTTAGTTATAGAATTTCAAATTTCTGAAAATTCTATTATAGATAGGATTAAGCATAGGTATATTTGTAATCAATGTGGTGCCATATTATGTCTTAATAATGCGACTGATAAATATTGTTTAGAATGTGGAGTCGACGATATTTTTAAGCGTAAGGATGATTGTTCAACCAAAGCTGTAAATAACAGGATTAATGTTTATAATGAAGAGTTCCACGATATAAAAAATTTTTATATAGCTAAAAGTGTTTTATACTCGATCGATGCTGATCGAAATTTAGAAGAAGTGACCTGTAGTATTATGGATCTAATATCAAAATCGCAGGCTTAGGCTTTACAACTTTTGTTTTAGCATAGTAGTAAAACTGTTTTAATTTTCAATTTAGTGCTCAGTTCAAGTTTGCCCATTTAGCAATTTTTATTTTATAATTAATTTTAAATTCATGGTATGTTAACATGAATAATTTACCTAAAGAAATAGAATTAACTTCTACATTGTTGCTTTTTTTTGATTATTATTTATAATGGTTTGGTTGGAGGTCCTTAGAGTTGAGAGTTTATGGTGTCGTTTTGCCTGACAAAATGGTTTTTAGGTATGCTTTAAGAAGGATATATGGTATAGGTGGGCATAGGGCCAAGGTTATATGCGATGAAATGAACATAGATGATTCATTTAGAGTTAAGGATATGTCTGATGCTGATGTAGTTAAGCTTAGAGAGATAATTGAAAAGAATGGATATGTTACTGGTGCTGATTTACAAAGAATAGTCAATAATAACATTAAGAGACTTCAAGCTAACGGAAGTTTAAGGGGTAGAAGGCATTTGTATGGCTTGCCTGTTAGAGGACAAAGAACAAAGTCTAATGCTAAATCTGCTAGAGCTAGGAAGAGAGTTGCAGTATGAATAAAGTGAAGAGAGTTAAGAGCAGGAAGAAGGTTGTTTACCCTCACGTGCAAGTTCACGTAAATTCTAGTTCAAATAACACGATTTTGACAGCTTTTTGTGATAAGACTAAGGCGGTTGTAGCATGGTCTTCACCTGGTGTTGTTGGTTTTAAAGGGGCTAGGAAGTCTACTCCTCATGCATCTCAGACTGCAGCTAACGATTTAGCTAATAAGATGACAGCTTTAGGGGTGAGCAGTATTTCCATAATTTTTAGAGGATTTGGTAGTGGTAGAGATGCAGCTGTAAAGACTTTAGATGGAAGAAACTTTAGAATCAAGGAATTAGAAGATAGAACTGGGATTCCTTTTAATGGAGTTAGAATGCCAAGGAGTAGACGTGTTTAAGGATGTTGAAACTTTGCCTGAGTTTAGTGATGTTTTAAAGTCTGATAAGGTTGTAGAAGATTATAAGAAGGTTTTCGAGGATAATTCCTTGGAATTTTCAGCCAGCATTGGCCCTCTTCCTAGTGGTTACGGTGTTACATTAGCTCATCCTTTAAGGAGAGTTTTGCTTTCTTCAATACCAGGCTTTTCCATTACTGGAATAAAAATCAAGGGAGTAAGTCATATCTTTTCTTATATTGATGGTATCTCAGAAGATGTTGAAAATATAATAATCAATCTAAAAAAGATCGTTTTTAGGTCCACTTTAGATTTTTTTGTGTTGCACATGAAGATTGATACGCCTGGTCCTGTTTATGCTCATATGTTTGACTATGCTAGTGGCGTTGAGGTGTTGAATGCTAATCAATACATTTGTACTCTAGCTTCTAATGTGACATTTGAATTAGAAATCTTTGTCCAATCTGGTGTTGGGTATGTTGATGCTAGTATGCTTTCAATTCCTGATGAGTATATCAAATTGGATGCATCATTTAGTCCTATACTTAGGGTGTCTTACGAAGTTGCGGATGTTAGAGTTGGACAAAAAACTGATTTAGACAGAGTTAATTTTATTATCAGGACTGATGGGTCTGTAGAACCTAAGCATGCCTTTGAACAAGCTTGTAACATTCTTATAAAGCAATTTAGTCAAATGGTGTCTTATGTCGATGATGTAGAAAAGCAAGGTGTTTTGCCTCAAGAGGTACAAGATTCACGCTGGTTTGAAAAGACAAGCACCCTTGATTTGGCTGGAAGGGCGAAGAGATTTATTGAAGAAGAAGGTTTGACTTATGTTGGTGATCTTATTCAATATACACGTGATCAGATTGCTTCTATGAAAAGATTGGGTGCGAGAACTATAGAAGATATAGAGAAGGCTCTATCTATTAAATTGGATTTAAGGTTAGGTTTGAAAATTAAAGGTTGGGATGCGATGAGACCGAAGGAAGGTGAATAATGTATCATAAAGTATCGAAGATAAAGTTAAATAGAAGACAAGGGCATAGGAAGGCTTTGTTGAAAAACCTGGTTAGATCCTTTTTGGATGCTGGTCAGATTTGTTCCACTAGGGCTAAAATTTCTGCTTGTAGGCCTTTTGCAGAAAAGGTGATTACGTTAATTAAGAATGGAGATTTAGCTTCTATTAGAAAGCTTGTGTCTATTTTTAATGATAGGGAATATGTGAAGAAGGTTTCTGATAAACTAGCTTCAATGTATAAAGACAGAAATGGTGGATATACAAGAGTAATCAAAGCTGGTGTTAGAAGAGGAGACGGCGCTCCGATTTCTATAATACAATTAGTCTAACCCACAACAAAAACTAGAATATAATTGTTAATGCGATGATAGTTTTCATCTTTTTTAATTAGTTTTCATCTTTTTTAATTAATGTTAGAATGCAGACATGATGAATTTTAAAACAATTATGTTAAGTTTGATCTTACTAAATAATTTAAATTGTGCTGGTGGAGAGACTCCGTTACTGATTGCATCTAAATATGGACATGTTAAAGCTGTCAAGTTGTTAATAGACCATGGAGCTGGTGTTAATTTAGCCGATAAAATTGGTCAGACGGCATTAAGATATGCATCAATAGGCGGGTATACTGAGATTGTAAAAGAGCTTCTTGAGTATGGTGCGAAGATTGATGAAGAGGATGAAGAGTGGCAGTTGTGTACAACAGCGCTCATGATAGCATCACGCGGGGGACATGTTGAAGTTGTAAAATTGCTTCTTGGTAGTGGTGCAAATATTGCTTTACAGGATATGAACGACAGAACAGCCCTAATGTATGCCTCAGAACATGGACATTTAGATGTTGTAAAAATGTTTATTGATCACGGTGCAAGGCTTATTTGGAGAATGGGTATTGCCAAACAGCACTAGAGATTGCGTCAGAATATGGGCACACCGAGGTCGTAAAGGAGCTCCTTGAGCGTGGGGCAGATGTTCTGGAGGGGGAAGCGCTAGATGCTGCAGCAGTCTTTGGACACATCGCGGTTGTAAAAGAGTTTCTTACGCATGGTGCGGACGTTGATGTGCGTGCAAATGCTGGCGGTCGTACAGCATTAATGTGGGCAGCAATAAATGGACATGTCGAGATTGTAAAGGTGCTTCTTGGTAGTGGTGCAAATATTGATTTACAGGATATGAACGGCAGAACAGCCCTAATGTATGCATCAGAAACTGGATATGAAGAGGTCATAGGATTACTAAAGAATGCAGAAAACAAAACTGATTTGCAAAACAAAAATAAACGTGGATGTCGTGAAAAATCTGATCCATGTTTTTAATTGTGTTATTTGATTATTTGTAAAATTGGTTTATTATGTGGTCATGTTTAAGCATATGAGTAAAATAATGCTAAGTTGGATCTTGCTAAGTAATTTAAACTGTGGTCCGGTGTTTTCATCACCTGCTGAAGTTGGATTACGTTTACCTGAGTTGATAGATGCAACAGAAAAGCAAAATGTTCAAAAGGTTGAAAAGTTGTTGAGAGATGGCTGCGATGTTAACGTACGGAATGTAAATGAAACTACACCGCTAATAAAGGCGTCATATCTGGGGAATGAGGAGATTGTACAACTGCTTCTTGATAGTAAGGCAATGGTTGATTTACAGAATAGCGTTTGCGAAACAGCACTCATGTTGGCATCATTCAAGGGGCATCTAGGTATTGTAGAAATGCTTCTTGATAGCAAAGCAAAGGTTGATTTGAGGAACAAAGATGGCACCACAGCACTAATGTTTGCCTCGTGGAGTGGACATTTAGATATTGTACAAGCACTAATTAAAAAAAGAGCGAGTGTTAATTTGCAGAATGGGGAAAAGAACACGGCACTAATGTTGGCTTCTTACAAGGGACGTTCTCAGATTGTAAAGTTGCTTCTTAGCAAGGGTGCAAATTTGGAGTTGCAGAATCAAAATGGCGATACAGCACTAATTTTGGCGTTAGACAAAGGAAATAGGAAGGTTGTTCAATTGCTAGCATCGGGATTTGACTATTGGGAATTTGTCAAACAGGTTGGGTATTGGGGGACTGTCAAATACTTTTTGGTACCAAATTTAGTTGGGTTGTGTCTTGCAGGTGTGGCGTTAGTGATTGGACATATTGTTTCATCTGAAATTGCTGGGATTGCAAAGTCAAATATTGTGTTGTTTTCCTCAGAGGGTTGCTTAGTTTCCTTGTGTGTTGGAGGTGCAGGATTATTAGTTTCAAGATATATTGGTTCGCAGTTTAAGGGATTTGCAAACAAAGCACTAACCCTATAGTGCCCTCGAGCGTATGGTGTAAGCAAGTATGAGTTTGTTGTTTGCTTCAGTGGAGGAGTAATCTTAGTTTTGTTGAATGTTTTTGATTGTTGTGATTGTAGAAGGTATTAGATTTTAAACAAATAATCTGTTTAATATATCAATTTAACTCTAATGAACATCCCTTATTATGTACTAATTCAGCTAAATAGTTGATGTATTGTGCTGAGCAGTTGAGCAATGTTAAATGGTTTGCCTAAAAATGCGTCGTAATAATCACATTTTTGTTGTATGAGTTCTTCAGGGTATCCGGATATAATTAATATTTTAATCGCAATGCCTAATTTTTGGATTTCATGGCATAATTTATCTCCGCTTAATTCTGGTAAGGATGCATCGGTGATTAGCAAATCAAATTTTTTCTTTTGTAGTTGTTTTAATGCATCGATTCCACTTGAAGATTCATAAACTTCATGATTTTGGGCTTTTAGTGATTTAGAAACAATAGTTCTTACTCCTGGTTCGTCTTCAACTAGTAAAATCTTGATTTGTTTGATTGACGTATTTTGTAGCTTATCTGTCTTATTTGAATGTGTGGTTTGGATAGTTGGAATGTTCATTGTGATTTCTGTACCAACACATTCTGTAGCAGAACTTCTTATGTTTAAAGTTCCTCCACATTGATTCATGAGCTGTGATACATTTGATAAGCCCAAACCAGTTCCATCCTGTTTTGTCGAAAAGAATGGTTTACATATATTAGCTAAGTGTTCTTTAGGAATACCCATTCCGTTGTCCTTGACTACGATAATGATATTGTTTCGTTTCCCTAGCTTTAGAGAAATAGATATTGTCCCAAATTCTTTGATGGCATCTCGACTATTGATAACCAAGTTAATTATTATACGCTTTAAATTACTATTGCTTAATTTGATAGTTTTATTAATTTTCTCTATATCAAATTCCATAGTAATGTTGTCTCCTACTAATTTTGATAGTATTCTTTGCAATTCGTACAACGTCTCGTATGGGTTACAATATTCTGTATCTTGTTCAGATACAAACTTCACTAATTGTTTTGATAAATCTTGAGCATTCTCAATATGTTTAAAGATTTCCAATATATCTTCATATATTTCAGTGTTTTTTGTTTTTTCAAGAAGCATTTCGCAAAATCCGTTGGTTGCTGTAAACATATTGTTGAAATCATGACTGACACTCGCTATTAATTGTCCAAGAGATTGTAAGTGTTGAGCTTTGATCATTTTATTTTTTATTAGCTGGATCTCTGTTTTATCTGTTACAGATATAATCCACATATTACATGCAGTCGGTTTGTATTTGATGGTATAGTCTGTCCCATCATTTGTTGTTAATTCGCAAGTAGTTTCTACAGTTTTTAAGTCAGTTGGATTGAATTTGATAAAACTGCTTAAATTGTGTTTTTGGTCAGTAATATTAAAATGTTTAGAAAAATCCTTATTGTGATGAATAATATTGCCATGTTTATCCACAACTCCTAACGGTGCAGGAATATTACTGAGGAAATTGTAATCATCGTAGTTAAAAAACAGCACATGATATTCATTAGTGCCAGTTTGGAAGTAATTTAATTCCCATTTTATCCCTAAATTGCTCGCAATAATCGTATTGTTGTTATGAGTTATGTTGACTAGATTAGAAAATAACTTATGTTTTGATTCTCCAAATATGATCGCAAATTCTTTATTATAATCGATGATCATGCCTTTTACAGATACAACGACGCACGGATGAGAAAAGCAAGCATGAATTCTTTTAGGTTTGAATAGCCATTTAAACATGTTGCTAAAAATATAACATACTTTGTTAAAAAATGGTGTAACTTCGAAATTTCAAGTTTTTGGAGGATTTTTTAGATTGAGTCGTTTGCTATAACTTTGCCACAACACACCCCAAGATGATGAAGAGGTTTGTAGATATTAAACTGCATCAACTTGAGCAGTGACTATAGCAACCGTATGCGTGCCCGAAGGGATTTGAACCCATGACCTCAAGATTAGGAATCTTGTGCTCTATCCTCCTGAGCTACGGGCACACATCAAGGTTATAGCACATCAGTACCTTTTTGGCTATCTTATTAGGCTTCAAGTAATATAAATATTTGATATCATTATATATTCATTTTGAATGTATACTTATAAATTGCTGAAATAGCCAGTATGAATAATTAATTCTATATGGTATTGTAGATAGGTGAATATTCATTATTACGGAAGGCAACCTTGTAAAGTTTTAGTGCATAAGGATGATTTGCCAGACAATATACAAAAGTCTGATTCAGTGGCTATTGACACGGAAACTACTGGTTTACATTTATATCGAGATAGGTTGTGTTTAGTACAGCTAACTTTTAATGATGGAATCTGTCATTTGGTGCAAATAGATAAAGATGTAAAAGAGGCTAAGAATTTGATTAGCATTTTGTCAGACAAGAAGATTGAAAAGATTTTTCATTTTGGCAGGTTCGATATGGCTATGTTATATCAAACTTTCAAAATTATGCCTGATCCAATTTATTGTACTAAATTGGCCTCTAAACTTGTTCGTACTTATACGGATAGGCATGGATTGCGAGAATTATGCAGAGAATTACTTGGGGAAGATATTTCTAAAGATAAACAGTCTTCTGATTGGGGTATGGATCAGCTACAAGATGATCAGAAACATTATGCTGCAAAAGATGTTATATTCTTACACCAGTTGCAAGAACAATTGAATGTCATGCTGAATAGAGAAGGTAGACAAGATTTAGCTATGGCTTGTTTTGAATTTTTGAAACATAGAGTGAAGCTTGATTGTGCAGGTTGGCACGATGTAGATATTTTTGCGCATTTGTGATATTTTTTTAAACTTACTTAATGTTCCACGTGGAACAATTGTTGGATAGATTTTCATTAATTGCAATGCATCAATTCTATTAAAATTGAACAAGAGAACTATTTCGCATATGTTCCACGTGGAACATATAGTTGATTCTTTTTTGATACGGTGTAGAAGCATGTACCTTTGTGACCATAAGAATATAAATCAATGTTGGTGTTTTATGAAAGTGTTTTTTATTGCAAATTGTTCCATGTGGAACATAGTAGCAGTAGAAAATTTCAAACAAAGTCAAACTTGTATCTTAGATAAATGGATAAGAACAATGACATAAATTTGCTTTAGACATGATATTTTAGAGATAAATTGTTCCACGTGGAACAAAAAGCTAAGTAGTTTTTATACCACGTATGGTTCTTTGATGTATTTAGATTCAGAAAAAATATTTTTTCTTATGTGTAAACTTGCTATAGCAGCTTCTGAGAATCCGCAAACTATCAAGTGATGTCTGTTGGGATAAAATACAGAATCTCCCACAGCATATATTCCTTCTATTGAAGTTTCACAGCTTTCTTGGATAATTTTAATTTTAGATCCGTACATATCAATTCCAATGTCGTATAAAAGCTCGTTATCACTTTGTAGGCCATAGCATGGAATCAACGTGTCGATTGAAATATTCTTTATTTCATTAGTTTTTGTATGTTTGATATCTATAGAAGATACTGTATAACTCTCATCTGAATTGATGTTGTGTAGTACATATGGTGTTAAAATTTGACATCTACCCTCACCCGCTATATCTTTTAATTTTTCCAAAGATCCGTCCATAGCTCTGAATTTATCTCTTCTATGTATTAGAAATACTTCACGTGCATGCTCCGATAAGGTTAGGCACCAATCAACAGCAGAGTCTCCTCCACCAAATACTGCTACACTTCCAGTAAATTGTGATGGATTTTCCAATTTATAGAAAATACCATCATATTTGTCGATATCTTCTAAATCTGGCTTCTTAGGTGAAAAAGAGCCAGCTCCAGATGCGATGATTATTGCTCTTGTTTCTACGTTTTGGCCATTGCTTAACGTGACTGTGAATCGTTCCTCATGTTTCTTTATTTGTGAAACCTTTGTATCCAAGATTATATTTGGGTTGTATTGATTCATTTGATCATAAAGCCTATCAATCAGATCTTTAGCATAAATTTCTTTAAATCCTGCTACATCATATATGTATTTGTCTGGGTATAAAGCTGTACACTGGCCACCAATTTCAGATAGAGAATCTACCAAAGTAACATTTGTCAGTCCAACTTGCCCAAGCATAAAAACACTAAATAATCCGCTAGGACCAGCTCCTATAACCAATACATCAGTATGCACAATTTGATTAGTCTCATTCATCATAATCAGATTGTACTATTTTTTGTTAATTCTATAAATATGGTCTGGTTTGACATTAAAATAAAATAATTTCACAATTGTATTAAATGAACAAACAAGATGCGTTGGAAAAATTATCTAGTATTAAAGATCAATTATCATTCTGGGGTCAAAAAATACAAAATGAAAATGTAATGAGTAGAATTGATGAATTAAAGAAAAAATCTGAATCTGAGAATTTATGGGATAATCCAGACAATGCTAAGAATATTATGCAAAATCTATCAAAGCTGGAAGAGATGTACAATTCATATACAGTTTGTTTCAAAGAATTTACTGATATTGAAGGCATGATTGAGAATGAGTACGATGTATTACAAGATATGATTAATGAAGAGTTACTTATATTAGAAAAAAAAACGGAGGCATGGTATATCGACACTTTGTTTAGTGCTGAATCCGATAGTTTTGATTGTTATATGGAATTTCATGCTGGGGCTGGGGGTACCGAATCTCAGGATTGGGCTAGCATGTTATTTCGTATGTATACGATGTATTTAAATAAGAATAATTATAAGTTTAGCATTATTGATCAGCTTTTTGGCGATGAAGCCGGGATCAAATCTGCTGTTATAAAAATATCTGGGTCTTCTGGTTCATTTCCATACGGATGGTTGAAAGGTGAGTCTGGTGTGCACAGGTTAGTTCGTATTTCTCCTTTTGATTCAAACAGTAGGAGGCATACTAGTTTTGCTTCCGTTTATGTTACTCCAGTAGTAAGTAATGAAATTAAAATTGATATTGATCCAAAAGATTTACGCATAGATACTTATAGATCTTCTGGTGCTGGAGGACAGCATGTGAATACTACAGATAGTGCTGTAAGAATTACGCATATTCCAACAAATATTACTGTGCAGTGTCAAAATGATAGATCTCAACATAAGAACAAAGATCAGGCGATGAGCATGTTAGTTTCTAAATTGTATGCTTTAGAGCAAGAGCAGCAACGACAGAGGGCACAAGAAGGTTTAGCACAAAAACAGGAAAATGCCTGGGGAAGTCAAATAAGATCATATGTGTTGGAGCCTTATCAAATGATTAAGGATAACCGTACTGGTTATTCAGAAACACAAGTGTTGAAAGTTTTAGATGGGGATATAAGGCATTTTCTCGTTGCGTATTTAAAATTTAGTAATATGCAAAACAAATCAAAGTTGTAAGAAAATTGTTCCACGTGGAACATTATTCTTCGGCTCACAAATTTTAGAGATAATAAAAAAGAAATTATAAAAAGAAATGTTCCACGTGGAACAATTATATAATTTTGAGTGTTAGAAAATTTAGCGATTTTTTAATTTATAGGTAATAGTAGTTAATAGTATGAATGTGGTATGTAATGGGGCGTGCTTACAATGTCCGTTTAGTATGGGCAATGTACCGTCTGATTTAACTGTTTTGCCATCTAGTAGAGTTCAGGCTAGTGCTCAACCAATAGCAACTGTTATGGATCATATTCCATTGGTGAATATCAAATCTTTTGGAATGTGTATGTCTCCTGCGAATCCTGCTGTGCAGGCAATAATTGCTTCTAGTTTAGGTACAATTCAATATGCACCATGTATACCAGCTACTATTTTGCCATGGATGGTGGGCAAGCCTCAAGTTTTGACAGGAGCTTTTCCTACATTAGATTTTTCATCTAAAGCCATGTGTATGTGGGGAGGTCTTATCTCTGTTACTATGCCAGGACAAACAACTGTTTTAGTCTGAGTTATGAGCTTAGAGAGATCGATTTTATCACAGAAGTGAGAAATTAGTTATTTGTACACCAGATTTAGCTACTATTTTTTGCGTTGCAATAACGAATCAAATTATGTGATCTAAATTTAAATTGTTCCACGTGGAACAATGTCACTTTATGTAAAGTGATTAATGAATAGAATTTGATTTGCCATTTTAGTTATTTGCTTAGAAAATGATTACGCAATGCAAAAAACAAATTGTTCTACGTGGAACAATTTTTAAGTTGTAGTGACATTGGCTATTATTGGTTTGTCTTTTCTAATGATTTGTAGACTGTAACTTTGTTGTAAATATTTTTGTATTTTTGTGTTTTGTAATATTAAAATTTTTATTTCATCGTCAGTAGTGTTTATGTCAATTTCTAGCACATCTCTTATTTTTCCATCAATATTTACTGGAAGTTTTATTTTTGTTTCGACAATTAATTTAGGATCATAAGTAGGCCACTGTAGATGTTCAATCAATTGAGGCAAATTATTCATTTTACTTCTTATTTGTTGATACAAATGCTCTGCTAAATGTGGAGCAAATGGATACAATAATTGAAGTATTATGACACAATCATTCATAGAAAATTTCTCAACTGAATTGTTTAATTTAATTAATGCTGCAATTGCCGTGTTGAATCTAAAATTAACTATTTCTTCAGTAACTGAAAGAATTGTTTTGTGTAACTGTGAAGTGTCATCTGTTTTAGAATATTCGATGTCAATACAATCTTGCAATTTTTGATGAATAGAGTTGTAAAACCTTTGCATTCCTTTAATATTTGCGTTCCAAGTGCTACTTTGTGTGACAGGAGATATGTACATGACATGCATTCTAAAAACATCTACTCCATATTTTGCGCACATATCTTTGGGATCAATTCCATTTTTATATCTTTTGCCCATTTTCCCTGGTTCGATAGTTAGTGGTTTTCCTGTTGAAATTTGTATAGCAGTCTGATTTTTAACTACCACATCTTCGACATCGACATACACTCCTCTCTCATCCATATAAGCATCTGCTGTCATCATTCCTGGATTTAAAAGTTTCGTGAACGGTTCTGGATTGATTAGATATCCTAGATCAAATAGGACCATGTGCCAAAATCTAGCATATAGTAGGTGTAGTACAGCATGTTCTGCCCCTCCAACATATAAATCTATTGTTCCTATTTTATCCTTAGCCCAATATTCTAATTTTTCTTTTGAAACAAAAGTTGAGTCATTTTTAGGATCCATATATCGAAGGTAGTACCAACATGATCCTGCCCAATTTGGCATTGTGTTTAGTTCTCTGGTAAATGTTTGTACCATGTTTGTAGGATATGTATTTATCTCATTTTGATTTAGTATTTTTACGCTACCATTATCTAAAATTATGCCTTGTACTGTTTTCCAATTTGAAGCTTTTTCTAATGGCGGTCTCGGACTCTGTTGATTAAGTTCTGGTTTAAAATCATACTGTTGAGGTAATTCCACAGGTAATTGATTTTCATCTATAGGATATGCATTGCCTGCTTTATCAAATACTATAGGAAATGGCTCTCCCCAGTACCTTTGCCTACTAAAAAGCCAATCTCGTAATTTATGTTGTGTGACATATTTCCCTATTTTCTTTTGTTCTATGAAATTTCTGACCTGTTTTTTCTGATTTTTAACAGAGATATCTTCAAAAATTTCAAATTGTTGTGGAGTGATAAGCGGACCTGTTCCTTCATATGCAGATTTAAATTTTGTAGGATCAGTCTTCCAATGGTTTAACAATTGACTTTGAGGCATACTTTCTAAAGCATTTTCTACAAGCCATGCATAATTTGGGCGTACTACAGGTTTGAAATTTATATTATGCTGTTTAGCAAATTCAAAATCTCTTTGATCATGGGCCGGAACTGCCATAAGAGTTCCAGTTCCGTAATCTCCTATTACATAATTTGCTGTCCATACAGGTATAGTTTCTTTAGTTATTGGATGGATAACTTCATCTATTTGTTTTTCAACTTGATCTTCTTGATTTGCAACAGCTATAAATGTAACTCCAAAAAGAGTTTCAGGTTTTGTAGTAAAAATTTTGTATTGTTTGCCAGTTTTGCTGTGAAAAGTTATAAGTGCTCCCTCACTTTTTCCTATCCAATTTTTTTGCATGGAGACTATGTTTGTAGGCCAATCTAATGTATCCAACTGATTATACAATCTGTCAGCATATGCAGTAATGCCCATCATCCATTGCTTCATTTTTCGTTTTTCTACTGGATGATTTCCTCTTTCACTTTTGCCGTTTTTGATTTCCTCATTTGCAAGTACTGTACCGAGCATCGGACACCAGTTAACCTCTACGTCATTAAGATATGCAAGCCTCATCGAATTTACTAATTGGTTAATTTCTTCTTCTGAGTAATTATTTTCCAATTCAATTAGCAGTCCATCTTCTATTGTATATTTTTTAGACTTAAGTTTACTGTACAAGTTCTCGATTGGTTCAGCTTTTCCAGTTAAGTTATTGAAATAGCTGTTATAAATTTTTAAAAATATCCACTGTGTCCATTTATAGTAATCTGTATCTGTAGTGGAAAAACTTCTGCTTGGGTCATGACTTAAAGATAAGCATTCTAATTGTGAAAGCATATTGTTAATGTTGTTGTGAGTAGTAATTTCTGGGTGTTGGTTTGTTTGTATAGCAAATTGTTCAGCTGGCAATCCAAATGAATCAAAGCCCATAGCATACAGAACGTTATACCCATTGGCTCTCTTAAATCTTGCAAATATATCAGTGGCAATATAACCAACTGTATGTCCAACATGCAAACCAATCCCGCTTGGATGTGGAAAAAAATCTAAAATACTATATGGTGTTTTTGAGTTAACCTCTGTTCTGTATAAATCTGCCACTTTCCACAGATTTTTTATATTAGTCTCTATTAGATTAATGTGAGAAATGTCCATAACATATGATACATTAAAGTGCTAAATCTACTAGAGTTTAATGATTAGATTAGGTAGAATGTAAACCTGTTCATGAATACTTTAGTTATATTTTTTTTAGGTAGGGATTTTTTTATAGAATTATATAAATATGATCAATTAATTGACCGTGTTGAGTTTGATGATGCATCTAAAAATCTGATTGTGAGAATAGGAGATATCTTGAATTCTAATTCCATAACAATAAATGATCTTCATAGAGTGATTTCTGTGAGTGGTCCAGGGTCTTTTTCCTCAATTCGTATTGTATGTAGCACTTTGCATGCATTGAAGAGAGTTTTTAAAAATATGAAATGCTCTACATGTTATCTCAACGAATTAATAGTTGATGCAAGTAACTTACTAATTAGGCTGAATAATAGTATGTTTTTGCTTTTTGATAACGGTAAATGGGTTACAATTTTGGAACAAAATCTGGATTTGAGCAAAACTTACAAAGTGTTTGAGGAATATGATATTCAAGCTGAGCAAGAACTTATTACTAATGTTGGCAAAAAATTGAAAGATAGTTTTAGTAATGAGATTAAAAAGCCGCTATATGTTTACATGCCTGTCATATAGATTTTTTTATCCGTAGTTTTTTATTTACATATTGCAAAATTTTATACATGGTGATCCAATTTATGATTATTGAATTATAGCTCATGAATACTTAGTGAAATTGTCATCGACCTCTTTTTTTATAAAGATTTTTAGTGTAACATTCCCTTATGCTTCCATCGTCTAGAGGCCTAGGACATCACCCTTTCACGGTGAAAACACGGGTTCGAATCCCGTTGGGAGTATGCTTTCAGTTTTGTATAAACTAAGGATTTAGTTTTCTTTTATTATGTTTGTTGGATAGATAATAGTTCTAGTTAGTTTTGTTTTTATGCAGTTTTATCAATAAAGAGCTTTAAATGACATAGTGCTGTAGCGAGAGCATCAGTTGTATCTTCTTGATTTATTTTATCTAGTTTAAGAGTGTAGCAAACGGCTTCTGCTATATCGGTCTTCGAAGCATCTCCTTTAAGTGCAATATGTTGTTTAATAACTTTAGTCGGATATGGGAAAACTGGGATTTTCAATAGTCCAGCTGTTGATATGATAGTTCCATAAGCAGCTCCTAGTCTAATGCCTGATGACATGTTTGCTCCTACGAAAGTTTGCTCTATAGCTACATGATCAGGTGAATAATTTTGTAGTATAGTCATAATATTAGACCATAACAATGCCAATCTTTGTTCTATAGGAGATTTTGGATTTGTTTTAATTAGTCCGTGACCTATACATTTATGATTTTTGATTATTCCCCATCCGGTTTTTAATAATCCTACGTCTAAACCCAAAATTTTCATATTTTCACTTTATATACAACCAACTTATGGAATTGTTGCAATCGCTCCTCAATCACTAAATAAAATTCATAAAATTAAATTAGTTTACTAAGGAGTTTAAACTAAAGATAGTGTGATAGCAAGGTTTTGTCAATTTTATCTATGGAATAGCTTTTAGCATACCTCAACTGTTGATTGGTTATGGTCGGTTTGAATTCAAGTAAAGCCAGTTTATAGATTAGCGTTATGCCAGACATTTTGCACGTCGTCTAACTCTTCAAGCTCCTCAATAAATGCATCAAATTTTTCCCTATCTTGAATATCTTGCAATTGATTTGGTTCGTACACAATTTTGAATGTATAGTCTGAAAACTTTGGTTGTAGGTTGGATAAAATCTGGTTTGTATTTTCAAATTTAGCTTTGATTAGTATGGAGGATTCTCCAGTGCTTTTTGTATCATTACCTTCGTCTTCACAGTCGTTATGCTCATTGATATCTATAATGTCAACATTATCAAGACACTCCAACACTTCTTCGATCGAGCTATTGGGCACATATACATGTACTAAGTGCTCGAACATAAAATTCAATTCAGTTAGTCCACTACCTCTTTTGTTGAATATCGTTTTAAGTTCTGTGAAAGTACGGTTTGTGTTGTCTGTAATAGCTTCTACAAGAAACGCAGTTTTTTCTGGTCCTAATCCAGTATACTTAACTTCAAAATCACATTCTTTTTCTTTTGCTTTGTTAATTGCCTTTTGTATATTATCTCCTGGCATATTAGCTTTTTTAGCCGCATGCAAAGCATTTCTTAAACTAGGGTTATCCTCTGCTTTGATCCCATTTTTAGCAGCTACCGTTATTATTTTTCCTAATTTAGTAAATAGTTTTGCTCTTTTTGCATCTTGAGCATTTTTTCTATGCTGTATATTTTTGAACTTTGAATGTCCTGCCATATAAAATATACTAATGCATGTACTTTGATCAATCAATCTCTATTTACATGAGTGAATTTTTAGTTTAAATTCAATGGTAGTGGAAAAATCTATGTTGAATACAGTTGATAAAGTTTCGGAAAAAAGTTGCGCTGCGCGCGTATCTAAGTTGGCAAATAAGGTATTTGTTCCTAAAAAGGTTGATATAGCTGAGAAAAAGTGGTGGGTTGTAGATGCATCACAGTTATCTTTAGGTAGGGTGGCTACTCAAGTTGCTTCTCTACTTAGAGGAAAGCATAAGCCTATTATGACTCCTGGTGTTGATTGTGGAGATTTTGTAATTGTGATCAATTCAGATCATATACAACTTACTGGTAAAAAGTGGACAGATAAGAGATTTTATTGGCACACGGGTTATCCTGGAGGTATTAAAAGTAGGACCATGCAAGAACGTCTTGATAGGGATTCTACAGAGATAATGCAAACTGCTGTAAAAAGGATGTTACCTAGGGGTCCTTTAGGAAATAAGCAATTAACTAGATTGAGAATAGTTAAAGGAGCTGAGCATAGTTTCGAAAATCATAAACCATGTGTCTGGAATTTGAAGGGAGGCAACAATGTCTGATAATGTAATTTCTGAGAATATATCTGAAAGGAAAGTTGACGCTTTAGGAAGGTCTTACGGTACTGGTAGGAGGAAGACTTCTGTGGCAAGACTTTGGTTTAAAAAAGTTGTGAATGGATCCTCCGTTTTTAAGGTCAATAACATGGATGTAGAAAAATATTTTTCTCGTAAATTTTACCAAGATCAAATTAATTTACCGTTGAATTTATTTGTGAAAGATAATGAGTCTTATCAAATTAAAGCTTCTGTAAAGGGTGGTGGTTCTACTGGACAATGTGGTGCTATAAGGTTAGCTATTAGCAGGGCTATATTGAATTTTGATCCTGAGATGAGGGCATCTTTAAGGCAGCTTGGTCTTTTAACTAGAGATCCAAGAAAAGTAGAAAGAAAGAAATTTGGTCTACATAAAGCTAGAAGAGCTCCTCAGTTCCGTAAGAGATAATTCGGCTTTAAGGTTGGGGTTGTCTTTTTACCTTGTTGTTTTGTGAAGTAGGTTGGAAGCTTTAATTAAGTTTTTGTGCGTTTTGCTGGTATTGCGTTTGTTTTTATAAAAATTTGAATTTTATGTTTTATATAATCTAGTTAGAATGAGTAGGCAGACTTGAAGTTTTTATCTATCTATTTTAATGTTTTAAAGCTCTATAAATAGTTGTAAGATATTATTTATTAGTTTTGTTTGATATTATTATAAGGTGTTTTTTCAAGCATTAGATAAATTTGTTCTTCCAAGTTTTTTAATTTGTAGTGATTCAATTTGTATCGCTGATTTTGGGTGCGCAGTTAAATCTATGACTTACATCCTTGGTTGTGAGTATATTTAGAAATTTTTAGAGATATGAAGAACATAATTACGAACTTGATTAAGATATTTACAGGTAAAAACATTACTATAAAATTAACTGCTAAAATTAATAAAATCATCTTAACTACATTTGAATGGCCGTGATATTGTATGGAATAGCTTTTCGATATAAAAAGCTGGTTCCATATTTGATTTATGTCTTTTCTGAATATGTATAACATAACCAAGAATAAAATGCTCATAATAGGCATCTGCATCGTTAAATTTAGTAATACCAATACCAACGCCCCAATGAAAAATAAGCTTATAAAGGCTGGAATAAATAATGCTAAGACAAGAAATGGCAATAGCAATACTATGGCTAGCAAGCTTGCCCCTGTAAAAAATGGTATAAAAAACACTATACAAGCAGGGCAATAGGACTTGTTTTTGAAAAAACTAATTAGTTTTTGATGTAACAATTTCAACATAATAAATTATTATAGAAGTCAAATATGAAATAATCAATGTATTAAATTGTTTAAAATTCGCAATAATAACTTAACTTATATTCGTTCACTTCATATTTGTTGAGGATAATATTATGGGCAACAAATAAGATGTAATCAACAAAAAAATTACGAATTCTCCAGACGTTCCATTTGAAAGTAGATACATGCAAATTAGTGGTGTAACACAATCAAAAGTTATAAAGCTAGACCAACTTTTCTTTATTATGGATAGCAATAAGATGATGGATATGCAAAAAACTATTACCACAATAGTATTGTTATTTAATTTGATACATAGGTCAATTGTTGGTGTTTTACTTATGCCTTACATATGTTGTTGCGAAAACATTCTGGTCTTGGTTGTCGTATGTTGATGTAAGTATTGATTTTAGAATTTTTTTTAAGCAGAATAATAGTTGAGAAGTTTATGAAAAAGAGCACAAAATATTTAGAAGTTATATTGCAAGAAAGAATAAGAGGGCTTGGAGCTCCTGGTGATGTTGTTAAAGTACGAAGAGGGTACGCAGTTAACTACCTGTTGCCAAAAGATATAGCTGAAATTGCTAGTACGCTCCATATGGAGAATCTTGTAAGTAAGAGGGCTGAGTTAGCAAAACGAGACGAACAATTGAAACAAGATGGTAAAGTCTTGAAGGAAAAGTTAGATAAAGTTGTAATTAATATAGAACATAATACAGTGGATGGGTTTAGATTACATGGATCTATCTCAGATAGTACGATTATCAAAGAATTATCTAAATTGGGATTTGATGTATCAAAAAATAATATAGTGATGAAACCTATCAAGGAGATAGGTTCGTTTACTGTACAAGTACATACTTATGGTGATCATGCTAATGTTGTCGTTAATGTGACTCCTCCAAGGGTTGTAGAGTAATCTTATATTGTGGCTGCTACTGAGATAAGTTCTAGCGATGATAGCGTTGTCACTCCTAGCTCTGTAGAAGCTGAGAAAGCTTTGCTTGGGGCTATTTTACACGAAAATTTGTTGTTTGAATCTGTAGCTGAATTTTTAAAGCCAGAACATTTTTTTGATCCTTTGCATCAGAAGATTTTTTCTCATATTTCATATTGTATTGGGAAAGGTCAATTAGCTAATCCGATTACTATTTGGCCATTTTTTTTGCAAGATGATTTGATCAAAGAATATGGGGGAGAAGATTATTTAAAGAATTTGGAATCTTATATAGTTTCTTTATCTCATACTGAAGATTATGGTCGACAAATTTTTGATAGATATTTACGTAGGCAACTGATTCTTATAGGAGATAAAATTAAATATAATGCCTATAATGTAGATATAAGCAGTACCGCTTTGGATCAGATAGAGTGCGCTGAGCAGTCACTATTTTCTATTGCAACGCTTGGAACATCTGAATCTAACATTGACTTTAGCTATGCTGTTAAATTGGCTCTTAAACAAGCTGAAGTTGCAATGCGTAGTATTGATCATTTAATTGGTATTCCAACTGGATTACAAGCTCTTGATAAAGCCTTAGGAGGTATGCATAGGTCAGATTTGATTATATTAGCAGCTAGGCCATCTATGGGTAAGACTGCGTTAGCGACAAATATAGCCTTTCAAGCGGCACAAAGAAAAAAAAGGGTAGCTTTTTTTTCACTAGAAATGTCTGCTGAGCAGTTAGCACTGAGAATTTTAGGTTCTGAATCCAAAATACCTTCAGATAAGATTAGGAGAGGTGCCATTTCAGAACACGATATGTATGTATTAAATAAAGCATCACAACAACTATTGGAAATACCGTTGTTTATAGATGATACTCCAGCTTTAAGCGTTTCTGGATTACGTACGAGAGCAAGAAGATTACATAGACAGCAAAAATTAGATCTGATAGTAATAGATTATTTACAACTTATGCATGCTGGAGTTCATCAAGATGGTAGAGTACAAGAGTTATCTTTTATTACTAGATCACTTAAATCTATCGCTAAAGAGTTATCCGTGCCTGTTGTAGCCCTATCTCAGTTATCTAGAGCCGTAGAGCAACGAGATGATAAGAGGCCTCAGTTGGCGGATTTGAGAGAATCTGGAACTATTGAACAAGATGCTGATGTTGTAATGTTTATTTTTAGAGAAGCATATTATGAAGCGAGAAAGAAACCGTCTGAAGGATCAGAAAAAATGGAAGCTTGGCAAGCTAAAATGGAAAAAATACACCATTTAGCAGAAATTATGATTGCTAAGCAACGTCATGGTCCAATTAAAAATGTTCAGGTTGGATTCGAAGATTCTATGACCAGATTTTATGATTTGGAAGATCTATAAAATAATTGCTTGATTCATTGAATATATGTAGCTTGTTAAAAAGAAACGATATCTATGATATTAACAACTGCGACCGAGAGAATCTCACTTTAGGCATACCAACAAAACTAATACAAAAACACGCTCTATAGGATTCGAACCTATGACCTGTAGCTTAGAAGGCTATTGCTCTATCCATCTGAGCTAAGAGCGCACAACAAATTAATCGCATATATTTGAGGTTTTTGCAATAAGTTTTGAGTTTATATTATATAAAATAAAATTTGCAAAAATACTCTCCTATACTTTTTAGCAAAGTTTAGAAAACTCGATGCTCAAACAAAATGTCTAACAAATCAGTTAGAAAGGTTAAAAAATATATCCTCATACAACTAATCATGAGTAACAACAGCTAATCAAACCACTAATTTGGCAAAGCACATTTTGGCGGCATGTGCCATCAGATACACTGAAAACTGGAATTTAAACAAACTCAATCATGAAACCAAAAATTTACAATAAAAGTAGCGGACGCACTACAAAATCCGATTTTCACTGTCCCAATATATTAATACGTCTGTGTGGCTCAGCTTTGCTTTTACGTGTGTACCCCAACTTAGTTTGTTGCGCCAACCTTCTTCTTTTTTCTGAATAGCTAGGAGCTACTACTGGATAGTCCTTAGGTAGATTCCACATTGCCTTGTACTCCTCAATAGTCATTCCTAGAGTGTTTTGCAAGTATCGCCTTAAAACTCTTAACTTTTTACCAGTATTTAAACAAATAATATAGTCTCTATGTACGGATTTTTCTATAGGCACAGCAGGCTTTAATGGCTTGCCAGTTGTTTTAAATACACTCTTGATATGTCCCTTAATGAGGTACAAATAATCCTTAACCTGATCAATATGTATTTTCTGTCCAGAATTTCTTATAAATGCTGAGAAAACCTCAACAGTAGATTTAATAATCAACTCTGATTCCAAGCTGTTACATGTAGTAGCGAGCTCCTCTGTTCCTTCAACAACAGCATCAGATTCATCAGAACCATACTCATCATGTTTTATACCAAAATCAGATTTTTTATTCATTTTTTGTCCCTTCTACATGTCATAAACCGCAAGATACTTAAATTATACATAATTTTCTTTCCAAATCAACAGTAGCTATGTATGAAATAATTTGTTAATCTTAGATTGTGCTAAATTTTTATAATTTTCAACATAAGCAAAGCTATCAAGGGATATTTTTTGCTTCTTCTCCATTTATAAACAATAGGTCATTTTTGAATACTGTTATTTTTGTTACAGAAGATAATCAAACCTTAGTATATGCTATTAAAATTAATAAGCTCAAATTTCCTAGAGAAATAAAATTTTCTCATAAAATCCATGATGGGGGTTTATTAGAAAGAGACAAGATTGTGATGATACATGATAAGAGCAGTATTCATCCTAATAGCATTCAAGTTTCAAGTAAATCAGATGATATTTTTTGTTTAGAATTAAATGAAGAAACTAATTTTCAGACTCAACGATGTTTTGTTGTATCTGGATATAACAGTTGGGTTTACTCTGATTTTATGAAGGAAATTAAATGTGGAGATTGGATTCCAGTTGGGATTTCAAGTAGTTTGATGTTTGATATACCATTACTAACTAGATGGCATGAAGCCTATAGACTTTCTGGTATTTGTCCAGAATTCATTCAGCCTGGGTCTATACCAAAAGCATGAATTTTCTTGAAACAGTTTTATAATCACACTAGGTTTGATCAGCGCTGGCTATTGTCTTTTGGATCAGGATTACACCTGATAGATTTATGGCAAACTTGTAGACAAACCCTAATTGAACGATTCAACAAGCAATGCAGAAATATTGATACTAGGTTAAGAAAATCTCTTCAATAGTAAAGAAATATTTGTACCACCAAACCCAAAAGAGTTAGAGATAGCATATTCAAAAGAGTGCTTTTGCATGTCTTTTACATAGTTAATTCCGTCAATTTCATCAATTGGATCAGTTACATTTAGAGTTGGAGGTAATTCTTGATGCATTAATGCTCCCAACGTGAAAATAGCTTCTATTCCTCCAGCTGCACCAAGTAAATGTCCTGTATAAGATTTAGTTGCCGATATCGCAAAACCATTACTATAAACATGCTCTCCAAATACACTTTTAACAGCTTCTAACTCGCATTTATCTCCTACGGGAGTTGATGTTGCATGAGCATTAATGTATCCAATTTCATTAAATCCTATATTGGCTTGTTCTACAGCATATTTCATTGCCCTTGCAGAATGTTCTGGGTTAGGAGCAGTAATATGACTTGCATCACAAGTGATTCCTGCGGATATAAATTCACCATAAATTTCAACATTACGTCTTTTTGCGGATGCTAAAGATTCTAATACGATTACTCCGGCACCCTCTGCAATCACAAATCCATCATGTCCCTTATCAAATGGTCTTGAAGCTACAGATGGTGAGTCATTATATGAGGTTGATAGTGCCCTTAGAGCAGCAAATCCACCAACTCCTAATGGACATATAGCAGCCTCCGCCCCTCCTGCCACCATAATATCAGCATGTCCAGCTTTTATAAGCATAGCAGCATCTGAAATTGCATGAGCTGCTGATGCACAGGCACTTGAAGTTCCGTAATTAGGACCCTGGAAATTAAATTTGATTGCAGTAAACCCAGGAGCTAAATTTGTTAGTACTGATGGTATAAAAAACGGATTAATTTTTTTATAATCTTTATCTCCAATTTCAAAAGTTTTACAAGTACTGCAAATCTCTGGCAATCCACCTATTCCAGAAGCAATACAAGTTCCTATCCTCGTTCTATCTTCAAATGAATCCAATTTAGCTGATTTTACTGCCTCATCCACAGCTCCTACAGCATACGATATAAAAAGACTGTTTCTTCTTTGTTCACTGGGTGTCATGAATTTATTGATATCGAAACCATTCTCTCCACTTGGTACTAAACCAGCAACTTTAGATGGTACGTTTTTGTAAGCTTCAGAATCTAGTTTTACGATTCCAGACACCTTATTCTGTATTTGCTTCCAGTTGTGCTCAAATCCGACTCCTAAAGGCGATACTATCCCCATCCCGGTGATTACAATTCTCTCAGAGTCATCTTTGTGTTTATTGGTCAATATCATAACTTAGCGCCATTGATTTTTCTATCTATATAATCAACGATGCAACTTACTCCCTTTAATTTTTGAGCATCCTCTTCGCTTATAGAAACATTAAATTCAGATTCTATAGCAAAATTAATTTCTATGGTATCAAGGCTATCTACTTTATCCAAACTTGATGTTAAATCCCACTGTACATCAGGTTTCTGATCCTTCAATAATTCCAAAACCTTTTTTTCTATTTGTTGTCTTTCCATTAAAATCCCTCAATTCTAGAAAAAATTAACACAGAAGCCATAAAAAGTCTAGTCTTCACAATTTAAGATGAGTTTCTCAGCGTTTTATGTGGCATGTTTATATGAAGTTGTCATAGAATGCTTTGTTTCGGGTAAGTTTTTTATGGTTGATATCGGATAATTATCTAGTGTATTCCTATATGTATCGTATCTACATGCAAAAAATTCCAGCTAACTAAAATAATTTTTCAGCCAGGACAGAATTTATGAATGCGATAAGAAATCTGCAAGGTTTACATTTGCAGTATCAATGCCATAACCCCGACGAAGCATTGAGGCCACCTACCTCACTCCTTGTTGATACACCTTTCTGATAGTGATACCAGCATGATGTTTAAGAATTACTGATTGCATCTTCAGATTCAGAGCTATCGCTTCCTTCTTCATATTCTTCCTCATTGTCTTCAGATTCAGAGCTATCGCTTCCTTCTTCATATTCTTCCTCATTGTCTTCAGATTCAGAGCTATCGCTTCCTTCCTCATATTCTTCCTCATTGTTTTCAGATTCAGAGCTATCGCTTCCTTCTCTAGGTTCTGAATGAGAAAAATCAGCATATTTAGGGTCTGGTGAACTAAAGTCCTTAGATTCAGGAAGAACGAAGAATGTAGGCGATTTAGGTGCAGCTTCTGCTTGACCACAAGATCCTGTAGAGTCAAAATTGTGTTTTGCTGCTCTGTCGTGAGATAATGGCTGTCCTGGCAACGTAGGATGAACGCTATCATTACGGTCAAGACTTGTGCTTATAGCCCTTCTGATACTAGTAACTGACTCTCTAGTTTGTGTATTATCGACAAACGCATTGTGGTATTGGCGCCGTGTTGCTGAAAAACATGTGGCAATATTTTTGAGAGTTTCTCCAAGATTATTTTTAAACGTTTTATTCATATATTCTATCAAACTATCTATGTTTTTTATATATTTAGGACAGCCCTCAGTCGGTTCAAATTTTCTTGTACCTTCTGGAGCTTCATAATAGTTAAATGCGGTACAAACTAAAGCTTTAAATGTTTTATCTGGATTCTTCTGCTTTTTGATTGTTTCTACTTTTAATTGTGAATAAAGAGTTGCTGCATAGTCTCTATATGAAAATGGGGTTTGAGCTAATTCTGCTGCAAACTTAAAGAGCTTATCACCATCGGTAATAAAAAACTGATCGCCCTTAAGATAACCCAATTTATTAGGATCAAAGTTTGACTTATGTTTTTTATATTGCAGCATTCTTTCTGGTACTCGCATCCAAATGGGATGTTTAGCACAGAATAACACGCCAGCACTATCGTTTGCTCCATAGATTTGACGTAAAATAATGCTACTTTCTTGAGGATCATAATTGTTGCTTTTTCCAAACACAACTGATTTTTTGTTTTTATTAAAACCTAAAAAGCTGTGTGGTATCTGGAATTTTCCTTTTGGAACCAAAAATAACGCGTTTGGCTCGGGAATATAAGAGGCTCTACCATCCACTTTAGACACAGCTGCACGCACGTACCTATCCACCTCAATTGCTTGGTAAACAAGGCCATAGTATGCTTTTGCATACGTATCATTGCATTGGTTTGGATATTTTGGATCCCTTTTTATATAACGATCCTCCTCGTATTCGGCTCTGTACCCAGTAGTTGCAATCTCTGGAATGGTTCCCACATCTCTATAGTAATCTTGTAGTACTTTAGTATAGTAACTATATAGCCCTGTTGCACCGTTTTTTATTCCGTCGGTTCTGTCGCGTAATCTGACTAGATCGCTATCATGTGTTGCTTCGTAAATACGTTTACTGGTCGATGTGCCTAGATGAGTAATTAGCTTATTTAATTGCACTATACGCTCCTCTGACACGCGTAGCAGTTCTCTCAGTTCTCGATAAGGAACATGGTTCTTTGTTTTGAAAACATTGAGAGCCCTCCTCAGCTTCGTTTTTTGTTTGCTTTTTTATTGTTTAGTATTGTTTTTAGCATTAAACCAATCAGTTAAGTAGTGTTTCATAATCCGTAAGCGAGGGACATTCACTCTAGCTTGATTTAGAATAGTATCCAAACTATTTTCAAACTCTTTTTTTTCTTTAGCTTCTGTCTTACTAGTCCATTTCTCCAAGTGACTTCTCAATTGGTTGGAGACGTTATTATATTGTCCATTACACGCTAAAATCTTGAGCACTTTATTTGCTCGCACATTTTTGTTACTGTCTTTAGACCTTTTCAAATGATCTTCTACGTAATATACTGTGCTTTCAGATACGGGAATTCCATTCATAACTGTTTCTTGCTCTAAAATAGCAATCACCTTACTTTTCCACTTTTCTTTATCTTTAACAGATGGATCTTTCCATTTGTTGAGGCAATATCGTACATACTTCCTTACCGCTTCGAAATCAACATTTTTGTTTTTCGGATTTTTAGCTTTACTTTTCGGATCTTTGTCTTTGCTTACTTGCCATTTTGGTTCCCACGTTCCTGTAATGATAACCGCCTTGTCATGATTACGTACTGCGCTGCTATCGTAACATAATCTTTTTAAAGATCGGTTTTTAACGGATAAGACGGACTTTGGACGATTAGCTAAAATTGTCAAAACAGCCCTATCGTGAAACATTTCTTCGGACTCTTTATCGGTACTTCCAAAAGATTCTTTTACAAACAGATCAATTAGTTTTGATATTGCATTGCCATCCACCGATTTATTTAAATTTTCTTCATTTATTTTGTCCTTGATTTCCGTATCTATTTCATTTTTTTGCCCTATTTTATTAGAATCATATTTATATTGTTTAAGGGCTCCACGCCATTTCCCAGAACTAATGAGGTATTCATCATCTGAACTATAATCCTTATCGTTGATTGCTGCGTTTTTTATAGCTTTAGGATTACCTTGATTATTTAATATCTTGCTGTATACTCTTTCTTTAGCTTTGATATATTGTAATTCTGCATTAGCCAATTTTAAAAAGTTTTCATCGCCATCTGGGCCAGTTAATGTTGTCTTAAACGGAACATACATTGGGACATTCATAGAGAAAATGAATTCCGGCGGCTCACCTCCCGTAAATGTAGATCTCACGTATGCAACGCTAAATACTAGATAAATTAATTTGAGTTTTTTCATAAAACGAACCTCCTAAACTAAGGGATAAACACTTAGTACATAGTCTGTATTCCGATAGTAGAAGCCAAAAGCACCTTACATCAAGGAATGGGGAAGTATAAACCCGTACTGTTTTTATGTCAAGGATTTGATTTTAGCTTAAGCTTGCAAATTAAGTGCATGCTAGACTGCAAGGTACGGTTAGTATTATACAAGTTTTATCTAATCAAAATTTAAGTTAATACTCAAAGTCTGTATTGTTTTGTAACAAAAGATTGTAGTGGTTAGTTTTGATATCTAAAGATTGTCTTCTATTTATTTTTTCCGTGCAAGGCAGTTTATTTCCGGCCATAATATCGCAAATATTCTCTACAGAATAAGCTCCACAATCTGTTGAATTAGGTTGTATCCTTGGAGTTATTGTGCCACTGTTTGTAAAAGTGAAGCTGGCTAGTTGTTTTACCTTCCTAAACATTGTAATGAATTCGTTTGCTTTTTGTTTGTATGCACCTTGTAACGAATCTATATGCTTTATATTACAACTAGAGTCGGCATTAATGCTAACTTCAAGTGTAATCCAGTGACCTCCTGTATTATAAGGAATCAAAATTAAATTATTTTCTGCATTATTAAGTTTAGGAAATAATTTTAACATGCTTTCTGCAAGATCCCCACTACGCGGAGGTAAGACATATTTTGCATCTTTCTTGTAGAATTTGAAAAAAACATTTCCATCTCTTGCATTTTCTAATAGTTCTTCTTCGCGCTTTGTATCTTCAGTATTTGATATATCTTTTGTAAATTCTTCCAACGATCCTGTTGTTACGCCTGATAATTTCAAGCTAAGTAAATTTGCAATGTCAAGTTCAGTGTACTGGTGATGTCTGATTTTTGCTAATAGGTCAGGTAGGATTTGCTCGGGAAGGTTGGAGATCCATCTGGTTAATGAAATTTTTACTGTTTCATTTCGTTGTAATTCATTAAAAACTTGCTTTACCATATCACTAGCATTGTGTTCAAAATCTAAATTAATCGCATCGCAAAACTCTTGTTTGTGTTCAGTTAAATAGTGACGCTTATCCGCGCTTAATAGTGTTTCCAAATCGTAGTTCAAATTAGCTAGACTTAATTCTTTCTCTATTAATCCTTTGACCATGTCCACATTTAGCTGATTAGTCTCTTGATTAAACGTGTTAGGACATTGGTTTAATTTTATCTCAGAAACAATGATATACCTATCTGTTTTTGACTTTGCATTTATCATCCTACAAGAGGCTATATTTATAAATAAAACAGTGTCTTTCGTGATAGTGCACCAGGTTGGTCCTATTTGTTTAGCATACCCTATAATTTTATTGCCATTGATCGTTGCATTGCTATTTAGTTTCGTTACTATCTGACTACGGTTATGAGTTACAAATCCATTTGCTAACTCTGGATAGCCATTCGCAAATACATCAGATAGTTTATCTGATCGAATCACCTGCGCTACTAATAAAAACATGGCAAAGACAAAAGTCATCATACCGCATACTATATCATGACTGTGAAAATATTACAATTGTACAGAAACTGTATTTGATATGACATATATAATAAATACTTTCATCAACTTCATAGTCTGTGATATTGTCTGTTAGTTTATTCTATTATCTGTAATATAATCTTTAACACTTACTGAATTTTAAGTCTTATTCGGGCTTTTTCTCTGTTCTAAACATGGATTTTAGATTTTCGTAGACAGCATCTCTAGTTAAAGTAAAAGTAATGGAATGATCCCAAAACTCACACGTTTCTGGCGAAATTTCATCGATCAGTAAAATCTCGTCTTTTATGCTACCAAATTCGAGATTTAAAGATCCAAGCCTCATGTTATAACAATAGAAATAGGCTTTTAGAACATCATTAGTTCTAAAAATAAGCTTTTTGATTTCGTCCATTTGTCTCTGAGTAATCCAGCCAAAGTGCAAAATATGATCAGTAGATACCGTTGGATGTTCCAAATCCTTATTTTTAAATCTCCATTCGATAAGTGGAGTGGCAAATTGCGTCCCTTCGTCTATTTCAAACTTATCTTGCATTTCTTTTGTAGAAATATTGTGGACCGTAGCAAAAATGGGGTGTGTTTCTGCTGCTTTGACCAACTGTTCCCTCACGCTTAATTTTTGAATAAAGTGGTTTTTGATTCCCATGTTAGACAAATACTGCCAGAGCATTGAACAAATGTGATTTCTCCAGATGTTGTGGTGGTTAGTGTGATAATGTAACACAATACTGTCTTTGCTAGCAGAATAAATCTTCTTATTACTGCCTGATAAAAGTAGTTGCCTTTGCCCTAAATTAAAATTGTTAATAAACATTATTCTCCATTATTTTTTCCATATCGAATAGTTTTTTTTCTATTTCCTTAGTTCCTTCCAATTTTTCAATAACAACAAGAGAAGGTAATGAGCGCACCTTGAATGAGGACAATGCCACCTTAGTCTCTTTTACTAAACTAGGTACAATCGAATACACCTTCTCTAAATTTACATCCTCTATCTCGCGGCACATTTTAACTAAGCTAGAGATAGACGAATCCACATCAAATTCATTAAGCCACATTTTTTGAGTTTTGAATATATGTTCACGCATCTTTTTCTTGTTTTTAGATATAGAGACAATGCTATTTGCGACTCCGTCTATTAAATTCAAAGTTAAATCTATGTGTTTAAGACTGAATTTGCTATTTCTTTTTATAAAATTATCTAACAGCTTATCGGATTCTTTACAATATTTACATGAAGGCGATGAAAATAATATGACACTATTCGGCTCCAAAATCATGAATTGACGTGATGTAGAGCACAGCAACTGAAAAGTTTCTAAAAACAAGCAAGCAAAGACGGACCCTAATAAAAAGAACAGAAATTTGTTAAGCCCGCCTCTCATTCATTTATCATCGCGTATTCTTTGTTATTAATCTAGGATTTTAGTTGTTATATGTATAATAAAACTAAACATAAATATTAGTATAGATTAATTTGTGTTTGTAGACATCTATTGTTTTTGATCAGTAACATATTGAATAATGAGTTTGCTGTATTAGGCTCATATAATATAATTATTGATAAAGTTTAATCACAATTATGATACTCAAATATAAATATTTTTTTATGAGTGGTTTGATGTATGATCAAATTTTTTTGAAATAACTGTACATATTTGTGTACCATATAATCTGGGATTTCGCATAGAAACACTCCATCACTGCTTAATGGTAAATTTTGGGCAAATTTTGTAGCATTTTCATCAAATACAGCACAAATAGGATCGAACTTAGTAGCATAATCAGTTTTAATATTGTTATGCACGTAAGGAGGGTTCGATACTATTAAGTCAAATTTTTGATTTAAGTCATATACTTGAGAGAATTTATTTTTCCTAATTTCGCTTAAAGTTGGATTTAGAACAACATTAGTAAATGTATAGTTGTTAGGATGTCTTACCCCACAATCTGCCCTGATACCTAAATTTTTAGCATTTTCTATAAAAGATAAAATGCTTAAAAACGAGCAATCCAATCCAAATCCGTAACAGTTGTGTTCTCTAAGTAAGCTTAATAAAATACAACCTGTTCCTGTTCCTATATCAAGAATTTTTTTTGGTTTTAAATTTAGTGAAATTTCAATGATAGTTTCAGTTTCTGGCCTTGGTTCAAAATTATAAGGACTTACTATAAATTTATCTTTCCAAAACCACTTGGCATGTAAAATTCTATGTAAAGGCACATCATATTTTAATGAATTTATTACTTTATCACAAAAATCACTTTGTTCTTGGGACAGTTTAATGTCTTTCTCTAACCATAATTCTGTAAGATTTTTGTTTAGTACCGCGCCAACTGCATACCAAGCTTTTTGTGTAGCATTGTCATGGAAACAAGATTTGAATTTTAAAAATATATCATTGATGGTGTACGACATTAAAATATTATATATGATTTAGTAAATTTATCGAAATGTTCGGCGCTGTATTATGTTTGATATGTGTTTACAAATTGATGCTGTAAAGTTCTAATGACTGTGGCAAATTTATGGTTTTAGGTGCAAATTGTATTTTATTGTATTGTGTAATACAATGTACTGGTTAGGAGTGTGTTTTGATGAATGATAGTACCAGTAGATCAGTTGGTTTGGTCGGTGCAACTTCTGTTGTGGTCGGTAGTATGATTGGTAGCGGTATATTGATCATATCTTCAAAGATAGCTGTTTTTGGAGGGATGGGGCTTATAGCTTGGATTGTTGCCTCCGGTTGCGCTATATCTCTGGCTTATAGTTTTTCTTCCCTAAGTGCTTTGTTCAAAAACAGGGCTGGAATTCCTTATTATGTTTATGAATCGTTTAAGAATTGTTTTCTAAGTTTTACGGTTTCTTGGGCACATTGGTTAGGTTTGTGCATAGGTTGTGCTACTGTAGCAATAGCTTTCGCAGATTATTTATGGTTTTGGTTGCCAAATTCAGCTATGTTTTTGAAAACTTTTACTTCGTTGTTTGTTGTATGGGGGCTTATATTTTTAAGTGGTAGGAACAAGGTTTTTTCAATAGGGATGATTACCTTGATTACTCTGATTAAAGTTGTTTTGTTATTATTAATCATATTTTTTTCTATGCCATATTTTAGTGTGAGTAGATTTTATGTGCCTAGTCGCGAGGCGTCATTGTTTATGTCTGTGTTACATTCAATGCCTTTGGCCTTGTTTGCATTTTTAGGGTTGGAATCTGCGACTGCATCAGGGGATTCCGTGAAAGATCCTTCGAAGACCCTTCCAATAGCAACACTATTGGGTACGGGTATAGCAGCAATTATGTTTGTATCTGTACATATGTCTGTGATGGCGGTATTGCCAGTGCAAGAACAAATCTATAGCCAAGCTCCCGTTGCCTCAGTAGCAGCTAAAGCTATGGGCAGTATTGGATCAGTTTTGGTAACCTTTGTTGCTTGTTTCGGACTATTAGGTAGCATCAACGGGTTGTTGTTTGTATGTTCCTACATATTATCGTCTAGCTCATTGTCCGGATGGGTTTCTGGTAGATTTAGTACTTTGAGTAAGCAATCTAAATTCCCTATCTTTGCTGGATATACTTCAGCCGTGGTAATTAGTGCAATTATTTTGACTTATGCGTTGAATTTAGTTGATGTGAATACATTGGTTTACTCAGCGGCGTTCTTGTTAGTTATGGTGTATTTAATGGGTAATTTTGCGTATGGAGTTTTATGTAAGAATAGATTTGTGTTTACATTGAATTTAACTTCATGTTTAGTTCTGATTTATGGTTGTGGACTGAAAATTGCATTAATTGGCATGTTCTTGATTATGTCGGGAATATTTTTGTTTAAGAAACAAAAGAAGGTATGAATCATTTAAGTGGAATTGGAGTATTGAATAAGCCTATTCATTGCACGTCCATGGATTTAATCAGACAGATTAAAAGAAAGTTGAATTATAAAGGTAAAATTGGCCATGCTGGCACCTTGGATCCAATGGCTTCAGGTGTTATTCCAATTGTTTTTGGGGAAGCTACTAAATTTGTCAATTTTTTTCATGATCAAATAAAGGAATATATTTTTAAGGTTGAATTCGGTAAGTTTACTGATTCTTATGATTCTGAAGGAGTCTTGACACAAGTTTCTGATGTCATTCCAAGTGAAATTGAATTGGCGGAGGCAATAAAATTGTTCCAAGGAGACATATTACAAATTCCTCCAGCATATTCTGCGTGTAAGGTTGCTGGTAAGAGAGCATATGATTTGGCTAGAAAAGGAATTGAGATAAATTTGGAACCAAAAAAAATAAAAATTCATGAATTTGAGTTAATTTGTTATGATGCTCCCTTTGTTCAATTTAGGGTCAAGTGTGGATCCGGTACTTATGTTAGATCTCTTGCTATTGATGTTGCTAAAAGAGTTGGTGCCATATGCTATGTTACAGAAATAATACGAACACAATATTGGCAGTTTAAGTTACTGGACTCTTTAAATATTGATAATTTTAATGAGAATAGAGTTATTGCTTTAGAAAATATTGCTTGGTCCAATATATTGGAATTAACTGATCTAGAATACTCTTATCTTAAACATGGTAGGCAACTTGAAACAATATATGATAATGGAAGTTATATAGGATTTTACAATGGTAGCGTTGTTGGCATTCTGATTGTTGATAAGGGTATACTTTTTAGTCAACGTATGTTAAAATCCTGATTGTTTAAGGAGAGATGTTTGCAAAATATAATTAATGAAATTAATTTAGATGATTTTAAAATTCACGAAAAAGATACTGGATCTACTGAATATCAGATTGCTGGTTTAACTAAGAAAATTTTTTCTATGGGTAGGCATTTAGAGTTTCATAAGAAAGATGTTCCTGTAAAAAGAAGAATTAAAATGCTTGTGGAGAAGCGTCGAAAATTACAAAGGTACTTGTTGAGGACTAATCCTGAGTCGCTTGTGTCTATTAAATCTAGATTAGGAATTAGAAATTAATTTATATGAGCAGTCATATTCATGATTTTACCAATATTAAAATCACCAGCGAGTTAAGTACTGGTGCTTCTGCTTCCGTAGTAGTAAGGCGTGGGGACAGTGCTGTATTGTGTACTGTACAGGTAGGGGAGTGGGATTTTTCTCCTTATTCTCATTTGCCTCTTGAAGTTGTATACGAAGAAAGGTTTTTTTCTGTTGGAAAGATACCAGGTGGTTTTTTTAAACGCGAGTCAAAAACTGATTTTGAAGCTTTAATGTCTAGGCTGATAGACAGGGCTATCAGGCCTACTATTAGCGAAACTTATAGGTTTGGTTTGCAGGTAATTTGTACAGTTTTGGATTATGATTCTGGTGATTCGACTGAGGTACTGTCGATTATAGGTGCGTCGTTAGCGTTAAAACTTGCCGGAGTTGACTGTTCTTTGGTTGTGGCTTCAAAAATTAGTTTTGAGGGCGGAAAATGGCTTCCTGGAGCAACCGAAAAAGCAGAACATACGGTCACATTTGCTCAATCTGGTAATGGCTCAATTACTATGCTTGATACTTTTGGAAAACCACTAAATGAAAAAATAATTTTCGATGGTATTTTAGCTAAAGAAAAAGAGATTATGAAATTGTTGAGTCTATCTTACGAATACTTGCACGCTAACAAATCGAAAGTTGATTATAACATTCCATATGTAGAAGATAAGAATATCAATGTAGATACTAATGAAATTATACATAAACTATCGAATGGTGGCTCTTTGGAATCTAGTAAAGATAAGTTTGTTTCACAATGGGAAAATAAAAATCTTGGTGAGTTGAAGTGGAATAAAATTGTAAGAGCTGTAGCAAGAAAGAAAATAGTTTTGACTGGAAAAAGGTTTGATGATAGAAGTTTAAATTCTATGAGAAAAATGGAATTTAAAACTAATTTGTTCAGCAAGCACGGTAGCGCTTTATATTCAAAGGGTGGTACCTCTGTATTATCTAATATCACTTTTGGTAATGTGCAGGATTCACAGTTAGTCGAATCTTTGTCTGGTATTAGTAAAGATAAGTTTTTATTTCAATACAAATTTAATCCCTATGCATGCGGAGAGATTAGGAAGATTTCACTGTCTAGAAGAGAAATTGGACATGGTAATTTAGCTAAAAGAGCTATACAGTCTTTAATTTCTGGTGACAAGGTAATTCGTATTGTAGCTGATGTGCTCAAATCTGATGGATCATCGTCTATGGGTAGTGTTTGTGCATCGTATATGGCTTTACGTGATGCGGGTATCAATATCGAGCCTGTAGCAGGTATTTCAATGGGGCTTATTGTTGATGGTTACTCTACTAAATTTTTGATGGATATTACGGCTCAGGAAGATGCTTGGGGTGATATGGATTTCAAAATTGCCGGTACTGAAGGTGGAGTTACTTCGGTACAAATGGATTTGAAAGTTTCATCTATTTCGTTGAACTTATTACAGGATGCTATGATTTTAGGTATGAGTGGGGTTAGAAAGATAATTAATTCTTATCCTAAGTTTTTGATGAACCAAAACTCTGCTCAAAATAATAAGGTTGATCAAGTAGAAAATATTGGTGAGGTTAATAATGATCTGTCCAAATCTGGTGTTGTTGATAAGTTGTCTGAACAAGTTAGTGTAGTAAAACCTGCTAAAAATAATAATGTTAAATCAGAAACTAGTTCTAAACAAAAAACTAAGAATGATAAGTTGGCTAAACATGCTAAATCAGAAAAGGTAATCGAACCACAGGCAAATAAGCCTGTTGTGACTGGCAAAGCTAAATTGTCGGAAGGGTTTAAATTGGGTATTAAGTTTGCTATAGCTGAGAATTTGATACCAGAATTAATAGGGGCCAAGGGAGCTACTATAAAAAATATAGTTAAGCTTTCCGGCGCAGATGTTGACATAGATAAGCAATCAGCTACAGTAACCATTCAGGCTGAGGCTGTAGGTCAAGTTGATAAGGCCTTGGCATCTATTAAAAAAGTTGTGAAATTTGACAAACTTGACTTTGTGAGAGTTGTTGAAAAATCTGATGATAGAATATTCGTTAAAACACTAGGTAAAAGAAAAAAGTTGGTCAAAGTTTCCAAGGATATTAATTTGAACATAAATGATTATATACAATGTAGTGTAAATAAATTGGGCAGGCTTGCATTTATAAAAATAATTAACCTTGTATAGTTTATTGAACATATTATAAATGAGGGTAAAGAATAATACTTACGAGTTGGATACTTACGGGTTGGACTCATTGAGTATTGAGGAATTCTAATTTGAGAATAGAGAAAATGTTGATTTGTAGGAAAATAGTGAAAAGCAATCTCCAAAATCAATAGAGATCAGTTATATAGTGACTGAATCAGGAAGTAGAAGTCAATTTCAGTCTGAGTTTCTTGGTTAAAAGGTGGCTGGTTTCTATATATTGAAGTATATGTTGCTAGATTTTGTTCTCATAAATCTTAATTATAGAGCATAACGTTGATTTGGTTGTGTTTAAAATTATGTTACAATAAAACATGAGTAATTTGAAGAAGATGACACTTGGATTGGTGCTAGTAACTAATTTAAGCGGTGTGGGTTCGTCTAGAGATCTAGATCCAGTTTCGTTTGGTAGATTGGGTGCGCAACGTTGTGTTTGGACAAGTCCTGAGTGGAATAGATTAGCGACTGGGTTGGCCAATGTGGGTATAGCAAATGGTCCTCAAAGATTGATTCTTGAGTATCATGGAGATTTTATTAATTCAAACGCATTGATTTTTGCATCATCTAGGGGAAATCTAGCTGATGTGAAAAGATTAATTGAATTAGGCATCAGGATTAATTTGAAAAACAACCATGGAAAAACAGCACTAACATATGCATTAACAAAAGGCCATATAGATATTGTAAGGTATCTTGTTGATAAAGGAGCAGACGTCCATTTAACCATAGCATCTCAGGTAACATCGCTTGTAACAGCAGCAAACCAAGGACACTTAGATGTTGCAAAATATTTAATTGAGAAAGCGACAGATTTTGAGATTGGTCAGCTTAATACAGTATTAGTTGAAGCTGTTTCTTATCAAACTTTAGATTTAGCAGGGTATTTAATTGACAAGGGAGCAGATGTCAATTCAAGTATGTGTGATGATACGGTTTTGATTGCTTGTATAAAGGGGTGTAATTTCGACCCAGCTACACGTATAGAAAAAACTATAGCTTTAATCAAATATCTAATCGAGGAGCGTGGAGCAGATATTAATTTGAAGAATCTAGCTGGAGAAACTCCATTAATTTGCGCAACCAAAAATGGCAATCTAGATATTATAAAGCTGCTAATCGAAAATAAAGCAGATCCTAATTTACCATCGGCTGGTGGCAGAGTGGCATTAATGGAAGCATCAAGAAGAGGGGATATAGATATAGTAAAATATCTGATTGAGAATAAATCTAACGTTGATTTCCAAGACAATCGTGGCAGAACAGCATTAATGTTTGCAGCGCCAGAATTTGCTATAGATGTTGTGAAATATTTAGTTGAAAAGGGGACGAAGGTCGATTTAAGAGATGCGTATGGGCAAACGGCATTAATGTATGCAGCCAAAGCTGGTGCAATAGAGAATTTAAAATTCTTAATTGTCAGTGGAGCTAATATTAATTTGCTAAGCGATTTAGGCCAAACAGCGCTAATATTAGCAGCTAAAAATTGCCATGTAGACGCTGTAAAATGCCTAGTTGAGAATGGAGCAAATGTTAATTTGCAAGACAGTGAGGGTAAGACAGCATTAGTGAATGCATGTTTTGAGTATGCACATATTTTAGGCAAACCATTTTATACTTTTAAAGAGAGAACTGGATGTGAAGATATCATCAAATGCTTAGCTATGAATGGAGCGGATGGAAATTTAAAGTGCCACACAGGAGAAACAGCACTAACGTTTTTATCAAGCAAGGGATATAAGCATCTTGTTAGATTGTTAACAGTGTGAGAGCAAAGTGATGTTGGTAATTGTTTTCTATTAGAATTTTAAAAGTTTTTTTATGTCATGACTAATTTTGTATGTACTTTTTATTATTAATAAGTAAATGTTTAAACTAATATAATATATTTATTGTTATATTAGTTAGCAAATCATTTGCTTTATGTTACAGTAGTATATGATTAATTTAAAAAGTTTTGTACTTGGTTTGGCGCTTATAACTAATTTAAGCGGTATGAACTCACCGAGTTCAGAATCAACGGTTTATTCCTGAGGAGAACTATACGGCTATTGCAAAACATCTGATTGAAAAGGGAGCGGATGTTAATTTAGGCGATAATCAAGGTATGACGGCACTAATGCATGCATCAGAAAATAGAAACTTAGATGTAGTAGAATATCTCATCAAGTATGGAGCTGATGTGAATCTAAAGAATAATCAGAATTTAACAGCATTAAGGATTGTATGTCTGGATGGCTATTCGGAGTTTGGGGACAAGGTTGTGAAATTGCTACGAGAAGCAGGAGCAACCTTCTAAGAACCTAGTTGAGTTCTTTTTTCAACCTTATTATATATGTTGTTCAATCTAAACTATATCTTTAGGTTGATTAGCTAGGCAATTTTCTTTAAATATGTTAAAGAACAACTATGATTAATAGAATGATTATACTAAGTTTGTTCTTGGTAAATAATTTAAATTGTGACAATGGTGGCAAGACGCCATTGATGCTTTCCTCTAAGGAGGGGCATCTGACTTGTGTGAATATGCTAATTGCTAATGGAGCTGATGTTAATTTACAAGAGAAGGATGGTTACACAGCGCTAATGTATGCGTCATTGCATGGACATATCGATGTTGTAAAATATCTAGTTACACATCAAGCATCCCTTGATCTAGAGGATAAGAATTATGATACAGCCTTAGATATAGCTGCATCATGTGAACAGATAGATGTTGTAAAATATCTAATAACTGATGTTGATGGAAGTGCATGTGATAAGGCACTTGTTTGGATGGCAGGAAGAGGACATCTAGATATTGTAAAATGCCTAGTTGAGAAAGGAGCCGATGTTAATAATACTGCGATAGGATGGAGAGGTGAGACAGCGTTAATGTGGGTGTCAGAATATGGTTATATAGATATCGTAAAATATTTAGTTGAGAATGGAGCAGATATTATGCAGACCAGTCTCTATGGTTCGACAGCGCTGAAGTCTGCATCTAGAAAAGGACATATAGATGTTGTAAAGTATCTAATTGCTAATGGAGCTGATGTGAATGATCAATGCTTCTTAAGATGTGGAGCTGGAGTAACAGCGCTGATCGATGCATCAGAAAATGGATGTATAGATGTTGTAAGATGTCTAGTTGAGAATGGAGCTAATGTTAATTTACAAGGAGAGTATGGTGGGACAGCGCTAAAGTGCGCATCTAGAAAAGGACATATAAACATCGTAAAATACCTAATTGAGAAAGGCTCTGATTTATCTGACGGACTACTCTTGGTAGCCTCGTCCAATGGACATTTAGATGTTGTAGAATGTCTAATTGAGAATGGTGTTGATGTTAATTTGCAAGATGGTAAAGGTAAAACAGCACTGCAATGTGCGTCAGGCGGTGGATATATAGATATTATAAAATGTTTAATTGATCATGGTGCTAATCTGGATCTACATGATGAGTATGGCAAAACATGCTTAATGGCTGCGTTAGAAAGTTACATATTAGTCGAAGATCAACATATAAATGTTGTAAAGTGTTTAATTGACCATGGAGTTAGGATGGATTTACAGGATAAGTATGGTAAAACATCCTTGATGGTTGCGTTAGAAAGAAATTATATAAATGTTGTAAAATGTTTGATTGACCATGGCGCTAAGATAGATATACAAGATAAATATGGTTATACAGCACTAATGCAAGCAGTAAGACGACCGATGGATCGCGTAGAATGTCTAATTGAAAATGGGGCTGATGTTAATGTGCAAAATGATAGAGGCAAAACGGCACTAATGATAGCAGCTTCAAATGGGCGTATGGATGTTATAAAATACCTATTTGCAACTGGAGCAGATCTTAATTTACAAGATGATGCGGGCCGAACAGCGCTACTTTATGCATCAGAAAATGGACATATAGAAATTGTAGAATACCTACTTAATAATGGGGCTAATGTTAATTTGCAAGATAAAGACGGTCAAACCGTAATGATAGAGATAGCAATAAAAGCATATAACAAGATCCGTGAATTATTAATTAATGCAGGAGCTAAGAATAACATAGCATACTCCGATTTTGACTTATTTGACTGATTTAGAGTTTTAGGACAGTCAACTTTACAGCGGAAAATTTAGTTTTTCTGGAAAGAAAATGTTTTATTAATAAAATTTCTTAACAAAGTGGTTGCAAATTTTTTTATTACGATTTATAAATTTTACATGTCCTGGTTGTAAGGCTTCATCTCCGAGCACGACAACTTGCACGGGAGTTGTCACCGATCTACTTCGAGGAGTATTTCATACGACACCCACTTGGTCATTAAAGGCCCGTGAAGAATAGGTCTTATGATCAGGGCATAAGATTTGTACGCATTTTTCTGTTAAGTTCATGTTCTGATTTAATTTTTGGATTGTGTGATAAAAACATAAGTTTTAGCGATAAATGGAGATTAACTGTTACTAGTAAGTTGGAGCAAGTATACGTAATTTAAAGATTGACACAATGATGTTCTTGTCTGTTGTGCAAAAATCTGAACCATGACTGAGAAGATAAAGGTACAGAAATAAGTGATACTATAAAAATGCAAAAATTTATAATGCTTAAATTATGTAATAAAAATATCCAAAAACCGAACCAACTTAAGGTACTAGCATGTAATATATATGTAGGATTTTTCCACCTTGAGATGCATAATACTGACATTAATATATTACAATATGGCAGCAAGTAGAAGATTTGTTTTAGAATCACTTTAAGTCTCCTTCGTAAATTGAAAAATAAAACATTTTGAAAATAAAAAGCATGAAATTAAATTCATCACTAATCAAAAAGTATATATTTATGAACATATTGTATTTAAGTTGTCGATATGGTTGCAAGTTTTTTGTATTCAAGGACCAGATATAAATCTAAAATTCTATAAAATCGCGTTTGTTTGTATGATCTGGCTTGCTTAAAACACCTTGTTTTTCCATCGCTTCAACTATCCTAGATGCTCTGTTGTATCCAATACGCAACTCTCTTTGTATAAAACTCGCAGAAGTTTTTTTCGTTCTTCTGATTAGCTCTAAAGCTTGTGAATACATAGGATCCACATCTTCATTCTCATCAATTTCTTCTATTTCCTTCACTTCTAATTTAATGTAATTTGGAGCTTTCTGTTTTTTCAAAAATTCTGTTACAGCATTGATTTCTTCATCAGATACAAAAGGAGCTTGTATCCTAGACACAGGATATCCAGGAGATAAATAAAGCATGTCTCCTCTACCCAATAACTGCTCGGCTCCACTATTACTATCCATTACCGTTCTACTATCTATTTTTGATGCTAATTGAAAAGTGATTCTTGCAGGAAAGTTTGATTTAATCGTACCGGTAATAACATCAACAGAAGGTCTTTGTGTAGCCATTATAATATGAATACCTGCAGCTCGTGCTTTCTGAGCTAATCTTTGAACTAGAATCTCCACTTCTTTTCCTGCGGTAATCATAAGGTCAGCCATCTCATCAACTATAATTACTATGTAGGGTAGTTTCTCATAGACTTTATGATGAATATCAAATTTTTTATCTGATATCCTTTCATTAAAACTTAAAATATTTCGTACTTCAAGTTCAGAAATTAACCTATATCTTCTATCCATTTCCTGTACTGCCCATTTCAAAACCTTTATGGCCTCCTTAGGATCAGTAACAACTGGACTTAACAGATGAGGAATATCGTTATAAACTGACAACTCTAACATTTTAGGGTCTACTAAAATTAATTTACAATCGTCTGGATCCTTGGAAAAGAGTACGGATAAAATCATGCTATGCATAGAAACTGATTTACCAGAACCTGTTGTTCCTGAAATTAACAAATGTGGCATCGTACTCAAATCAACAACTACAGCATTCCCTGTGATATCAAGGCCTATAGCTAATGGTATTTGACACTTTGTATATTGGAAAATACTGGATTCAATTAATTCCCTTAATTGTATAGTTTGTCTTTCTTGGTTAGGCAATTCTATTCCCAATAAATTCTTACCAGGTATGGTCGAAATTCTTGCAGATAGAGATTCAGTCGCCCTTGCTATATCAGCTGCCAAATTCACAATTTTTGAAGCTTTTACGCCAGGAGCTGGGGCAAACTCAAATAATGTAATAACTGGCCCGTTTCTTTCTTGTAGTAGCTCCCCTTCCACATTAAATTCTTTTAGTACTTGAGCTAATTTGGCTTTTGGTATACTTACAGATTTTTTAAGTTTTGCATTTTGCAAGAATGATGTACTTGGAAGGGTGAAGCTGTTGCTCACAACTTTCTTAATACTAATAGTCTTGTGCAGTTTTGGCTTTTGTTCAGATTTTCGAGAAACTACACTTTGTGTTCTTTGTATGAATTTTGTTGAAAAGTACAAAACATATCCGGAGAAAATTGAATAATATACAAAACTATGAAACACACTTGCATTTATCAAGCCAAATAAACCTGTATCAAAATGACATAACGTTAATAAATAATCTAATAGCAATATTCCTGGAATAGCATGAAATTTTAATAATGGAATAAATGGTACGATTATGACATTCAGTCCAATTATTGAAAATACTGAATCAAATAAGCTAGGCTTGTTCCAAGAGAAGCATAAATAATAGATTACGTACATTCCCGAGAGCATAGAAAACAAATAGGCCAACATTATGAAATATTGTATCATATATAAAATTTATTGGTATGCAACAGATTACATCTAGCTCCAAGAACAAATAACCATGGTAAGCTCATTTTACAAATAATCAGAAGGAAATACTAATTAGTTTTCTCGGTACATCTACGTTTACGTTGTGATTCAACTTAAATATTTATTGTATTAGTGACAAAGGATTATTTACAGAATAATTACTTCTCTCTCTAACCAAATACCTTTTGTTTGAAATACTTTTTGCTGTATTTTGCTAATCAAAGTAACTACATCAGTGCTAGTCGCGCTACCATCATTGATAATAAAATTCAAATGCAAATCTGATAAATAAGCTCCTCCACATCGTAGACCTGCACAACCTGATTCATAAATCAATTGCCAAGCCTTATTACAAGTTGTGTTTTTAAAAGTGCTACCAAATGTGCTAAACCTGGGTTGTTTCGAATTTCTATACATTTTCATACTTTGCATAGTTGACTTAATTTTTTCAAACTGATCTTTCTTTAATTCGAAACAGGCTCTAATAAAAACTAAATTCTTTAAATTGCTGTTTCTATATTCAAATTTAATTTCTTCTTTGTAAAGCCTATGCAAATTACCTTGAAAATCATATGCTTCAATCCATTTTACGAAATCAAAAGTGGAAAATCCGTAAGCTCCTGCATTCATATAAATTGCTCCACCAATGGTTCCAGGTATGGTACACAAAAATTCCAAATTAGAATATTCATTTTCTAGACAAAATTTTGTACAAATCGTGTTAGGCACACCTGCGCCAACTATTAAAATACCATCCTCAATATGCAATTCATGTTTCAAATTAATTAGTCTTAAAACTACTTTATCTAAATCATTATCCGGCAAAATCACATTTGATCCAAATCCAAGTACAACAAAATCATTCCCACCCTTGAGGAACAATTCTAATTCTTGAACCGAACTTGGCTCAAATACGTCAACGATACCACCAGTGCGTATCCAGGTGATATCTGCACCAGCTTTTTTTTGAAAAATCATCTAAATACTAATGTAACAATAAATTTAATAAATGTGTACACAACGAGAAGTTAATTCCAGAAACAAACCAATGAAACGTAAACTACCAAGGTACAAAAAACGCTCCCCGGGCTGGGATCGAACCAGCGACCAATTGATTAACAGTCAATTGCTCTACCGCTGAGCTACCGAGGAATACAAAGCAGAGTATACAAAAATAATCTCATTATCTCAATAGTAAAAAACTAAATTGCTAAAATTTACAAGTGTTCATTGGATAGTTTATCCAATATTGCATTAACATAATCCAATCTATTAGCATCTATATCTTCATGAAATCTTAAAGTAGGTAGATACTTCGCGTTCCAACTATGTTTTATTGCTTGGATAATGTCCTTACCCTCAGTTTGCAAAATTTCTAACTTTGCTTTATCTCCTCTTACGTACACATCGGCGTATTTGAAATCTTTACTTAATCTTATTCTAGTCAAATCATAGTGATAGCCATGTCTAGCCCACACTTCCTTCTTTAGAATTTCTAATAAATTATCACCGAGTCTCTCGTGTCGTAAATAGGGCTTTGCTTGTCTAATCATCTCAAAACAAATTATACCATTTATTTACATATGTTCAAACTGTGCAGTTCCTGCTTAGAAAAAAGGCTATAACATTGTTACGATAAAAAACATTTAATCTGATCGACATTGTGACTATTTATTCACTATGTTATAAAACGAGCATGAAGAATTTTAGAATAAGTATATTAGGTTTCATTTTGATAAGTAATTTAAGTTGTACATCTGGAGACACTCCGTTGATGATTGCTTCTCAACATGGGCATGTTAAAGCTGTTGAGGTTCTTGTTGAATGCAATTCAAATGTTGATTTACAGAATAAAGATGGCAGAACAGCGCTAATGGAAGCATCAAGTAGAGGGCATGCGTATGTTGTGGACAAACTTCTTGAATGCAGTGCAAATGTTGATTTACAAAATCGATGGGGCAAAACAGCGCTAATCTTTGCATCATTAAATAGGCATGCGGATGTTGTGGATACACTTCTTGCTAAAGGTGCAAACGTTGATTTACAGAATATAAATGGCCAGACAGCACTAATATATGCAGCAGAAAATGGACATGCAGATGTTGTTGAAAAACTTCTTTTTAAAAATGCAAATGTTGATTTGCAGGATTGTAGTGACCAGACAGCACTAATGTATGCATCATGGGATGGGCATGCAGATGTTGTTGAAAAACTTCTTTTTAAAAATGCAAATGTTGATTTACAGGATTATAGTGGCAAAACAGCACTAATGTATGCAGCAGAAAATGGACACGGTGAGGTTGTTGAATTACTGAAAAATGCAAGTGAAGGGGATTTACACAGTAAAAGTAAGCGTAGATGTGTCAAGAAAAGTCATTAGTTTGATTAGTTGTAAAATATGGTTTAGCATGTGACATGTTTAATAATGTACGTAGAATAATACTGTGTTTGGTATTAGTAAATAATTTAAATTGTAGTGATGCGGGAATGACACCCTTGATGATTGCTTCTCAAGGTGGGCATGTGAATGTTGTGGACGAACTTCTTGCTCAAAATGCAAATGTTGATTTGCCGGATAAGGCTGGTGGTACAGCACTAATGGATGCATCAGCAAATGGGCATGTGAATGTTGTGGACAAACTTCTTGAATACAATGCAAAGGTTGATTTACAGGATAAGAATGGCAAAACAGCACTAATATGGGCATCAAAGATAGGGAATGTGGATGTTATGGACAAACTTCTTGAATACAATGCAAATGTTGATTTACAGGATAAGAATGGCAAAACAGCACTAATATGGGCATCACAATATGAGTATGCGGCTGTTGTGGACAAACTTCTTGAATACAATGCAAATGTTGATTTACAGGATGAATGGGGCAGAACAGCACTAATGGATGCATCATTCCAAGGGCATGTGGCTGTTGTAGACAAACTTCTTGCTAAAAATGCAAATATTGATTTGCAGAATAATTATTGCAAAACAGCACTAATGTTTGCATCAGAAGGAGGGCATGCGGATGTTGTAGAAAAACTTCTTGCTCAAAATGCAAATGTTGATTTGCCGGATGAGGATGGTGGTACAGCACTAATATGTGCATCGGCAGAAGGGAATGCGGATGTTGTAGAAAAACTTCTTGCTCAAAATGCAAATGTTGATTTACAGGATAAGAATGGCAATACAGCACTAATGGATGCATCATTCCAAGGGCATGTGGCTGTTGTAGACAAACTTCTTGCTCAAAATGCAAATGTTGATTTAAAGGATAGATATGGCATAACAGCACTAATGGATGCATCAGAAAAAGGGCATGCGGATGTTGTGGAAAAACTTCTTGCTAAAAATGCAAATATTGATTTAAAGGATAAGGATGGCAATACAGCGCTAATGTTTGCAGCAGAAAATGGACATGGTGAGATTATTGAATTACTAAAAAATGCAAGTGAAGGGGATTTATACAGTAAAAGTAAGCGTAGATGTACCAAAAAAACCAATTAATCTGTCAGACTATTTGTAAAATGGCTTATCATAAGTTATGATTAGCAAACATAAGGCTTAATTTTTGGTTAGTTTTATAGTATGAGGCATTAAATCTTAGCAAACTTTGTTTGTGAATAGCATTTTTATAGTTCAGCGATGTGTGTTAATTCAATCAAGAGAAAGTTGCATCCGTTAATAACAATTTCAAAAAATCAAGTTCCGTATATCCTCGCATTTTCATAATAACTGGAAGTAATACAGTGCCTGGTATTGCATTGTAATCCATAAAATAGCACTCATCTGATACAGTAAAATCTAATCTTGCCACACCTCTTCCGTTGATCTTGTTGTATAGATCTATTGCATATTTTTTTGATTTTTCTATCAAATTCTGATTTGGGAAAGTATCTAAATGTAAAAATTCAACTCCTTGCCCAGTTTTTTTTGAATTAGTGTCGTAAATTTCACCAGGGTGTTTAATGATCAATCCTCCTATATATTTCCCATTTTTGACTGCGTGCGTGACTTCAACTCCTTTATTGAAATGTTCATATAAAAATGTTGAATTATTTTTGTAATTGAGTTTTTCTTGTTCTGTATGTATAACTTCAATTCCATGTGATGATCCTCCGTAGATAGATTTTACTATATGTGGATAGTGATCTGCTTGTTGTAAGTATGTATTTAATTCTACAGCACCTCCTTTCATAACCGGGACGCCTATTTCATGACAAATTTCTTTCATAACATGCTTGTTTATTGAGAGAAATGCATCGTGATGCTTTGGTCCTGTATATGGGAATTTAAGCTCATCCAAAAATAATTGTGCGTATCCATCTTCTCCCCAATATCCGTGTACTAAATTTACTACTAATTCTGGTTGATATTCCAAAAGTTTGCTTCTTAAGCTAGTAAGTCCATCGGCAGGATTTAACTCTAAGATGTCAATATTATTGGAAAAAAGTGTATTGTCGTGTTTATATTTATTAATGAGAGAAATAATATGATTTTTGCTCTTGATTGATGCTTCATATTCTGACCACCCTCCGTATAGGACTGCTATTTTTGTTAACATGATAACTACATTTTGTCATATTTAATGATATAAGCGAAGCAGTATTTAATCTATTTACACTAAAAAAAGAGAAGCCTATAAGCCGGGTTCTGTAATTATGTTGTCATTTATCTCTATCGTGCATTGCTGCAAAATTATAGCGTTCAACCCAAGAGGTAATTGTGAAGATCTAACTCTTTGCTCGAACTTGCTCCAGGTGGGGTTTACCATGCCTACCTTGTTACCAAAATAGCGGTGTGCTCTTACCACACCATTTCACCCTTACCTACATAGTAGGCGGTATCTTTTCTGTGGCACTTTCCCTAGACTTACGTCCGCTGGTCATTAGCCAGCACCTTTTCTTCATGGAGCCCGGACTTTCCTCTAATTAATAGCGACAACTCAGCTTCTCCAATGGCAATGATAATATTTTATTGTTACCTAAGTAAAGACATTTTTTAATATTTATACTGATAGGTCAGAGATTTGGTGTTATTTTCGAATTTATATTCTTATATTTATCTTGAAGGTTCAATATATAAAATATAGAATCTAATAATGATTGAAAGAACTTTATCTATAATTAAGCCTGATGCAGTAAAAATGAAAGTATCAGGTAACATAATAAATATTTTTGAAACTAACGGGTTTCAAATTTTGGCTATGAAGAAGATTCACATGTCTTATAAACAAGCTCAAGATTTTTATAAAGAACACCAAGCCAGACCATTTTATCATGATTTGTGTACTTTTATGTCATCAGGTCCAGTGATCGTTCAGATATTGGAGAAGGAAAATGCTATTAAAGCAAATAGAGACATAATGGGAGCTACAAATCCTGCCGATGCTGATACAGGCACAATTAGAAAAATGTATGGAGAGTCTATAGATAATAATGCAGTTCATGGTTCAGATTCTGCAACAAGTGCTGTCAGGGAGATTGGATTCTTCTTTTCTGAATTAGAAATAGTGCAATAGATTCTCATATAAAAATTACACAAACTGATAATGCCTTAGTTTCTTGTTTGGCTATTTTAGGTTATCCTTTTAAGGATGTATTTTAGATTTTTCAGTATTCCTAATGTTATAACTTTGATCAGGGTTTTATGTGCTTTTATGTTTCTGAATTTGACTGATCGCTCCATTATAAGAATGGTTTTTTATATTGGATCTGTTACTGATGTTTTAGATGGGTTCATTGCTAGATTTTTTAATATGGAGACAAAATTTGGACAATTGTTGGATCCATTCGTAGATAAAATATTCTGGTTTTGCTTTGCTTTTTATGCTCTGAATTCTAATTTGATTACTAAAAATTTCTTTTATAGACTTGTGATAAGAGATTCAATTTTATTTATTTCGGCATTATATATGTATTACAAAGGTAATTGCTCTTTTAAAGCTGGTAGTAGTGGAAAGATCTCAGCCTTAATTGTAGGGATGACCTTATATTTATCTTTTGAAAATATGTGCCCTGCGTTCTTATATTATGTCTCGTATTTTGCTATGTCTGTGAATTTGTTTGATTATTCATTTAGGTTGAAAAAATGAATATTATTTTAATAGGTACAATATTTTATTTGTTGGATATAATTATAATGGTTTTTTCATCTTTTCTGTTGGCATATGTTTTGTCTCCAGTGCATCAGAAACTCAAGAATTTACTCGGTTCTAGATTTATATCTGCGTTTTTGGTTATCTTCTCTTTTTGCATTATATTTATTACTATTCTTGTGTTTTCTCTTCCAAAACTTTATCTACAGGCGATAGGCTTTTTTGGGTCTTTGCAGGATATTTACTCTTTTTTGATTACCAATTATTCAAATTTGTTTGGAGAAAATGTTAATGAGTCTTTATCTAAGCTTTTGATTAATAAAAGCAATATTGGACAAGCTCTTCTTCTCATATCCACGTATGGATACGATACCATAGGTATATTTTTTAACGTTGCAGGAATGATTATGATGACTTTTTATATGCTTAAGGATTGGGATTTATGGAGAACTAGGCTGTTAAACATAGTTTCAGAGTCGTACAAAAGTTCCGTTAACATTTTTTTTGAAGATGTTATGAATTCTCTAAAATTATGGCTGTACGGGCAAATTTATGTGACGTTATTCTTGTTTTTATTTTATTTTATCTCCTTTACCATGATAAAAATGCCATTCACTCTACTTCTATCGTGTTTTTTGAGTATATTTAGTATTATCCCTTACTTGGGAGATATATTTTCCACTGTGATGGTGTTGAGTGTTTTAGCTAGTTTTAAACCATTTTTTTCCCAATTTGCTATTTGTGCGATGCTTGTTTTACTAATTGGTTTCATACTTGAAAACGTATTCTTAATTCCTTCGCTGATTGGTAAAAAAGCTGGTATACATCCTCTGTTTTTACTAATTCTATTTTTACTCTTCGGTAAAATACTAGGTTTTGGAGGAGTCATTTTAACTATACCACTTTCGGTTATTTTTGCCTCAGTTTGGAAAACAGGAATTGTTAAGATAAAGTGGTTCTGAAGTTTAATTGGAGTCCCAACTTTGCTGAAAATGCATTTTTTATCAATAAAAGCAATGAATTTGTGATGCAGTCCATTAAAAGTAGTGATGTATCTTTAAATAACTTAATTATAGCTGGTCCTAAAAAAGCTGGCAAAACTCATTTGGCTCATATCTATATGAATACCTGGAATGCTACGTTACTTACTGAAGAAAATTTTGAAAATATAGATTATAGTAAAGCACTTGTCATCGATCAGTTGGAAAATTTTAAATCTAGTGAGGTTCGAAAATTAATAATTAACTTGGTTTATTATAAAACTAAAAGTTTGATTTTGTTGAAGGATATTGCCAGTATTAATCAGTATATTGCTGATGTTAGTTCTAGATTAAAACAGATGTTCTTAATTAATATACCTAAGCCGGATTTTGAAGTGTACACAAAAATATTACAGAAGTTAGCAAATGACAGAGGATTAGATCTTCCTGACAGTGTGGCCGAATTTTTATTTAAACGAGTAAATAGATCTTACATTAGTATGAATAAATGTATAGAAAGAATAGACTACTATTGCTGTTTATTGCACAGACCTCCATCTGTTTTTTTTGTTAGTGAAATCATGCATTTATTGTAATTTAGTAATTAGATATGTGGATATCGCTGAAATTACTTAATACTAGAAAATTTATTGAAATAGTATTAGTATTATCTGATGCATATTTTTTCATGGTTTACTAGGCGAAAAGATCCTAATGAAAATCTTTGGCATAAATGTAGTAAATGTTCAGAGTTAGTATATATATGTGAAATAGAAGATAACTGTTGGGTGTGTACTTGGTGTGATCATCATGAAAGGCTAAAAGCCAGAAAAAGACTTGAATTAACATTTGATCAAGGTAGTTTTGAAGAGTTGGATTATAAAGATTCTTTTGATGATCCTATTAAATTTAAAGATTATAAGGCAAAGCTGAAAAAGAGTAGGGTAGAAACTGGTCAGAATGACTGTTATCTTATTGGTTTTGGAAATATTAAATGTAACCCGGCGGTGGTCTTGGCAGTAGATTTTTCTTTTATAGGGGGATCAATGGGTAAAGCATTAGGAAATGCAATAGTTTATGCTTCGGAACAGGCTGTAAGCAAAAGAGCGCCATTGATTATTTTTTCCTCTTCAGGGGGCGCTAGAATGCAAGAGGGTATGTTTTCTCTACTCCAGATGGCTAGAACAACTATAGCTGTGAATAATGTCAAATTGGCTGCATTGCCATTTATATCGGTAATGTGTGATCCAACCACAGGTGGTGTTCAAGCTTCCTATGCTAGTTTGGGAACTGTAGTACTTGCTGAGCCAAAGGCACTGATTGGATTTGCAGGTCCAAGAGTCATAAAGCAGACCATTAACACAGAGTTACCAGAAGGTTTCCAAAGCTCTGAATTTCAATTTAAAAATGGATTTATTGATAAAATAGTTAATAGGAAGGATATGAGGAAAGAATTGGGTAGGATACTCACTATTCTTAGGTAAGTTTTTAGTAGTTCAATTATAGAAGCTAAATTACAGAGTATGAATTGATTCTAAATTCCTCGCACTGAATTTCTTTACGTCATTTATAGAATTAATGAGTTTGTTAATTATTAGGCCTGCGTACACCTATGGTATGATATCCACTGTCAACGTAAATAATAGATCCAGTTACACCATCAGATAAATCACTTACAAGATAAACAGACGTTTTACCTACTTGTTCCAGGGTAGTATTTTGTTTTATTGGTGAGTGGGTAGCGTGCCAATCCAATAATTCATTAAAATCTTTGATAGCCGACGCAGCCAGAGTTTTAATAGGACCTGCCGAGATGCAATTGACTTTTATATTGTCTACTCCAAAATCATTTGCCAAATACATAACGCTACCTTCTAAAGCAGCTTTAGCTACTCCCATGACATTGTAATGAGGTATAAATTTCTTTGCGCCATAGTACGATAAAGTTACCATGGATCCTCCGTTTTTCATTAAAGGAGCACATTCTCTTGCAGCAGCAGTAAATGAGTAGCATGATACATTGAGAGCCTTCTGGAACCCTTCTTGAGTAACTTGAGAATATTTTCCACTCATATCCTCTTTATTTGCAAACGCAATAGAATGTATCAAGAAATCTACGTTGTCCCAGCGATTACCAACTACTTTAAAAACATTTATTATATCTTCATCTTTTTCTGCATCACATGGGATGACAAATTCAGTTTCTAATTCAGAAGAAGCTTTTAATATTCTACTCTCTAAATTTGGATGATAGGTTAGACACAACTCTGCGCCGTGCTTTTTTAACTCTTTAGCGATACCGTAAGCTATTGAGTACTGATTAGCAACACCCATAATTATACCCTTTTTTCCAGAGAGTAATTGTTTATAATTTTCCATAAGAGAAATAGTAGCATTATGTGCTGACCAATTCAAGAAAGTTGGATTCTTATTCAGATTTGTTTGATTTGTTATATTATTTAGTCGGTATTTTTTTGATAATTGCAATCTTGCCGATAAGCGTTTTTGTAATTAGTATTTGCTATATGAGTGTGGAAGAATTTTTGTCTTGTCTTGAAAATGGAGACGAAACTATTATCAATAGAAGTAGCGGTGCATGGCAAGTAAATCAAAGTAATTTTGCCAAAATTAATGATATCTTTAAACAAGATAAGAAAATCTATAGTATGGGGCAATTTACATATTGGGTAGACAAAGTTGATCTCTATTCTCCTAGGGACAACTATGTTGCTGAAAAGAATATTCGTATGGTACCAGGTTGTTGGATTAGGAGAGGGGTTTATTTAGGGACCAATGTAGTCGTTATGCCAAATGTTTTTATCAATGTTGGCGTCCATATTGGAAATTATTCTATGATTGATAGTGGCGTAACAGTCGGCTCGTGTGCTTACGTAGGAGAAAAATGCCATATTTCATCTAACGTTGTACTAGCAGGCGTTTTGGAGCCATCAAGTTCTATGCCTGTAATAATAGAAGATCATGTTTTTATTGGAGCTCAATGTGTGATTGCTGAGGGTGTAATTATTCCAGAAGGATGTGTAATTGGAGCTGGGACAAAAATTACTTCATCTACTAAAATTGTTGATACAAATAATAATGTCGTTGAAAAAATATTACCTTACAGCGTAATTGTGCCAGGTTCATATCAAAGGGATAATGTATTTCTTGATTGTGCAGTTGTTATTAAGCAAGTGGATGAAAAGACTAGGGCTAAGACTAGTATAAATATGTTGCTTAGATAATGTTTTGGGAATAGATTATCGCTAATTCTTGTATTGTCTAATATGGGTAAATGCAGTATTTTATACTAATGCTTCAGGAAATTCCAAAAGTTGGTGTGCTCATAGGTATCGATTATGGCGATGTACGTACGGGTATTGCGTTTTCTGACTATAATCAAAAAATAATTGTGCCAAATGGAGTATATGGTCCAAAAAGTCACATTGTGGATATAGTGGTTGATTTGATAGAGAGTAGGGGCGTTGTAGGCGCAATAATAGGATGGCCATTAAATATGAAAGGTGAAGAAGCATTTCAATGTCAGGTAGTTCAAGAATTTATAAATGATCTATTTGTCAAATGGGAAGGTCCAATTCATAAAATTGATGAGCGCTTGAGCAGTTCTTATGTAAGAAGTGTATACTCAGGTGGAGTTACATTTAAAGCTGATGATGCGCTATGTGCGATGAGTTTTTTAGAAACATTTATAACAAAACGTAATAATATGAAATAAACTAATATTACACTATGTAAACAAGTTCATATTGCTCGAGATCGTAGCATTTTTTAATGTACTCAATTGTTTCTATAAAATTATAATTTTCATCTATCAATCCAAGTTTTTTAGCATCTAATCCAGTATAAACCTGACCAAGACTGATTTGATCCGTATACTCAGAGGCAAATTTACGATTTTTAGATACTGCATTCCTGAAATTTTGCAATGTCTGTTTAAGATAGATTATTACATACTGCTTTTGATCGTCTGTTAACGGAGCAAATGGAGATATTGTATCAGATTCAGTTGCTTTTACTATTTCTGCACCATTTATGGAATAAGGGTGAGAAAATATTACTCCTATCGATCCTATTGTAGCATCTTGTTTGGCAAAAATCTTAGTTGCTCCGATTGCTGCCATATAAGCTCCTGATGCGCACAGTTCATCAACATGAGCTATTATAGGTTTGATCTTAGATATATTTTCTAAAATCGATAACAGTTCATAGGATAAGTCAGCACTTCCGCCAGGGCTATCAATTCGCAGAATTATAGCTTTAATATTTGGATCTTTGATCAAATTCTGTACTTTAATCCAAAATGATGGTTGGCATGCTTTGTTCGATTCATCAATAGGACCATTTAAGGTTATTACAGCTATTTTATTCGTTTTAGTTACAGTGTTTATTTTATTTATATGCTTATACATATAATCTTTTAAACTTATTTTTGGTTGACTAAATTCATTGGACCAATTTGTAAAATTCGTGGCTTTTAAATGTTGAGAGCTAGAAATCAAATCGTTATTGTTTATGTAAGGTGGAAGCTTATGAAAATTATGAATTTGTAAATTTTTACTTATTTCGCTGACGTAAATATCATATTTTGATTTTAAAAAGAGAACCTTAGCTTCTTTGAATATTTGTGATAGCTTCCCATTTTCCAAGCTAGTATATTTAAAATCTCCAGTAGTAATAATTTCTTCTTTCACATTTGGATGTATCTTGTTTACAGGGAAGTATTGGATAGGCGCCTCTAGCGTAGAAGTGCCATTTTTTAACAAAGAGATGTCTTGAGAAGGAGAAAAGAGATATGTAGAGTATAGATCAACTCTGGGACTATAAATCGATACAAACTTATTATTATTTTTAAACTTTTGAATTATAGTTCTCATTTCTTCATAACAACTGGAGCAATCTCGATTGTATATTACAAGTCCAAGTATGTTTTTGTCGCGAGATGCATAATCTAAAGCTAAAGTAGCCTTATCTCTATCTTCGTATGATATTGAAAAATCATCTAATCCATAAGTTAAGATAAACTTTTTTGCATGAATGGTATTTAAGGAATTGCTAATACGACTTACGATTATCATAGAAAATTTAACTAATGAAAAGAATAGTAGAAAAATTGAAGTAAGGTTTAGAAAATTCATGATCAATTGTATCAAGTAAATTCTTTTTTTTCTACTGAATTTACTTTATGTCTGCATTTTGTTATGGATTTTGAGCATACATTGTCAAGCAAGTCTAATCTTTTTTGTTTATGCGAAGCGAATAATTGACTTACTGTATGAGCTTGACTAAAATTAGTACACAGTGTTGAATAAAAATAAAAGTTTGATTTTATGGATATCTATAATTATGTTAGCAGTCGGTTTTGCTAATATGTTTAAGTATTCCGACAGTTCTAATGTTAGGACTGTGTATTTTTCTGAGTTTGTTTCTAGTACTGAACGTGGTTTGGTATCTGCTGTTAAGCTATATGGAAACCATATTTACGGAGATATGAAGAATGGTCAGAAATTTCTTACAATAGTTCCTTATCAAGATAAAGATTTAGTTTCCAGGCTTTTGTCGAACAAGGTACATATTCAAGTTTCTGATGTTCGAGAAAATTCTTTAATTACTTGGATTAGTATTATTTTATCTTGGTTACCTTCTTTGTTGATTATAGGTATGATGATGTACTCTATGAAAAAAATGCAGGGAGGACCTGGCAAAGCTGTTGGATTTGGTAAATCAAAAGCGAAATTAGTTGATTTCTTTAATAATAAGAAGGTTACTTTTAATGATGTTGCTGGTTCAGATGAGGCTAAGGAAGAGCTTTCTGAAATTGTAGATTTTTTGAAAAACAAACAGAAATTTTCAGAGCTTGGAGCTAGGATCCCAAAGGGAGTTTTGCTTTCTGGTCCTCCTGGAACAGGTAAAACTTTATTGGCTAGGAGTGTGGCAGGTGAAGCTAATGTGCCGTTCTTTGCTGTTTCTGGGTCAGATTTTATAGAAATGTTTGCTGGAGTTGGAGCGAGTAGGGTGAGAGACATGTTCGAACAAGCAAAAAAGCAAGCTCCATGTATAATTTTTATAGACGAAATTGATGCCTTAGGAGCTAAAAGAGGTTCAGGTTTAGGAGGGGGCTATGAAGAGAGGGAGCAAACTTTAAACCAGCTTTTAGTGGAAATGGATGGATTTGAGTTAAATGAGGGTGTGATAGTCCTTGCTGCTACGAATAGATCTGGTATTCTTGATCCTGCTTTATTGCGTGCTGGTAGGTTTGATAGGCGAGTTGCTTTATCTTTACCAAGATTAAATGAGCGAGAGCAAATTCTTAAATTGCACGTTAAATCTATAAAATTTGATGAAGCTATTAGTTTGTCAAAAATAGCTAGAGGTACTCCAGGATTTTCTGGAGCTGATTTGAGCAATCTAATTAATGAGGCTGCTTTGCTAGCTGGGCGTAGGAATAAAAAAATTGTGAGTGAAGAGGATCTTGAAGAGGCTAAGGATAAGCTTCTGATGGGGAATAAGGTTAAATCAAAGCTTACTGACGCTGAGAAGAAGTTGACTGCTTATCATGAGGCTGGACATGCGATTGTGGCTCTGCATAGTGACAACTACTACCCAATACACAAGGCAACGATTATACCTCGTGGACATGCTTTGGGAGTTGTAGTATCTTTGCCAGAAGATGATGAAATGTCGGTTAATAAGGCTAAATTATTGGATCAGATTACTGTTGCTATGGGTGGGTTAGCCGCAGAGAAAATAATTTTTGGAGAAGATTATGTAACCACTGGGGCATCTTCAGATATTCAAAAAGCCACCGATATTGCAAGAAATATGGTATCAAAATGGGGTATGAGTTCTAAGATTGGGTATGTAAATTATACATATAGTGATGATAGGTATAGCTCTACTTCGGATGATACTTATAAGAATATTGATATTGCTGTAAGAGATATAATAGATAAATGTTTTGCTACTGCATATAATCTTCTTTCTATGCATAAGGATATTTTGCATACTCTGGCAAGAAAATTAATCGAAGTGGAAGAGATGTCTGGAGATGAGATAAAGCAACTGCTTGGGATGGCCTAAGTTTGTTAATTGGCTGAAATGATTCTTGTGTTGAAGTGTTTTTCATTTTAAGTTTCTTAATTTAATTGTAGGGCTCAGTTTTGCTTGTTTTGTTTTAATTTTAGTATGCTGTAGTTTTTGTTTTATAAACGTATGTTTCTCAGTTTAGTGTTTGTATTGATTAACAAAATATAATATTTCGTATATAATTTCCTCAAGGAGGATTTTATGATCGGAGTTAAATCAAAGTTTCCTGATTTTAATCTTACAGCTGTGGATGTCGACAATACGTTTAGGACGGTGAACTCGTCTTCTTATAGTGGTAAGTGGCTGGTATTTTTCTTTTGGCCTAAGGATTTTACATTTATTTGCCCTACGGAAGTTGCGTCTTTTGCTAAACTTAAGCCTGAATTTGACAAACAAAATGCTCAATTGTTAGGGGTGAGTACTGACTCTGCTTATGTGCACTTGAATTGGAAAAAGCATGATGCATTAGTAAGTAAGATACCTTTTCCTATGATTTCTGATATTGGGCATAATTTGGTTAGGGAATTGGGTATAGAAGATCCAGATGAGTTTGTAGCACAGAGAGCTACTTACATAGTAGATTCAGAAAGAATTATTAGACATGTTAGTGTAAATGATTTGACAGTAGGTAGAAATACAGAAGAAATTCTAAGGATTTTAAAAGGTTTGCAGTCTGGTGGATTATGTCCAGTGAACTGGAAAGAAAATGATCCTTTATTAGGTTAAATATGTTTGTTTTAAGCAGCATGTTCATAGCTTTTTTTACTGTGCTTGCGCGGTTTTTGGGCTATATTAGAGACTTGATTGTTTTATCTTGGGTGGGAGTTTCTCATGTCTCCGATGCCTACATGTTGGTGGTTAAATTTCCATCTTTACTTAAAAAAATTATTTCAGATGGTAGTACCAATACTATTATGATTCCTATTTTAAAAGAGGTTGACGGTCAGCATTGTTCTGCAAAACAGTTTATGAATCATATTGCAAAGTTGATATTTACAAGAGTATTATTGATATTGTTAATCGCTCTCATCTGTATTAATTATGTAGTCAGATATTTTTTATACGGATTGAATCCAATTACTCAATTTTATTTCATAAAATTTGCTCAAATAATATGGATTAGTTTACTTTTTCTTGGTATTTCAAGTGTATACATCGCGTTTTTAAATTATAAAAAGAGTTTTAAAATAGCTTCTTTCTCAAACATTATCTGTAATACGAGTTGTATATTTTTTATGTATATTTTTTATAAATTGAATTTGAATGTTCTATTTATAGCTATCTCGATTTTAGTGGCTCATATATTACAGTTTGCTTGGCTTGCATATTATGTTCACTCTATTGAAAATCGCGACATTAATAAATCAGATGACGTACAAATTTTTGTGGAGAAATTCAAAAAGAGGTTTATAAATATCATTTTCTCATGTTGCATATCACAAATAATGATATTTTTTTCATCTTGGGTTATGTCTCATCTTGAGTATGGTAATATTACATACTTATCTTTAGCTGATAGGGTGATGCAAGTTCCATTAAGTGTGATAGGTATAGTGATAAGTTCTACTTTCTTAACTTTGTTAACTGATAAAATTAAGACCAATGAGGTATATGAGGCAAGAAAATTATATAAAAGGGTTGTTTTGTTGGGATTGTTTCTGTCTTTTTTCATGTCAATTGTGATTGCTATTTTCTCGTTTCAGATAGCATATTTGATGTTTTATAGGGGACATACCACTATAATGGATATACACTATATCAGTACTTATTTACGCATCTATATTATGAGTATTCCAGCTTATGCAATTTCAAAGATAATTAATGCTGTGTTTTTTGCTTATGGCAATACGACCATTCCCTTTAAGGCTGCTGTTATACAGTTTATCTCAAATGTCATTTTGGTGTTTTATCTATTTAAATTTAAGGGAGTGGGAATTTCTATTGCTTTTTTGATATCTTCATGGATTTATACCATGTTCCTTTTTATTTGTTTACATTCTAGATTGATTGATAAGAAGAAGTATTTATGACTGTTAGCAAGGATTTACAGATCGATTTTGTAAAAGCAAATGCTTTAGGAAATGATTTTATTATTATTATTGATAAATTTAGCAAATATAAAAATTTAATTGATAATACTGAGTTGATCAAAAAAATGTCTGATAGAAAATTGGGCATAGGATGTGATCAACTAATTTATGTTGATGTAGATTATAAAGTTTTATTTTGGAATCAGGATGGCTCACAGGCTAAATTTTGTGGTAATGGACTGAAATGTTTGGCAAAGTGTTTTGATGCAAAAAGCAATATATTTTCTACAGCATCTGGAAAAGTTAATACGTACAAATATAAAGATCAAGTTGCTTTTAATTTACCTGTGATCCCGCTGATTAAGTTTATAGATTACACTATGGAAGCATATGATGTTTTTGTAGGGAATGAACATATAGTTATTTTTACCGATCAGGAACCTGATTGGGCCAAAATCACTCATGATTTTAGCATTTATCTTGAGCATAAAAATATAATGTGTATCTGGAAATCAGATGATTGTTGGAATATTAGGTCCTGGGAAAGAGGTGTTGGTTTAACTATGGCATGTGGGTCAGGTACAATGGCCGCTGCTGTGGCGATTTGGCACTCTAAACCAGAGTTTTATGATAGCCAGCTTACATTTGTTACTAAGGTTGGTAAATTATATGTCTGTAAACGTCGATACATATGGCAATTGGGTGATGCAAATATAGTAGCTTATGGAACAATGACATTGGCGTAAAGAAGATGTGTTCCGATATGTTGAAGTGATATTGTCTTGTCAAATTTACTATGTATGATGAATGTTGTGTAATTAGCACTTGTGTTCTTCATACCTATAGGATTTAGAAGGTCTGAAAGTATTGGCGAATTATAAATTGTTATAGTAATCATTGTGTTTTTAGTATAAATGTTATATTATTTCCATTACGGGGCGTAGCGCAGTCTGGTAGCGCATCTGCTTTGGGAGCAGGGGGTCAGAGGTTCAAATCCTCTCGCCCCGATTTTTTTATGGAAGGATGGCCGAGCGGCTGAAGGCGCACGCCTGGAAAGTGTGTATACGGTTAGCCCGTATCGAGGGTTCGAATCCCTCTCCTTCCGCCAGGTTTCTTACGAATAAAATTAGTTTGAGCTTTTTATAATTCTGTTTGTAGTTGTTAAGGAAATATTGGGCATGTTTTATTGGAGTGTATAGTTAGCTACTTAATCATAACTCAAAGAAATATTGTATTTAATTCCAATTATTAATTTGATATGCTTCATTAATTTCAATTGATTTAAAAATATTCATAAAAAGATTATGCTTTTTTGTAATCTGAAGTAGAATAACACAGTGAGGAGTTATAAATCTTTAAATTGTAGTCACACTTTTAAATCTTTGAAGAAGGGTAGGACCTTTTTTTCTCCTTTGTTGTCCTGTAGATCGCTAAGTAGCAAAGAACCTAATCACAGAGTTGGAATTATTATTGGTAAGAAGAATGGTAATGCTGTGGTCAGGAATAGGTGTAGACGTAGAATTAGAGAAATTTTACATTTTTTATTTAAAAACAATTCATTTGATAAATGTATTGATATGGTAGTTTTGCCTAAAAAAGAAGCGACTGTATGTAGTTTCGATATGTTGAAAAATGCCATGGTAAATTCTAGTTTTATTAACTATTTAAAAAATGTATAACATTCTATCAACTCCCATCCATCGTACCTACTGACTTTTTGCAATTGGATTGAAATGAAGCATGTTGGTAGCTATGATTTCAAATGATTTCTGATCAATTTCTAAAAATCCATAACGAAAAGTGTATCCCCATGAGTTTTTATTCTTGATAAATGGTAATAAGGCTATGAGTGGTCTTATATTTACATGCTCTGCATCGAAATAATCTATATTGCGTCTAAATGGCTTAAATTCATTTAGACCAACTTGATACGCCTCATCATCAGTCACTTTCCCAATTGCAGTAAATTTTTGATATGGCTCTGCTGATTCCATTTTTACCTTAGATGAGTAATAAATTACAAAATCCCCGCGTGATAATTTTTTAGCAGGAGATGCCTTTCCATGACAGAATTGGCAAATGCCTAATTTGACACCAATTTCTACATGTTCCTTACATGCGACTCCAATCCAAAATTTTAGATCTTTATCCATAGATACCCATAATTCATTTTGCTTAAATTTCCTAAAATAATTCCACGTCTATTAGACTGATTAAGATAGAGCATTTTTGATTTTTTTGTAAAAACTACCATTCGAATAATTCTATCAATACTTTTCTATTGTTGGAACTGGCATTCAATTTTTTCTAATTACTATATATTGTTTAATTGATTTATCAAGCTTAATGTGCAGTTTCTACAAATATCTTATTGTACAAGTTGTTTTTAACAGCTAATATGATCTATTTCATAGTTAAATATCTTTTTCGTATATTCTCAGGCAATTTTTCTATCGCATAACGCAGCATCGTTCTGGGCATATTTTTACAATATTGCTCTAAAAAAGCAATTAATACAGCAGGGTTTTGTTTGCCTGTTTCTCTAAGCATCCATCCAGATGCTTTGTGTATAAGATCATGTTTGTCATCTAAGAGTATTTCTGAAAGTTTAATTGTATATTCAAAATCTTGTCGCTTAACAAAATATAAAGTTGAAATAATTGCGATTCTACGTTCCCATAGATTTTTCGATTTTGCCAAGTTTACAAGAATTTTGCGTTCTGAACCCCACAAATGAGATCCAAGAATATGGTGGGCTGAACTATCAACTAGGTTCCAATTGTTAATATGACGTACATTTTTTAGATAGAAGTGATAAATTTCCTCTTTTTTGATAGGATTTGCTTTTTGATATTGAGCAACTAAGGTTATAAGCGCTAGTAGTCTTTCTTCATTAAATACTGAATGTAATAGGTTGGTCAGAATTTCTAAAGATAAGTTTGCACATTTTTTTGCTATAAGTCTCAAAGTAGGCATCTTTATACCAAGAAATTGGTCGCATTCTGAATATTCACCAGGTCCGGTTTTAAAAAACCTACTTGCTGCTTTAGGTGATGAATCAATAGAGTGAAGTAAAATTTGTTTTATGCTTTCGTAAGAATTATACATATCGTTTCTCATGATTAATAAGCCATGCTTTGCGCTCTGATCTACCACTATACCCACCAATATCACCACTGTTTTTTATAATTCTATGACATGGGATCACTATGACAAATTTATTCATGCTGTTAGCATTAGCAACTGCACGAAATGCCTTTTCATTACCAACAGCTTTTGCTTGTTGTAGATAACTTTTAGTTTGACCATATGGCACGTTAATAAGTGCATTCCACGCTTTTTTTTGGAAATCAGTCCCTGCCAGATGTAATGGAGTTTGGAATTTACTTAATTTGCCTGAAAAATATAGATTTAACTCGTTTCTGATCATTGTTACAGGCGCAGAATCGATGAGCTTGGTGGAAATTTTTTGATTCAGTCCCAATTTGCTAATTTCTATTTCTAAATTACAACTATCTGCAAATTTTAACAGATAAAGCTTTTTGCGATCAGAAATTGTAATAATATCGCCCAGTAAAGTAGCAATCAAGGATACACTGAAATTTAATTGATGTTCTGTGTCTGTACAGACCTTGGAAAAGTCCACTTGCAAATTCTTTGTTGACTTGCAATTTGTTCCTAAATTGGAAGTGACAGCTGAATTTGCCAATTGCTCTTTTTTAAAATTCATCCTATTCACTTTAGCATGGATCAAATGCTCTTTGTATGGTTGCCAAAGCTTAAATGAAATTAATGAAAATTACATTTTTGATGGATCATAAAAAGTTTCTATTTTCTTAATTTTACCATTTTGAAAATCCATAAGTACAGCTGCTCTTAAAGTAATATTTATTGTCGATAATGATAAATCGTAAGCAAACATGACTTGATCATTGCTTGCGAATTTAGAACTTATATCTATTTTATTTAATATGTTGCTGAAATTTTTAGCTGCAGCTATGACGGCATCTTTTCCTTGAATCGTTGATATTGGGCCAACAAATTGTATATCATCATGCAGATAAGTCTCCATGGTATCAAAATCTTTGTTCACCATGTTTTTATAATGATTTTCAGCTACATGTAAATTTTGCTCGTTATTGTTCATACATCTCCTATTTAAAAAGATTGAACTACACTTAGTCGAACCTGTCAATCAACATGTTATAGAAAACAAATTATGAAACTCTAATTATAAAAATTCTTTAAATGGCGGAAAGGAAGGGATTCGAACCCTCGATACGTCTTAAAAACGTATAACGGTTTAGCAAACCGCCGCCTTCAGCCGCTCGGCCACCTCTCCACACAGTTATGTTACAAGTATTCCTAAAAATTTTCAATATTATTGACAAATTTACTAAACATGTGAAAATGGAGGGATGAAACGTACTTATCAACCTAGTAATTTAGTTAGAAAAAGAAGACATGGTTTTAGAGAGAGGATGTCAACTAGTAATGGACGTAAGGTTCTATCTAGTAGAAGACGCAAGGGCAGGGCTGTTTTATCAGCCTGAAGTTTTCGCATTCAGCTTTTTGCATTGGCAGGAGTGGATTTATGATGTGGGCGTGGTCCTTGGTTGTTTTTCCTTTTTGAGTAAATCTTGTTTGATAGTTTTGCTTTTTATGGAACTTTAAAAATTTGGTGTTTAGTTGTTATTAATGGAAGTTGATTAACTTTTCGACTTTAACTTTTGAAATCATTTGTATTAAGATAGTGTGGATTTGATGAATTAGCTTTATCTAATGTTCTTGATTATTTAATAATCTGATTTAATGCTATGATGTTTTTTAGAATTGAGTTCGCTACTTTTTAATCTAATTATGAGAAGATGTTGTCAAATTGTTTCAATAATTTTCAATTTTTTTGTGTATGTTGCTAGACAAGTGATATTTTTTTACATATAATCGAATTGTTGGCTGCAATAGCGGAGAGTGAACACCCGATCCCATCCCGAACTCGGCAGTGAAAGGCTCCAGCGCTGATGGTAGTGCGCTTTAGGCGCGTGAGAGTAAGACGTCGCCAACTTTAAATTTTTCAGTCTTATCGTTTTTTAGATTTTAGTTTATTTTAGGCATGTTGGATACTTCTCTGCATCAATAGTCGCTTAATTCTGACCAATATTTCATAGTATCCATAAGTACATCATACGTTTCCAACAATATATTCTTAAAAATTAAACTTGCGAGATTTCTTTAGTAGTTCTACAACATTTGAGCGCCCACCTAATGATGCGTACATTAGTGCTGTAAAGCCGCAATTGTGATCCGATAAATCAACATTTGCCTTTTTAGCAAGAAGTTTGTTCACAATATCCGCATGCCCATGCCATGATGGCCACATTAGTGTTGTTCTGCCATCCTTATCCTGTAAATCAACCTTTGCACCTTTAGAAAGAAGTTTGTCCACAACATCCACGTGCCCATATTCCGATGCACACATTAGTGCTGTTTGGCCATCGTCATCCTGTAAATTAATATTTGCACCGCATTCAATAAGAACCTCGACAGCTTTAATATTGCCCATGTTGGGAAGCAATCATTAAAGGAGTGTATCCATGCCCACAACTTAAACTATTTACTAAGACCAAACCTAGTATCATTTTATTCATATCAAACATAGACCAGAGTAACCCAACGTTACAAATACAACCGGTATCAACTAGTTTTTCCTTTTGCTTTGCAGCCCTTCCCATTAGCATCCTGAAGTAACTCTTATAATCTTTATTTCCATTGTCTGATGCATACATTGATGCTGTCATGCCATATTCAGACTTTTAAATCAACATTTGCATTTTAGCAAGAAGTTTATTCGATAACATCCGCATGCCCAGATGCTGCTGCCCGCATTTAGTGCGCTGTTTCTCCACATCCATCCTTTAAATCAACATTTGCACTGTAATTAAGAAGGACCCGATAACCCGATATGCTGCGATCGTGATGCTATTATTAGTGCTGTTTTGCCATCCCTTATCCTGTAAATTAACATTTGCACCTTTAGCAAGAAGTTTGTTCACAACATCAGCATGCCCATTTTCCGATGCATACATTAGCGCTGTTTGGCCCCCATTTATCCTGTAAATCAACATTTGCACTGTAATTAAGAAGGACCTGCATAACCTCGATATGCTCCCTGATCGTGATGCGCAACATTAGTGTTGTTTTGTTAAAGCTACACTCAAATCAACATTTCATCTAAGAAGTTTATCTACAACATCAGCATGCCCATTTGATGCCAAAATTAGCGTTGTTGTCTTTATCCCATAAATCAACATTTGCACCGCATTAATAAGAACTGACAGCTCTAACATACCCATGAGGCAATCATTAAAGGAGGCCTACGCCAACAACTTAAATTACTTATTATGCCAAACTAATATACTTATTCTAAAATTCATCATGCTTACATTATAAATATAAACTTAATAAAATCACATAAACGATCACATAAACAATAAGGTTCACCTTCATACCGTACAACTTTGTTCAGTATTTAGGAACATCTGCCTTTAGAGAAGTTTGGCTACAACATCAGCATGCCCATTTTCTGATGCCAACGTAGCTTTTTGCCATAGTTATTCTCTAAATTAACATTTGCATTTTAGCAAGAAGCTATCCACAACATCTGCACGCCCTGCTTCTGCTGCTACCATTAGTGCTGTTCTGCCAGTTATCCGTAGATTACATTAATTGCATTCAAGAAGTTTTCTCAACATCCAATATTGTCCAATGCTGCATGTGCTGTGTTGCCCCATTTTTCCTGTAAATCAACATTTGCATTTTAGCAAGAAGCATATCCAAACATCCGCACGCTGCCGATGCCGATTAGTGCTGTTCTGCATCGTCATCCTGTAAACAACCTTGATGCAGCAGGAGTTTGACCACCATCCGCATTTGATGTTGTGAGAGAAATACCTGTCCCATTGCCATCCACACCCTTGATCCCAAATTTTGGAGAAATATTATGTGTCATGCCATCTTTATCAAATCAACATTTGACCATAATCAAGACTTAAACTTCGAGATTTTGATTGTGATGCGACATTAGTGTGTAGCCATTGTTATTTGTAAATTAACATTTGCACCGCATTCAATAAGAACCCGCACAGCTTCAATGTGTCCACGTAGAGAAGCAATCATTAAAGGAGTGCATCCATGCTCACAACTTAAATTATTTATTAAGATCAAACTTAATATACTTATTCTAAAATTCATCATGCTTATATTGTAACATAATTAAAAAAATAAAATTACTCACGCGTTAATCAGAATATTCTAGTTTTTGCTGTATTTAATTGTTAAAACTTGAAATTCTTTTGTTCCAGCGGGAGCAGAAAAAATAAACTTTTCCCCTGCTTTTTTTCCTACCGCAGCCTTGCCAAGTAGCGAGCTAATCGAAATTTTTCCAGATTCATAGTCTGATTCATAATCTCCTACGAACTTATAAACGAATTCTATACTATTACTTAAATCAACAAGCGTAGCTTCCGCCCCAAACATTATACTATCACTTGGTTTTGGTGCTAATACTCTTGAATTATTGATCTTTAATCTAATATTTCTTATTTCTGAATTTATTTTAGCTTGTTCTTCTTTTGCAGCTTTGTATTCAGCATTTTCCGACAAATCACCTAAAGCTCTGGCTTTTGAAATAGCATCTATAATACGCGGTAAGTTGACCGTTTCTAAAATCTGCAAACGATCTTGCAACTTTTTAAATCCATCTTTTGTGATCGGTTTTTTCATAATCATCTATAATACTCTCCATTAACTTAGCAATAAATGCTGATTGATATATTGAAGCTTATTGCATTTATAAATTATTTATGTGAGCATGTCTAGTAAGTGTGGCTAAAACTTTCTGTGGAATTTTTGAGCTTAAAGCGTGAAACTGTGAAATAAAAGTAGCAGTTTCTCTAAAGTTCCCAGCTGCATCAAAAAACAGAAGGAGAAGAAGTGAATTCAGATAACACAGCAGACAGCAGTAATGTGCAAGAAAATTTAGCGGATGCAAATCATTTGGAAATTGAATCTATAGTAGATTTTACTTTCAAAAATTTGACAGATGCTGGTATGCAATTTGGACATAAAGTTGAGAGAACAAATAGAAGGATGATGCCTTATATTTATTCTGAAAAGGATGGAATGTATGTTATAAACTTAGGTAAGACAATTCCATTACTTAAGGAAGCTTTGAGAGAAATAAGAAAAAAAGTTGCTAGAAATGGTAAGATTTTATTTGTTGGAACAAAACATCAATCAAAACAGGCAGTTAAAGAGGCTGCTCAACAGTGTGCGCAATATTTTATAAGTCAGAAGTGGCTAGGTGGACTACTTACAAACTGGGGGACCGTTTTAAAATCTATCAAAACCATGAAAGATATGGAAAAAAAGCTTGAAGAGGGTTTCTACAGTAAATATAAAAAACATGAACAAATTAAAATTAAAAGAAAATACCAAAAATTAGTTAATCTTTTTGAAGGTATTCGTGATATGAATGGTTTGCCTGATTTGATAATAATCACATCTTGCAATGAAAAGACCGCAATTAATGAAGCTAAAATTTTGAATATACCTATAGTATTGCTTTTGGATACTGATGGAGATCCTAAAGGTATTACATTCCCAGTTCCTGGAAATGATGATTCAAGTATTGCTGTGGATCTATTTTGTACTCTTTGCTCTAGAGCTTGTTTGTTAGGTATTCACGATGAGCAGGAGATTCTAAAGAAAAAAGAAGCTTTGAAGCAGCAACGAGAAGATGAAACTAAAGATGATGAGCATAATCAAAGTGAAATAGAGGAGAATAAAGGTGAATAAAGTTAGTGGTTTGCAAGTTAAATCGTTAAGAATAAGATCTGGAGCTGGAGTTCTGGACTGCAAGAAAGCTCTTGAAATTTCTAATGGAGACGAAGAATTAGCGATAAAATGGCTTAGAGAAAAGGGTATTTCAGCCCATGAAAAGAGATCTTGTAAAGAAACTTCTGAAGGTGTAGTGGCTGGAAAAACTGATGATAGTTCTAGTATGGGTGTGTTAGTTTCTATAAGATGTGAAACAGATTTTGTGGCTAGAAATGAAAAAATGTGGGGTATGGCTAGAAGTTTGTGTGACGTTTTATTGTCAAATCAAGCTATTAGTGACAGTGAACAATTAGAGCAGGCTGATATAAACAATTCAAAAGTCTCTGATGTTTTGATAGATCTCTCAGCTACTATCAAGGAAAATATTAAACTAGGCGAAATTGCTATCTTTAGAGCAAAAGACAAGTCTAATGTATATTCTTACATACATGGAAATTTGATTAATATTGATGATAAAAGTACAGCAGAAGATAAGAGAGCTGCTAAAGAGACAGGTACTCTTGGGGTTATTGTGAGAATTGCTTCTAAAGGAGCTTCTCAAGATACTTTGAATGAGTTTGGAAATAATTTGGCTATGCATATAGCTGCTATGAATCCTGATGTCATTAGCCAAGAAGATCTAACCGAAGAAATTATTAACAATGAATCTGACATTGCTATGAAAAAGATAAATGAGAACCCTAATACAGCAAATAAAACAGAAGAGCAGAAAAATCAGATTGCTTCTGGAATGGTTAAGAAGGCTGTGGCTGACAGAGTATTATACTTACAGCAATATGCTATTAATGATAAATTGACTGTAAAACAAGCTGCTGATGAAGCACAAGTTACAATACTAGAATTTGCAAAAGTGATTATTGGAGCCTGAGTGTGCTTGGTTTGGTCAAAATTTCCGGATCATATTTCTCTACCTATGTTAATGAATTAGAGGATTTTATATCGACTCCTTTACATGGCGTTGTGCTAATGTCAGGTGGTGGTAATATCGTGCGTGGAAGAGAGTTTTCCTACTCTAATAGGTTGTTCAAAGATAGAATGGGTATTATGAGTACAGTCATTAATGGTATAAGTTTAGCAGAAAAATTTGATGCTGTGAGTAGGAAGGTACATTTAGCTTCTCCAGTTTGTGCTGAAGATATAATTAACAAATACGATCCATATGTTATAAAAAATATATTATCGTATGATCATAAGACTCAAGTAATTCTTTGCGGTGGATTGGGTTGGTGTGGTAATCTTAGCACTGATACTGCTATGGTTGTTAGAGCTTTGGAGCTGTCTTGTACATGGGTTTGTAAGGTATCCAATGTTGGTGGGGTTTTTAATGATGATCCTGCTATTAGTAAAAGTGCTAAAATGATGCAAAAATTGACTTATGCTGATGCAATTCAGTACAAAGCATATGATGCAGCTTCTATAGTATTGGCCAGAGAAAACAAGCTAAAACTTATGGTTACTAGCTTGCCTAATTTGAAATCCCATCTAATTGCTGGAAATTTTAATTCCTTTTGTGGCACTGTGATCGAAGAATAGTTTATTTAATAGTCTGAGCTATAGTTAATGTATACACTTGTTTTGCTCCAGCCTTTTTTAATACTGATGCACATTCACTGAGGGTTGCTCCTGTAGTTTTTACGTCATCAAGCAAAAGCATATTTCTGTTTTTGATCTTGTTTTCATATGTTGCGTTGAATTCGAATGTTTGTTTAACATTTTCAAATCTATCTTGTCTGTTAAAGTTACTTTGACTTTTAGAAAATTTAGTTTTAAGCAACAAATCATCTATACAGGGTTTTTTGACTAATTTTGCTAATTCTTGTGCTAGTAATGAACTTTGATTGTATCCCCTCCATATTGTTCGCCAGTAATGTATTGGAACAGGAGTTATAAAATCTATTTGATTTATGTATGGCTGTATAGTATTTCTTAATAGGTTTACAAAGAAATTTTGTAAATACATGGCATTCTTATTTTTGTAATGCATAATTAGCTTTTTTGAATATTTATCATATTTCAAAGCGCTTCTATTTAAATCAAACATAGGCTCTTTTTGAATACATTGAGCACACATTGAATTTTGTTCTATCAGAAATTCAAACGGAGTTCCACATATAATACAGTAGGGCTGTGTTATAAATGTTAATTTTTGCCAACAAGCAATGCATATTCCTTGTGTTTCTACTTCTTTTTCACAAATATAGCAAATTTCAGGCATTAACACTCTCAGAATCCATTTCATACTATTTTTGATATATTAAGAATTGTATTATTGAAATCGTCTGACAGACTTTCTCTTCCAAAACATAATCCGTCTACGTATTGTATAAATTCTTTATAATTTGTTTTGTTCAGAGAACCTCCATAACATATTGGATTGTCTAGTTTTTGCCTAATATGATCAATTTCATTTCTTATGTTTGACAAATTTGCTGTTTTCACATTTCCTATCGCATAGTGAGGTTCTAGTACTAGTATTGAATCTTTTGACAGCGCTCCTAATTCATTAGCTTCTTCAGCATTTTCAATAAAAATAATTGGAGTCAAACCTGCTTTAACAACTTGCGTGATATAGCAGATTGGGTCAGTTAATTTCTGTTCAGCATGATTGCATAGTACATATTTGATGTTGAAAAGCTTGATTAAATCTAGAGTTGTACTTCCAGTTTCTTTGTCATTTACAAAGTGTTGGGAACACAAATCTATGTTTGATGAATCGCTTAACTGATTAAAAAAGACGTAATTAGGTGCGATGATATTCGTAAGGTTTGCAATTTTCTTATAGGACAAAGCATTTTGTATAGCTGCAGGAGTATAATTACCCTTCCAATTACTTATCACAAAAAAATTCACTATTTAATGTATATAACGTAAAATAAGAAAAGTACATTGTGGGCTTGATTTTTTTCTAATACTTGTCATAAAATGTCATAAATTTTTGAAAGAGGTGCTGATGGAAGTTTGCAACAATATTTTGGATGAATTTAGTAAGAAAGTTAAAAGTTCTATAGATGTTTTGTACAGTCGTATGGATGGGCTACGTACAGATATCTTATCTCCTGATTTGTTAAACAATGTAGAAATAGACCAAAGTGGTCATAAAATTATGATTAAGGCTATTGCTACAGTAACTGTTAACCAAAGTAACAGGACATTAAAAGTTGCTCCTTGGGATAAATCTAATTTGTCTAGTATAAAAAAAGCTATATTGTCTGCGGATTTAAACCTTAATCCCATTGAACAAAATGGAGGTTTGATAGTTCCTATTCCACCTCTAACTGAAGAAACTAGAGCTAAATTAGTTAAAACGTTACACAAATTTAGCAATGATACAAAGATATCCGTTAGAAATATAAGGCAGGATTGTATGACAACGCTTAAAAAGAGCGAAAAAAGCAAAGAAATTTCTGAAGATGAGCGCAAAAGATGTGAAAAAGATTTGCAAAACAAACTTAAAGCTTTTGAAAATGATATTAGTGATATTGTGAGCAAAAAAGAAAAGCAAATAATGTCTAAAGATTAACTTGTGATGTGGCTTAATTTACTGACTTAGTTAGGTGATCTTAAGTCCGATTTACGGTAAGTTTTAATTCGAGTTTGTATTTTGTTGTCATTTAATTTATATTTTATGTGTATTACTTTATACTAAACCAACTAAATTTCCATTAAGAAATCTATTTTTTGTATAGCTATACTTTTAAGAACGGTGCTAAAATGATCGAGTGGTATCTGTTATAGTCAAGTTCTTTATAGAAGAAGTAAGTTTTTGGAGTAGGTATTGTGTTAATGTGTTGAGGGTTTTCCCCTTGTTTTTCCAATGTTTAAACATTTTAGTAGAAATTGTTTCGTTTACTAGAGTTACTTTCTTCGTAATTGGTTCATACATATTGTTTTCTATTGTTGATAAGCCAGTTTACTTTATAGATGAATTGGTTGAGTCTGCTAATACTCTTGCTCACAGTAAGAATGTTGTTTTAAAACATAATATTGATAAAGAGGGTATTTCATTTTCTTTTTCTAAAGAAGGTTTGCCTTTGAATCAAGTGACTTTAATTCTTAAAGCTATAAGTGAAGTTGTTCCGTCTGAATGGTTACATAAGGCTCAGGTAATTACTAAAGTTTCTGAACAGTTTGGTAAGTACGAGTTCATTGAATCCCATATTAAGGGATTTGGTCTTGGTTTGCATATTCAGTTTGTTGAAGATAAAGCGGTTTTGGCTTGGGTTGGTAAGGATGCAAATAATTTAACTAAGGTTCATGTTAGAAAGTCTATTGAAGATTCTTTGATGTCTGGTCTGCCTACACCTATTGCTAAGCAGGTTCTAGGCTGTATCCAGAATTCTCAATTGAACAAAGAAAATGTTGTACGCGTTTTTGTTGGGTATGAATCTTTTTCTAAGGTTGGAGTTTTTCCTAAAGTCAATTTTGTGAGACTTGAATATAAAGATTCAAAATATTCAGAACTTGTTCGTATTCAAGGCAAAATTTATGATGTCAATCGTAAGTTTTCATATAATGATTTAGTTGTGCTACGTAAGCCTGTGGAGGGAAGAGTTTCTTCGAATTATGGCCTTAGAGTTCATCCAATATTTAAAGATCTAAGGATGCATACTGGTATTGATTATGCTGCAAAACTTGGAACGCCTATTTATGCTGTTGCTGATGGTGTTGTGGTTAAAGCAGAAAGGCATAGGACTTATGGAAATTATGTTGAAATTATGCATCCTTCTTCACGTGGTAAGATTTGTAGTGGTTACGCTCATATGACTAAATTGGTTTTGGCCAAGAATCAAAAAGTAAAACAGGGAGATGTAATTGGTTATGTTGGAAGTACTGGGATTGCAACTGGTGCTCACTTACACCATGAGATGAAGGTTGATGGCAAGTTTGTGAATCCAAATCACCTAAAAACTTTTTATAAAAAGGTAGATGATGCTACTTTGAAAGAATTGAATAAATTAGTTAAATTCTATAATAAAAATTGCTAAGTTTAAATTTCATGTGAGTCTTTTATAAGTTAATGTGGTTTTTCTTTGTTTCGTAAGGGTCAGATAGGTTAAAACTAAATAAGACTTTTTTCTCTATATTTTGCATAATTACTGCATCTTGCTGAGTTTCATGATCATATCCTAATAAATGTAAAGTTCCATGGAGGACCATATGAAGAAAGTGGCTATTGAAATTTGCCTTGTCTACTTCTCTCCTCAAAAAATTTGTACAAATAAAAACATCACCTAATATACGAGTGCAGCTTACGTTAGCAGGAATTGTATCTGCTGGGAATGATAGCACGTTGGTTGCTTTGTCCTTGTTTTTATATTTTTTGTTCAAAAATTTCATATATTTTAAATTTATGCAGTTAATATTTAGAAACACGGTCTGATTATACATGTACTTACTAAAGGAAATGGCTTTCTTTACTATATAGACTGAAGCAGGTTGTAGGTGTTCAGGTATATAAGACGTTGTAATATACCAATTTTTTGTATAAGTGGGTAAAGGTTTTATTTCTATAAACATAATTAAGCTGAATTGTATCATATAAAATTGTTTAATGAAATTGTATTGAGTTTTAATTTGACCATGATATTTTTATATGTTAGAATTCCAGTGTCTACTTGGTAGTCTATTGGAGGGTAATGTCAGACGAAAGCTTGAATTCTATCAGTTCTGGAGAGGTTGATTCTCAATCATATGTGAACTCAGATAATGATTTGGATGAAGAGATAAAGGTCTTAAGGGAAGAGGTTAGGGTGTTGCAGGACAAGCTTGCTCGCTCTAACGCTGAACAGTCTAATATGAGAGTTAGGTTTGAAAAGGAATCTAAGGATAGGGTTAAGTACGTTGTCAACAATTTTGCTTTGAATGTATTGGAAATTGTGGATAATTTAGAATTAGCTCTAAAGGCTTCTGAATCAGATAATAACATCTATGTTGGTGTTCAGATGATTTATGATCGTATATTGGATATTTTAAAATCCAAGGGGATTGTACAGACTTTTGTTAAGCTAGGTGATGTATTTGATTCTGATTTTCATGAGGTGATTGAACAGGTTGAATCCGATTTGGATAGGGGTTCAGTGGTAAGAGTTATATCTCATGGTTATATGATAGATGGCACTGTTTTGAGATATGCTAAAGTATTAGTTTCAAAAGGTAAAGAGTAGATTTAACAACAAATTTTTGTTACAATTTGTTGTTTGTTTAGAAGGAGGCATTATGAAAAAAATAATTGGAATAGATTTAGGGACTACTAACTCTTGTGTTGCTGTGCTTGAGGGTAAGAAGCCTGTCATTATTCCTAATGCTGAAGGTGGCCGTACTACCCCTTCTGTGGTTGCATTTAATAGCAAGGGTGAGATTTTGGTTGGATCAGCTGCTGTAAGGCAAGCTATCATGAATCCAACCAACACTTTTTATTCAGTTAAAAGATTAATGGGTAGAAGGTATGATGATAAGACTACAGTTGCGCACAAAAAAGCAGTGCCGTACTCTGTTGTTGATTGTAATGGTGATGCCTGTGTTGAAGGCAACGGTGTGCAGTACAGACCGGAAGAAATAGCAGCAAAGATATTAGCTTATTTAAAAAAGACTGCTGAAGATTACTTTGGCCATGCTATTACTGAAGCAGTTGTGACTGTTCCGGCTTATTTTAACGATGCGCAGCGTAATGCGACTAAGAATGCTGGTAAAATAGCTGGATTAGAAGTGAATAGGATTATTAACGAACCTACCGCTGCAGCGTTCGCTTATGGTTTAGATAAGAAGAAGTCTGGTAAAGTTGCGGTTTATGACTTGGGTGGAGGTACATTTGATGTATCTATATTGGAGATTCATGATGGAGTTTTCCAGGTTTTGTCAACTAATGGTGATACTTTCCTAGGTGGTGAAGACTTTGATCAGGAAATTGTTGATTATTTAGCTAAAGAGTTTTTGCTTTCTGATGGTATCGATTTAAGAAAAGATAAGTCTGCTTTACAAAGATTGAAGGAAGCTGCTGAAAAAGCTAAAAAAGAACTTTCCTTTTCAATGGAGACAGCAGTTAGCTTGCCGTTTATAGCTTCTGTTGATAATGTAGCTAGACATTTAAGTATAAATTTGACTAGAGCTAAATTAGAATCTTTGGTTAACCATCTTATTGAAAGGACTATTGCTCCATGTGAGTTGGCTATTAAGGATGCTAATATTAGCGTTTCTGATATAGATGATGTTATTTTGGTTGGTGGTATGACACGTATGCCAAAAGTGGTTGAAAAAGTAAAAGCTATTTTCAAAAAAGAGCCTCACAAGGGTGTTAATCCTGATGAGGTAGTTGCTGAGGGAGCTGCTATTCAGGGTGGTGTATTACAAGGTGATGTGCATGACGTTTTACTATTAGATGTTACGCCATTGTCTCTTGGTATTGAAACAGAAGGTGGTATTTTTGCGAAATTAATTGAAAGAAATACAACTATTCCTGTTAAGAAATCTCAGATTTTTTCTACTGCGGCAGATAATCAACCATCTGTGACCATTCGTGTTTTGCAAGGAGAGAGAGAAATTGCTTCAGAAAATAAACTTTTGGGTCAATTTGATTTGGATGGCATAGCTCCGGCCCCACGAGGAGTCCCTAAGATTGAAGTTACTTTCGATATAGATGCTAATGGTATAGTTCATGTTACTGCTAAGGATAAAGCAACTAATAAGGAGCAAACTGTATCTATTAGAGATTCTGGTGGATTGTCAGATGAGGAAGTGGACAGGCTTGTTAAAGAAGCTGAGGCTAATAAGCAAGCTGACCATGCTAAAAAATCGCTAATTGAAGCTAGAAATAAAGCTGATACTGTTCTATCTACTGTGGAAAGATCTTTGTCTGAGCATGGTTCTAAGTTAGATGATGAAACTAAAGCTAAAATCGAATCTGATATGGCAAAATTAAAAGAAGTAAAGGATTCTGATGATGTAAAAGTGATTGAAGAAGCGATCACTAATCTAAATAATTCTTCTATGAAATTGGGTGAGATTGTATATAAGGAAGCTCAAGAGAAAGGAGATAAAAAATCTGAATCTCAAGCTGAAGAAGTAAAAGATGCAGAGTATACGGAAGATAAGTAAAGCTAGCACATGAGTAGAGATTATTATGATATTTTAGGTGTGCAGAAGAGTGCTACGACTGAAGAAATAGGGAAAGCTTATAGATCTTTAGCAAAAAAGTACCATCCAGATAAGTTTCAAGGAGAAGAAAAGGCGAAAGCGGAAGAGCAATTTAAGAGCATATCTGAGGCTTATTCTGTTCTAAAGGATGAGAAGAAGAGGAAGCAGTATGATTTTACTGGATCTTCAGATAATTTTAGTGGATTTGATGGGTTTGATTACGGAAAAACTAATTCTTCTTTTTTTGATGGAATGGAAGACATATTTAGTTTCTTTGGTGGAACTGGATTTAGAAGACAGGAAAGAGAAGAAAGAGGAAGAGATTTATCTGTAGAGATTAGCGTGACTTTGTTGCAGGCTTATAATGGTGATCAGGTTGAATTTATTTTGCCAAGATTGTTTCAATGTGAAAGTTGTAATTCTACTGGTTACACTGTACCTGCTGCTACATGTAAAACTTGTAAGGGATCTGGTTCGATTCAGGTAAGGCACGGATTTTTTCATGTTGAGCAAACGTGTAGTACATGTTCTGGTACAGGTAAAATAGTAGATAAACAGTATGAGTGTAAAGTTTGTTATGGAAAAGGTAAGATAAATAAGAATTCTACTATTAAAATTTCTATACCTCAAGGTTTAGAAGATGGTCAGACAATTAAATTGAAGAATGAAGGGGATTTTGGACAAAGTGGTTCAGGAGACCTGTATATTAAAGTGAATGTTGTTAATGATACTAAGTTTGTTAGAGATAAATTAGATTTATATTATCAGGTTAACATTAATATGTTGGATGCTGTCTTGGGCTCTAACATAAAAATATCTACAATTTCTGGTACAAATTTGGATGTTGTTGTTCCTACTGGAACTCAGCCTGGGGGTAGGTTGCGAATAGATGGCCATGGAATGATTGTAGGAAAAAGAAAGGGTAATTTGTATTTGAAATTTAATGTTGAGATAATGGATGCGAAACTTTTTTCGAATGAAGAGAGAGAGTTATGGAACAATATGAAAGAATATTATTATGGTTCAGGAAGTAAATTTAGCAAAAACAACTCAAAAAGCAATGGATCTGAAAGCAAGGCGAAATTTACATTTGATTCTATAAAAGAAATGTTTAACAAATGGAAGAAGTAGTTTGTATTGATGAGAAGTGTGTTTGTCAGTTTAGTATAATTTTTTAATGCTACTAGTATAAATGAGATGAATAGGTTATGAGCTTTATTATGCAAGTGATTTTTTTCTTGTGTTTCTGGCCGTGTTGTGGAATTTGAGAAAATTTAATAGCAACAGCTTTTTTTAATCTTTGATATGTTTCTTGTTAATTTCTGGGTTTGGATGGAAAATACTATTTAAGCCTCTTTTATGGTTATTTAAAATTTAACTTTATATGGTTTACTAATAATACGATTACAGCTTGAACTTGTGTGTTTTAAATAAAATGCACAGTATTATGAAAAGGCCCATACTAATGCGTCAACTGTTTATTTATGAGAATAATACTCTACTAAGGATCTTAGAATTTTAGAATTAAATAATTTTCTTAATGCTTTAGCCTCTATTTGTCTAATTCTCTCCCTAGTGACTCCAAAAATTGCTCCTACTTCTTCCAGGGTATGAGCTGCTTTAGTGCCTAATCCAAACCTTAGAATGATTAAAGTTTCTTCTCTGCTACTCAAAACAGAAAGAGCCTTAATTACAGCATTTCTTACACTAGATTGCAACATTGCATCCATAGGAGAGATAGTTTTTTTATCTTCAATAAAATCTCCCAATTGGCCATCTTCTCCACTACCGACGGGAAGCTCAAGACTAACAGGCTCTTTTGAAATTTTTTGAACTCTTTTTACTCTTTCTACAGGTATATCCAATTGCTTACTGATTTCTTCAGGTGAAGCTTCTTTACCGCTTTGGTATAAAATTTGTCTAGATGATCTAAGCACTCTGTTGATCGTTTCAATCATATGTACTGGTATTCTGATTGTTCTGGCTTGATCAGCAATTGCCCTGGTAATGGCTTGTTTGATCCACCAGGTTGCATATGTAGAAAATTTGAAACCTCTACTGTATTCGAATTTTTCTACTGCCTTCATTAATCCAATATTTCCTTCTTGAATTAAATCCAAAAATTGTAGCCCTCTATTTGTATACTTTTTAGCAATCGAAATAACTAACCTTAAGTTGGCAGATACCATGATGTTTTTATTTTTGGACATCATTTTTTCTCCATTTTTTAGTTCTTTAATTATTCTTTTAAATTCTGAAAGAGGCAAATTGATACTTTCGCTAATAGAGCGCATTTTCTTCTCATTAACTTGAATAAAAGCTTGATTATTTTCTAAAAATTCTTTTACCTTCTTATGCGTTATATTATCTTTCTTGATGTTAGCGGTGAATATATTCCTACTAATTCCTTGCTTTTCAGCTAACTTAATCAGATCTATTTCGCATTTGACAATTTCTTTGTTTAAGCTATACATTTTGCTAATCAATTTATCTATGCATCCGTATGTGATTTTGAGATTCATGATTGCTTGTACTAGATTATTGTGCTGTATCTTGTACTCTTTTGAGATCTTCGATGGAATCTCAGTTTTATTTGTAATATAACTCAATCTTTCTTTTTGTACTTGTTTGAAGTTAGCATAAACTTCCTCTAAGCTAGCTATATTCTGACTTAATTCCTCAAGACCAGTATCCTCTTGTTCTTCTTTTGTTTCATCCAAATCAAAGCAAGTTTCATTTTCATCTACAACCTTATCAACATTTACTAAATCTGTTATTTCCAAAGTTTGATTTTTAATTTGTTTGTACCACTCTAGGATTTGAGGAACTGTGATTGTGCTTTCACAAATCGCTCTAATCATAATATTGCTGCCTTCTTCAATTTTTTTTGAAATCTCTATCTCTTCTTCCCTAGACAAAAGTTGTACATTACCCATTTCTCTCAAGTACATTCTGACTGGATCATCATTGTTTATTCTACCAGCTTTGAAATCTGATATTAATATTTCACCTTCTGATTTGTCAGATGTATCATGATCGTCGCCATCATCGGTATCCTCATCAAAATTATCATCAGTTTCAGAGAAATTTTCTGATTCTTCGTCATCAATACCAGTAATATTGAAATCATTTAATTTTTGCATTTATACCCCTGTATCTATCCATTATAAAGATATATGATTTAATTAATTCTTGAATTGTTACATTCTTGTGTAAGAATGGTGCTAATTGCATTACATCCTTAGAAGTACATAAATCCACTATCTTAGTCCATCCTTTTTGTTTAAAAAAGTCAAGACTATGATTCTCATATTCTACATAATTTTTTATCCATATGGGTATTAACTCCTGCATGATGGAAAAATGTTTTGATAGAACAAGAGATAAAAACTCCTCACATACGTAATTATACAATTCTGGCTTTATTAACAGTATTCCTATAATCAAGCGTTCATACATTTCTTGAATTGCTACACTATTTCTTATATAAGTGTTGGCTTTTTTTATCTGAAATTTTTCTTTCCAAAGGCTTATCCACTTTTTAATGTACAAGTCCTGTATAATCTTATTCTGTATTGTTTTTCCTAGAGTTAATATGTTTTTGTAATGTTTATACTCTACTTCTGGAATGTCGCTTTTTTGCATAAATAAATCCCATATGGCTCGAACAAGTGGAACTCTTCGTTCAAATAGTTCATCCCATTTTTGTTTCCCATATTTTTGTATGAATGAATCTGGATCTTCTTTATATGGTAAAAACATGAAAGATACCAAACTATGCTCATTTAAATCCGGCAACAATTTGGGTATTACATTTTTAAATCCTTTGATACCTGCATCATCTCCATCAAGACATAGGACTGCTTCTTGTTTTAAATTAAATATAGTTTCCATATGTGTTTTCGATATTGTAGAGCTATTTATAGAAACAGCATTAATATTGTTTTGGTGGAGCAAAATCACATCCATATATCCCTCTACGATAATAATTGGTTTTGTTTTGTTGATCAAATGTAGTCCAAATAATACGGAAGATTTTTTGAAGTAATTGCTTTCTGATCCATTAATGTATTTAGGTCCATATCCAGAATCTATTGTTCTGGCAGCGAACGAACATACTTGTTTGTGTTGATTATATATAGGAAATGAAATTCTATTTTGAAATATTTTGAGCAAGCTATATTTAAGTCCAAGTTGCATCATTATATTGTCAGTTAGATTTTCCTTTTGCATAAACTCAGATATTTTATTAAAGCTTGGAATCCAACCTATGCCAAATTTGGTTACCATATTTTGATCTATGCCTCTAGCTTTAATATATGCTTGTGCAGATAGGTTATGTTTAAGATTGCTTACAAACCATTGATTTAGCTTTTCCATGTAGTGCAAGAGACTTTTTTGATTTGTATTAGAATCGTATTTGATGTTATACCAATCAGCTATTTTTTTACATGCTTCGATAAATGTAACATTTTCTATTTTTTCGACAAATTTGATTAAATCTCCACTTGCTCCGCATCCGAAACAATGGAATAGTCCTAAATCATCTTGAACGCTAAAAGATGGTGTTTTTTCCGTATGAAAAGGGCAGCAGATGGAAAATTTACTTTTATTAACATGTGCTAAAGAAAAATATCTGCCTATTATATCAGATAGCCTAACATGAGATTTGATTTCTTCAACTAATGACATTTATATATCTATTTTATGTGAATTATTTTTAAACCAGTTTTCTTTATTCCAATTATTATAATAATCTGCGACTATTTTATTCCAATTTTGTATTGCGTGTAATTTTATCTTACTACTGTAATCCAGAGTGTTGGTTATGATATATACATTTTCTTTGATTTTTTTTAACATAGAAGCGCCTATGTTATGTGTAACATCTTTACTTCCTAAGTGAATAAATAGTTGACATGCCGGCAAAACATAAGTTATTCCTACATGAAATTGATAAATTGCTTTAAGTCCAGCATAAGTGCTAATGCCAACCATTATCGCATCTTCATATAAAATTTCTTTTGCTCCAGTCGCAATAGTTACTAACACTCTACTCCTCCTATCCTATATGGTAGTAAATACATTAATCTTTCCTATGTTTAGAGCGTTGATTATATTTTTCAAATGCTTCGCCTATGCTTCCAATCATGTAAAAATCACTTTCAGGCATGTTATCACATTTGCCATTCAAAATCATCTCACAACCCTCTAATGCCTCTTCCAATTCAACATATCTCCCTGGTACTGAGCTGAAAGATTCGGCCATAAACATTGGTTGAGACAAAAATCTCTGTAATTTTCTAGCTCTCTTAACAATGATCTGATCCTCTAATGGTAATTCTTCCAGCCCTAAAACTGCAATCGTATCACTTAAATCTCTGTATTTTTGTATGTGTTTTACGACTTCTGTAGCCACGTTATAGTGCCTATTTCCAACTATTTCAGGAGATAATGCATTAGAATGTGAGGCCAGCGGGTCTATTGCTGGGTATATACCCATAGAAGCAATTTGTCTACTTAAAGATGTGATAGAATCTAAATGAGCAAACGTTGCAGCTGGAGCCGGATCTGTACTATCATCAGCTGGCAGATAGATGGCTTGGATACTTGTAATGGCATTATTGATAGTGCTGGTTATTCTTTCTTGTAATGCTCCCATTTCAGTGGCTAAAGTAGGTTGATACCCCACAGCTGATGGCATACGCCCAACTAGAATAGATTTTTCAGAACCTGCCTGCGTAAATCGGAAAATATTGTCTATAAACAAAAACACATCCTGATTTTCTACATCTCTAAAATATTCAGCCATCGTAACAGCTCCTAAAGCAACGATAGCTCTTGCTCCGGGAGGCTCATTCATTTGTCCAAAAACTAATGAGACTTTGGACAAACTTGGCTCTTCCAAATCAATCAATCCTTCGGCAACCATTTCTGTGTAGAGCTCATGTCCCTCTCTGATTCTCTCTCCTACACCAGCGAAAATTGTTTTTCCACCTCTTTTCTGAGACATATTGTTAATAAGCTCCATGATTAGTACTGTTTTTCCTACCCCAGCTCCGCCAAATAGACCTGTTTTGCCGCCCCTGACATATGGAGTCAGAAGGTCTATAACTTTTATTCCAGTTTCCATAATTTCAGTTTTTACTGACTGTTGATGGAATGGAGGGGCTTTGTGATATATACTAGATTTGTTTCCATCAACTATTGGACTTATTCCATCGATAGTGTCGCCTACAGCATTAAAAATTCTTCCAAGTGTATTTCTCCCCACATAGAATTCAATAGTATTTCCAGTGTCTACAACTTCTAAACCTCTCTTTAAACCCAGGGTATCAGCTATAGCTGTAGTCCTAACCTTGCTATTGCCTAAATGTGCAAATACTTCCAAACAAATTTCACTTTTGGTCAATGGATTTATAACCTTTAAAGCATTTTTAATATTAGGAATGTGATTATCAAATAAAACATCTACCACTAGTCCTTTTACTGCTATTATCTTACCAATACAATTTGGTCTATTTTGTTCAAACTTGTCCACCAGAGCCTCCTATGATTTCGTTCATTTCTAAGGTTATTTTTTGCTGTCTCATGCGATTATAAAACAATTTAAGCTGATCTTGCATAGTTTTACAAGTTTCAGATGCTTGAGACATCGCTACGGCTCTACTTGTATTTTCACTCAGAGAGCTTTGAATAGAAGAAGAAAGTATGCTATAAGCTACTAAAAGTTTCACCAATTCCTCATCTTCTAATATAATTGGAATTTTATCAATAATAGTTGTACTAATAAATTCATCGTGCTTAATTGAAAAAAAATGCACTTTAACTGTAAAGCCATTTTTTATATACTCCATGATATTATTTGCGTGTACATATGCATCTTCTATATTGTATGAATATTTCAAACTTACTTGTTCTACAGGTTTTAGCGAGTTGATTCCATGTTTGCCAAAAATAATGAATTTATCGTTATCAGAATAATGTATATTTGAAATATATTGACTTGCCTTATACAAAAAATCTTTACAGAATTTTTTTTCAGCTGCAAAAACAATATGTAACACATTTCCAAACAGCTGGTCTAATTTTAACTTTTTGACCTCATAAGACAATAAATGTACAGAACTTTGAATAGTTTGGTACATATTGTACATTTGTTTTTTATGAGCAATAGCAATAGTCTTAATCGCATAAGTAATTCTACCTATATTGGAAATGTTCTTTTGTTTAATAGCTATAGCCTGCAACTTCACTTGTGTTTTTCCTTAAATTCTAGAATGAATTTTTTAATCGTAATTTCAAATTGTTCACTAACAGCCTGTTTTTCAATAAGCTCATTTACTAAATCAATGTGAGAGTTTTTAAATTCAGTAATAAATATTGCTTCTAACTCTGAAAGGTTAGACAAATCAAACCCATCAAAACAACCCAAATTACATGCATAAATGATCAAAATTTGATCCTCAAATGAGAAAAGGCTAGCTCCTGCCTGACGCAAAATATGTGTAACGGTTTCTCCTCTGCGTAGTATAGCCTTAGTAGTATCATCTACTTCAGTTACTTTGGCAAAATCCTTTAACTCATAATACTGTGCTAATTCCAATTTCAACATTCCAGCAACCTTACGCATAGCCTTAGTTTGAGCACTTCCTCCAACTCTACTGACCGATATTCCAGTATCTATTGCAGGCTTTTGACCAAGTAAGAACATCTTACTGTCTAAAAATATTTGCCCGTCCGTAATCGAAATTACGTTTGTAGGAATATAAGCTGAAATATCTCCCCCTAAAGTTTCTATTATAGGCAATGCTGTTAGAGACCCACCTCCATACTCATCACTCATGCAGGCAGCTCTTTCCAATAGGCTAGAGTGTACAAAAAATATGTCACCAGGATATGCTTCTCTACCGGGAAACCGCTTAAGTAGCAATGAAATCGTTCTGTAAGCTATCGCGTGGTTCGATAAGTCATCATACACAATAAGAGCATCTTTTCCATTGTCTCTGTAGTGTTCTGCGATAGAAGTTCCTACGTAAGGTGCTAAATATTGAAGAATAGCAGCCTCTTCAGCTGATGCAAGGACTATAGTCGTATATTCCATTGCTCCCTGTTTTTCAAGGTAAGCTGCTATTTGTGCCACTTCAGAAGCTTTTTTCCCTATGCATACATACACACAGTAAACTGGAGTATTGTTGTCGAACTTAGCTTTTTGATTCACAATTGTTCCAACAGCAATGGTTGTTTTACCTGTCCTTCTATCTCCTAATATCAACTCCCTTTGTCCGTAACCTATAGGTATAAGAGAGTCTATAGCTTTCACTCCTGTATATAATGGTTTAGTGACTTTTTTTCTGGCTATAATAGGAGGAGCTTCAGACATAACTAGTCTTTCTTTAGAAGTATGGATAGTTCCCAAATTATCTATTGGCTCTCCAAGTGTATTTACAACTCTGCCAATTAGTTCTTCACCAACCTTAATTTTCAACAATTCATTTGTTCTATATACAATCATTCCTGATGAGATAGTATTGTTGGAGTTCAAAATAGCTATCTGAACAATTGTTTCTCCAAGTTCTACAACTAAACCTTTATCTTTATTTTCAAATAAAACAACCTCTCCATAAGAGACATTGCCAATACCGGTTACCTTGCAAATTCCATCTTGTACGCTAACAACCCTACCAATTTCATATACATCTACATTCTTTGTATTCTGTTCAATAGCATTTTTAAACTGGGTGATTATTTCTTCAGATGTTAAATGATTCATGCGCTGCTCCAATAAACTTACCTAGAATGTTAGCATAAGAAGCATCTATCCTGGTAGATCCTATATCTAATATAAAGCCACCAAGTATATTGCTGTTGGCTGTAAACGTAATGTTACAATTTGGAATTATATTCTCGATTTCTTGTTCAATACGCTTTTCTATTTCTGGATTATGATGACAAGTTATGACACTGATTTGGTTATTAATCTGACTAACTATTGTCAGATAATCATGAAAATTATCTAAGATATCGTTAAACTGTTCCCAATTTGTTTGTGATAAAATTGACAAAAATATCTTAGATGAATCATTTAAGTTAAAATTATCCAACCAATTAGTCTCGAGTAGAGGGATCTTATCCCATAAACTTTTGTTTTGTACTTTAAAGGAATAAATATCTCTTATACCAGCTGAGAGATCATTGAGATACTTTTCAGGAATAGATGTAAATACTTCACTATAGTCACTCATACTGCTAGACCATTATATGACTGTATGTATAAATAATCAAATAAAATTTGTTAATTATTGATTTTATATGACTTGATTTTGTTAGGTTGTTTGCTGGTTTATATTGGATATAGCTCAAGATGGCTAATTTTTATAATCTTGTTTAGGTATATTAACTGACATACCTTGTTTTATATATAGATATATGTTTTAATTATATCTGATATTGCGGGCGTAGCTCAGTGGTAGAGCATAACCTTGCCATGGTTGGGGTCGAGGGTTCGAGTCCCTTCGCCCGCTCTTTTGTTAAAATTTAAGTTATGGTCTTATATTTGGGGATAGAAACTAGTTGTGATGATACTTCAGTAGCATTGATGGATGATGAAGTATGCTTGGGCTATGTTACTGATACTCAGGATTCCTCTACATTTGGTGGTGTTGTGCCTGAATATGCTTCGAGAGAACATATGAATGTCCTACCTGATTTAATCGATTCATTATTATTAAAACATAATAAAACATTATTTGAGTTAGGATTTATAGCTGCTACAATAGGTCCCGGTTTATTAGGTAGTTTGATGGTTGGTGTCACCTACGCGAAATCACTAGCTTGGTCACTCAACATTCCATGGATCGGAGTGCACCACTTAGAAGCGCATGCTATGGTATCTATGTGGCAGAATAATTTTAGTTTTCCATTTGGGATTTTGTTAGTATCTGGTGGTCATACCTGTATTATTATAGCAAAAGAGCTTGGTAAATATGAAATTATAGGTTCTAGTTTAGATGATGCTGTTGGTGAAATGTTTGATAAAGTAGGCAGAAAATTAGGTTTTGATAATCCATCAGGTCCGTTTATAGAAGAATGTGCGAAAAATGGAAATAAAGTCGTTAAATTACCAACTCCATTATATTTGGATAAGTCGACTAATTTCTCCTTCTCTGGTTTGAAAACGGCCGCAATAAGATATTGGGAACAATCTGATAAAACACAACAAGATAAAGCAAATTTATGTGCAAGTTTACAAGACGTTGTTACCTTAAGTTTATGTGATAGATTACAAAATGCATTTGGTGTATCGGATTTGGATAATTGGTGCTTTGTAGGTGGCGTGGCATCAAATTTATATATTAGAAATAGAATTAGCGCATTATGTAAATCTAATGGAAAAAGTTTGTTTATACCTGATCCGCATTTATGTAGAGATAATGGAGTAATGATAGCATATACAGGCTACAAATATTATTTGCTGGGACAGTTTTCTTCATATAGTGACTCAGCTAATTCAGCTCTAAAATTCTGAAAAAGTTAGATGTGCTTGATCTTTTGAATACACTCAATGAAACACAATTAATAACATCATGTATTAATTGATTAACAGGTGGAAGTGCATGTGAAATATTTCTTGACCTGCGTTTATTCCATTATTTGTTAGTAGTTTAAAATCAAGATTGTCTGGATTCACCTGCTTAATTGTATTTTTTACGCCGTTAAAAAAATTTGTTATAAATTGAGCATCCATATTTAGCAAATCGCTAAAATTCTTACATTTACTTTTCGGTATAATTAGTATGTGGATTCTTGCTTTAGGGTGAAGATCTTTGAAAGCGAGAGTGTGCTCGTCTTCATACACTTTTGAGCAAGGGATTTCTTTGTTGAGTATTTTTGCAAATACGTTACTATCATCATAATGCATACAAAACAGTATATTACGTTTGATCAGTAAGTAAAGTTTTTTGTTTAAAAGTGAAAAAATATGAGATAGTAGGGTAGTGAGCTAATTTTGGGGGCAGCGCATTGGTATATAAACCTATAGAATGCACTTGTGCTTGATATTGATTTTGCATGGGCATTGTTTAAAAAATGGTTTGCAATAAGTTTTGTTCATAATTGTTACGCTTTTAATTTTGTTATTTTTACTAAATTTAGTTGAAATATATTTGTTTATTTCCGGAGATATTACTCTATGTGCTCCCAAAGTAGTTGCCCAACATTGAGTATTAAATGAATCTTTGTGTGTGTATAGTATTCCATCCTGAAATATAGCAGTTTCTCCGTTGTTACTTATTAAAAAACAATTTTGAGGCTTGAAGTAGAATAAATTTAATAATAATGGAATGCACGCTAAGTAACCTTTTTTATTTTTGTGCAATATTAAAAACACACCGCATAGCCAGAAAACTATTGATAAATAATGTAGTTGGTGTATTTTAAAGCTATAATTTAGGAAAGTTGAGCATATTACAGAACAATTGATTAGAATAGTTAATATATAGTTTATTGTTTTAGTTATAAAGAGCAAGTGTACACCGATTTTCAAGAAGAAAAACCATAAGATTACTAAGGGTATTAAACACACTGTTATAGGTATACATATTATATTAGCCAAAAATGGTTGTATCGAGATTTCGTTAAACCAATACATAATTAGTGGAAAAACTGCGATACAGGCCGTAAATGTAGAGTAGATAGTTTTTAAGATTCCACTTTTAATATTAAGATTAGGTAGGTAAAGTAAGCTAAATACCGTTATAAAAGAAAACTGAAAGCTTGGATACAGAATGGATTCAGGCCATATGAGTAGCATAATAAACATTGTTAACCATAATATTTGTTTGTTAGCTGTTTTATATTTTAAAAGTGACAAGTATGGTATAATCAACATGATTGCAGCTCTAATGCTTGAGATAGATATATTAATTTGGGTCAAATAAAAAGTTAACATAATTAAAGCACACATTTTTGATATTAAATTGATATTTACCTTATTTAGATAGGTAAATAAAAACACAGACAGTATTATTCTAAATAAGAAAAAGAAGAAAGTAGTTATAATTCCTATATGAAGCCCAGATATTGCTAATAAATGAGAGATTCCAGATTTAGAAAATGCATTTCTAGTTGTAGGGAATATTGTATGACTTTTTCCAAATAATAATGCTTGAAGAAGTTGCTGGTTTGTAATGTCAAAATGATGATTAATGTACTGGTCAATTTTCATTTGTTCATTACTACTGATTATCCTGTATTCAGTAAAATTTACATATGCCACTACATTATCAAAAAATTCTTTGTATCTTAAATCTTTAGCTTCTGGCAAACAAGGTTTTGGAATATTATGAACTTCTACTCGTCCTATAATCATATCACCATCACATACTACATTCATCATAGTAGTTTTGACGTACTGTTTGTTATTATTCAATTTAATTAAAGCTCGAATTCTATTATTTGCTTTATGAGAAACTTGTGTCACAACTCCAGAGATAAAGTTAGATTCAAGCTGTGACTTATTTTTTATATAAATCTTTATGGTAATTGATGTAAGTCCTATGATAATGCCTAACAAAAACAGTAAATAGTACCTTGAATGCTTCACAGAAAATAGCAACAAACATACCGCAGGTATGTAGAGAAAGATAGGGCTAGAGAATATTATATATGATCCGATTCCAACTATTTGACCTAAAGACAGAAAAAATATCGAATAGAACGCAATCATAACCAATAATACATGCTAACATATTATACGTAAAACCGGTTTAGAATAAAGAATAAGTAACAATTCAATCAGGCGAAAATACAACAAAAAAGTTGTAGCACATCAAACCATACGACGAATAGAACACACGTATGGAAAATAAAAGTGACCAAAGCTGAATAGATCTTCAGGCTAAGAGAGCCCTGCAGCGTCTCCCCCAAGGCATCGCATCATATTTCCCTTCCAATGCTTCAATGGTCTTTTTCGAAGTGCTAAGTTTTTTTGTTAAATCAGAGCATTCTTTCTCACTCTTAAAGAGTGATGCCTCAATATCTTGCATTTTATCCTTGAGAGAATTGAGCTCAGCAGATAGAGACTGATTCTGCTCCACGAGAGCAATCTTATCACTGTCTAATGGGTCTTTTGCTCGTTGTAATGAATCTTGGGCACTTATCAATTCAGATTTAGCACGCATCTCCTCTTCTAATAAAGCCTCAGTCTCTCTCCACTTTCCATTTACTTGATCGAGTTCTGCCTTAAGATCAGATAATTCCTTTTCCCTTTCAGTTAGATCTGAATTTGCTTGGCTTAGTTTGCAAGTATTACTTAGAGCAACCGAATCAGCTTCCTCTAAAGCCTTTTGTAATGTGGCTATCTGACTCATATTGTTTCGGTTCTCACTTTGTTGCTTATCATACTGCTCTCGCAAACTCATATTCTGACCTTTGAGTGATCCAATCTCAATTAGATCCTGCGCTAATTGGGCTCTAAGCTGAGTTACCTGATCTTCAAGCTTATGACATGCTTGTAGATCTCTTCTCCAAGAAATTATCGAGGACGACCAGTTACCATAAAATAAACCCGCAGCCTCTACACCTTCAGCTTCGATTACGGATAATCTCGAGATTTGTTCCCTCTCTGCCTCCTGAGCAATTGCCAACTTATTAGCAAGTTCTGTCTTAGAACATAACGCGTCGCTAAGTTCTTTCTTAATGGAATCTTCGCTGTCTACTACACCTTGGACAGAATGATTCACATCAGATATTTCAACAAAATCATCACATGACCCTCCACTCTGAGCTATAGCCAGAATCCCAGAACCTGGGACAATCGAACAGCTAAGGCAAGCAACAAAAACAAGTAAACTATTTATCATTGAACAATTCTAATCTTTAAAACTCTAAAAAGCAATTTTTCAAATTGTATTTAATTAAATTATATTAAATATAAGTTATGATTGAAAAAATATAAGCAACATATGTTAAGATCCACAATTTAGTTATGGATAAATTGTGGTATAGTATATGCATGGATTATATAGACAGGGTTGTCATCAAAGTACAAGGTGGTAATGGAGGTGATGGATGTATAAGTTTTAGGAGGGAGAGCTCCACTCCCAAGGGTGGTCCCGATGGTGGTGATGGCGGAAGCGGGGGAGACGTTTTTTTTATTGGTGACCACAATGTGCTTAGTTTGGCAGATTTTAAGTATAAAAAAGTACTTAAAGCAGAAAACGGGAAGCATGGTGAAGGTTCTTTATCTACGGGAAAGTCTGGAAGTGATTTGTATATAAAAGTGCCTTTGGGTACTCAGATATTTGAGAATAATGTATTTGTATCCGAAATTTTAGAAAACGAGCAAAAATTTTTAGTAGCTAGGGGAGGACAAAAGGGATTAGGTAACAAGAGGTTTGCGAAACCTGATCTACAGGCTCCAAGAATACGTACAACAGGACAGGAAGGTGAGAGTAGGGAATTTTCCCTCGTTTTGAAGCAAATTGCTGATGTTGGAGTTGTAGGCAAACCAAATGCTGGTAAGTCTACTTTTATTAAATCAATTTCTAATGCCCCAGTAATTATAGCCGATTATCCTTTTAGTACTATAAAACCTAAATTGGCTACTGTAACATTATACGGGAAAACATTAACTTTTGTTGATATTCCTGGCTTGATCGAAGATTCCTGCAAGGGTAAGGGTCTTGGCTATAGGTTTTTGCAACATATAGAAAGATGTAAAGTTTTATTGCACCTAGTTGATGTAACTGGTCAATATGAGGTAGATATCAATTGTATTAGGAAGGAATTGAGTGAGTATAATGATGTATTATTGTCAAAAATAGCCTGTTTGTGTCTTACAAAAATTGACTTAGTAACTGAGGAAAGATTGAATTTAGCTTTAACCAATTGTAAGAAAATATACCAACATATTTTTTGTATAGATAGCTATTCTAAAAAAGGTCTTGATGAATTGTTAAAATTTGTTTATGCAAAACTTAGTACTGAAGATCAAGTTTAAGCTGGGTTGGGTAGATTATCTACTCATGATTTAGCTAGTTGTTGGTATAAATCCATACTTCTTAAATAAAACACGGAATTTTTAGCCAAGATTTTTAGCGCATGTGTTAAGTAAGTTTTTGCTCTCTTAGTGTGATTTATAGAGATTGCATATTCTGCTTTGAAAAGTAAGAATGCACCTCTGTTTTTATTTTTTAAATAAAACTTAGCCAATAAAAGTTGAACTCTATTGTCAGCTGGGTTTTGTTTTCTATACTGTTCAACGTCAAACAAGAAATTTTTTTCTAATTTATCCCTATACATTAAAGAATACATAAGTTTGTCAAACAGAGCTTCTGAACTTCCAGTTTCAGTATAAATTTTATTAATTATTTCTATGGCTTGATCATATTTTTGTAATTTTATTAGAATTTTTGCTTTTAAATGTAATGCACCATAAAACATAGATGATGTTTTATCATTTATTTCTTCTAGCGCCTTGGTCTATAGTTGTTGTTTCATATTGTAAGTTAAGGTAATTATACCATGCTAGTTCATAAGTAGTCTTTTTATCAGATATTTTTATAGCGAAATTTGATTTGTCATATAAATTACTTCTAAGTCTGGTTTGGATACATGAGTATTCTCTTTGTATTGATGGAGGTAAAGTGTCAGTTTGTTTTATAAAATTGTATGCCATTTCTTTTCTTATTGATGAACATGGATGGGAGGCAAAGTATGGCATTTTTTCTCCTTTAGACCATCTATCGAATAATGTGTATATTCCCTGAACTGGCCATTTTAATTCATTTAATTTTTTAAATGAGAATAAATCAGCACTTTTTTCGTTAACTTGCGAGTACAACATTAAATTGTTTACTTCTGCTTGCATCATAATTTGTCCCAAGAAAGGAATAATTCCCACAATATTCATATATCGTAATTTTTGTATGATAAACGATAGATTAAGAACATGTTTCATTTTGATATGTCCTATCTCATGGCAAATTACTCCTATGATTTCTTCAGCAGACAATGATTTAAATAAACCTGCATATATTGCTATAATTACATTTCCTTGCTTATCTATTGTGGTAAAAGCATTTTCTATGTTGTCATCGAATATAATTAATTTATATTTCAGTTGTGGATCTATTTTTGCTACCACCCTTTTGATAAAAAGATCTATTTCAACATCATGTATTACTGGTGTAGGCACCATTGCGTTGGCATATATTCCAAAAGCTATGATAACTTTGCACAACAGTTTTCGTAACATAAATGAAATTATCAATCTTATTTGTTAAATTATCAAGAAATAATCTGATGGTATACTAGTGATGGGCGTATTGGAATAGTGTTATGTCAATTTGTTAAAATGTTGATTGTTGTGGGTGATGGTTATATTTCTAGTTTCATTATCAATGATTTGGATTTGTACTTTCCATAAATTATTTAGTAATTCTAATTGTGGGTGCAGGTTGGCCCATTCTATGATGAGAATACCTTGCTGGTTATCGTAAATATATTCATCAAGTAGATTTTTGCATTTCATTTCGTATAAATCTGCATGCCAAACACTAATTTTGTTATTTGTATAAGTGTGTACTTTTGAAAAAGTTGGACTTCCCAAATAGTTAAATCCAAGCTCATTAATCAAAAAATTACAAAATGTACTCTTTCCTGATCCAACTTCTCCCTCCAGACACACGATATCGGATTTTTTTAAGTTTTTAGCAAGAGCTGCAGCCAATTTCTGTGTATCATATAAATAATATTGCATCGTTAATTAGTAGCATTATCTACAAAATTTTACTTAATGTAAATAAAAGTAATTTTTTTTGATAATATGAAATATTGATTTTATATTTGCGATTTTATAGAATAAATACATTATGAATAAAGATAGGTCAAAGGGTAAGCATCCTAAACTGCATGAAATGAAAGTGACTCTTACGAATGGGGAGGTTATTGTTATTATGACCACGTCGAGTAAATCTGAATATCAGACAGATATTGATCCCATGTCTCACGGTGCTTGGACTGGTGAAACAAGAATTGGAACTGAGCAAGATAGTGGAGTGTCTAAATTCTTGAAGAAATACGGACATATGATGTAATCAAACGTTTTGATTACGTTTTTGAGTTTAGCTTGTAGCTTGGTTTATTTTTTGTATAGTTTTTTCTTTTGAAGTTTAATTCTTTGCAGTATATCTCCTGTAGATGATGAGTTGTGTGTTTTTAATATAATTTACTGATTAATTTCATATGTGATGATTTTGTTGATTTCTGTTGCATCATGAAATTCCTCGACTTTATCCCCAATTATTTGTGTTCTTTCATCTCCTTTACCACTAACCAACAAAACATCTCCTTTTGAAAGGTTTTTAATGGCGTATTTAATCGCTTCTTTTCTATCTAAAATAATCTGTGCTTTACTACAGTTTGATGCAATTTCTAGAGCAATTTGTAATGGGTCTTCATTCCTAGGATTATCGTTACAAATGATAACACTGTTGCACATTTGTTGAGCTATTGCTCCCATTTTTTGTCTTTTCCCCTTATCTCTGTTGCCACCGCATCCAAAGACTAAACTAATATTTTCATACTGCTGCTTTAGTGCTGTAAGAACAGTCAGTAGTGCGTGTTCAGTGTGAGCAAAATCCACAAAAATACTGTACTCTCCATCGAAAACTAGATTTATTCTGCCAGGTACAGTTTCTAATTTGTTGAATGATTCAAATATGTCTGTATTAGTTAATCCTGATTTTTTCAATACAAAATATGCTCCAAGCATATTATCTCCATTAAAATCTCCAATTAACTTGTTTTTTACATAGAAAATTTGGTTTTTTATAGAAAATTTCCATTTTTGGTTTATATATTCAGAATTAAACTCAGAGTTAATTCCATAGGTTAAACAATTAAATGGGATATGTTTTGCAACATCAGAATGTACAATAAGATCCTTTTTATCCTTTAAATTATTGATAATTTTTAATTTGGATTCTAAATACTTTTCCTTAGTATTATGATAATCCAAATGATCGGAAGCAAATGAAGTAAAGATGGCTATGTCAGCTTTTACAAAACTTAGTCTTTCTTGGTCGAGGCCTATGCTAGAGGCTTCTATGACTACATGTTCAATATTTGCAATTTTCATTTGATTTAAAAAATAATGTAGAGTTGCTGCATCTGGAGTTGTCAGTTTGTTTTCGAATTTTTGATCATGTAAATAAATTCCAAGTGTTCCAATGTATCCCGCTTTAATATTTAGTGATTTCCATGTTTGGAATGTAATCCATGCTGTTGAAGTTTTGCCGTCTGTGCCGGTAATTAATGCTATAAAATTTGGTTGTTGCGGAAATGCGATAGAAGCCATTTCTGCCCAAGTTTTTTTTGGATTTGTCGTCTTTAGAATAGTAGAATTTTCGCTAATTACTATTTTTCCTTCTAGCTGTGGATGATTTGCCGTAGAAATTAAGTTTCTTTCATCAAGAAAAAAAACAGCTTTTGATAGATGATCCGTATGTTTACAGACTGTAGTGATTTGAATCTCTTGACTTCCACTGCATGTTTGTAATTTGGCACTTGAGAAATATTCTAGATCCAATATACTTATTTCACTCATTATAGTTACTATTTTCCCATTAGTTAAAATATACGCAACAGTGCATTTTGAAATTCGTTAACTTGTTGGTGCAATATTTTCAATAGATGCAATTTCTTGAATTATTTCCTTTACTTTAGTTGTTAACACATTTGCAGCCACTGCATATCTTCCGTACTTCAATTTGTCGTGTTTTGGATTAGTAGTCTGAATCAAAAAAACATATTTCGGTCTTTTCATGGGGAAAGCTCCCAAGTAAGACACTCTGTTTTTTCCTTCTATGTATCTACCATTTTCACACATATTGGCTGTTCCAGTTTTTCCACCAATTTCATATCCTTTTATATCAATGCTTCTGTATGAATTTTCTATTATAAATCTCATAGCTATTTTAATATCTTCTATGGTTTTGTTTTTTAAGATAATTTGCTCATTTTGTTCATAATTTGGAAATAATGTGATATTTCTAGATACTCCAGTTAATATTCTCATGAGCCCCTGTACAACATGCATCATAGTAAGTCCTATACCATAGCCGTATGAAGCAGTTATTACAGTAGATTGTTTCCAAATTTTTGGAATCATCGGTTTGGCAAAATGTTTTGGCATCCATTCAATTGTATCGAAAAATCCTATTGTCTTAAAAAATTTTTGTTGTACTTCCTTACCAACTTGTAGGGCTATCCTTCCAGTTGCAACATTGGATGAGTATCTGATTGATTCTAAAAATGTCATTTTGCTATTTTTTGCAAAAAAGTCAGTAATTTCATAGTCTGCTATGCGTAGAGTTCCCGTCGCATCAACTATGCTAGTAAGATCTACAGTTTCATTGTCTAAACACATAGCTGCATTATGTAATTTAAGAATAGAGCCCATTTCGACCGGGAAAACATGATAGTTCTGATTTTGTTTTACTAAAAATGTTTTTGGATCCTTAGAGTTTGGAGAAGGATACGAGACTATAGCTTTTATATATCCAGTTTCTATATCTATCAGTATTCCAGATGCATTTTCACTGTTGAACTCTTCGTATATTTCTTTAACTATGTTAAACAATCTGTTTTGCAATCTAATATCAATTGTTAATTCAATTGGAATTGTCTGTATTTTATCGTTGAGAGCTAATTCTATACCTGCTTTTCCGTTGAGATTTGCATCACAATATCCAATGATATGTGATAAAGAATCTGGATGAGTGTAAACTCTTTTGTGATCATTGGTTATTCCAATAGAATGCAGTTTAAGTTTTTTGATTTTATATAGCTCTTTATCTGTTAGATGTCTTTTGATCCAAAACTTATTTGGGTTTACTTTTATTTGAAGAGCACTTTGTATTAAAGCGATTTCTTTACTATCAATCATTGTTGTATTCTTGTGAAGCGAAACTGTTTGTTTTGTAAATGCTAGGACTTCACCATTACAGTCTAGTATTTCTCTTCTAATTTGTTTGTTTTGTAATGTTATTTTTACGTCGTATTTTTGATATATATAGAATAATCTGACAAATAAAATTACAAAAAATGCAATAATAAAGTTATAAATGATCCTATCTTTCATATGTTGTTTTTAATGAACTGATGTACGTATGCTTGTTTGTAGTTCGTTTTTTTATGCACAATTTTTGTAATATTATTTGGATGTGTTAGCTTAGCCAACAAGGTTTTATGCTGTAATATGGTATGTAGTTTGTTTTGAATTAATATTCTGTACTTTGTGATAGATTTTTTAGCCGTTGAGTTCTTATAATGTAAGACTACTGCATTTAATACTAGAAGTATCGTTACAATCTTACTTAATTTCATATTTTAATCCCCCATCTTAATTTGGCAGATCTAGATCTGATATTTTTCTCTACTTCTTGATGAGATGCAAAAATAGGTTGCGGCTTTTTCAGTATAAATCCACTGTTTTTAAAAAAAACTTTCACTAGCTTATCTTCTATAGAATGGAAAGTGATTATGGCTAATCGTCCCCCTTGTTTTAATTTCCTAGTAGCTATATTCATAGCGTTAACTATTTCATTTAATTCATCATTCACATACATTCTGATTGCCTGAAAAGATTGTGTTGCTGGGTGAATTTTTTTGTTATGTTTTTTTGATTTGGAGACTATATTTGCAAGTTCTGTTGTCGTTGTGATTTGTTTGTTATTTCTTTCCTTAACTATATTTTTTGCTATTAATCTAGATGCTCTTTCATCTCCATAAAAGTACAATAGATCTGCTATATCATTCTCTTTCCAAGAATTGACTATATCTCTAGCAGACAAGCTGTTGAGTCCCATTGTCATGCTTAATGGTCCATTTTTAGAAAAAGAAAATCCCCTTTCAGGTTGATCTAATTGCATAGATGAAACTCCCAAATCTATTAAAATTCCATCGCAAACTGATAAATGATCGTAGATGGTGCTGAATTTTGATAATACGAAAGAAAAATTCGAATTTAAGTTAGAAAGTTTTGCTGCCTCCGCTTTTGTATTTGGATCTCTGTCAAATGCTTGTACTGTGCATCCATATTCAAGCAATTTTTTAGAATGGCCTCCAAAACCAAAGGTCAAATCAGCAAAAGTTTTAGATGGGGTAGGCGCCAAAATGTTTGTAACATATTCTAGCATGACAGGAGTATGTAACATTATATCTCTTTTTTAATTCGCTGCCTCATGTTAATTTGATGCTCATTGAACAGGATTGGATTCCAAATCTGAAAACTAGAACCTTTACCAGTAAAGACTAGATCACCACCTTCTATCTTTGCATGTTCAAGCAACTCTTCGGAAAGTATGCATCTTCCTTCATTATCAAAATTTATCATAAATGCATCTGCAAAAATATTTTCATTAAAATTATTTGTACTCTCTAAAAATGGATTGTCAGCTTCCATGCTTTTGCTTAATTTTTCTATTTTAGACATGCTAAAGCAATCTATAGTAGGAAGATAATATGATTTAAATGCTATAAATCCATTGAAATTTTCGTTTATAAGAATATTTCTAAAAGTGTTTGGTGTAGATACTCTACCTTTTTTATCTATTTTTTTTTCGTAAGTAGATAAAAACACAGTCATTAAGGAAAATTTTACATCTGAAAAATTAGGGAGTCAATGGGATTAAGTGGGAAGTTTTTAACAGATTTTTTAACAGGCTGTTAAAAACAATTAGACATGGTCTTAGATTTCATTTTTAGTGTCTCGAGATGATAAAAGTAACAAGTATGTGTTTTGAGTGACTTATGTGATGAATTGTGATGTTGCTTGTATTCATAAGTTAAAAATTTACAATTAAAAGTTTAAACCAAGTGTTTCTCAGGTATTTGCTAGCTTGACTTTAGAAGACATATGTATAAATAATTCCTTAAGGAGAATTTAGTTATGATTATGCCGGCGTATATAGCGTATGTAATGTATTACTCTTGTGTTTTGAGTTTTGTGATTCCGATAATTCACTCTTACTTATATTATAAGAGAATCGTAAGTGTTAAAGTTGAAGATGAGAGGATGAATTCCGTAGCCACTTCTATTAGAGTGTCTGCGCAAGCGTATTTGAAGAAGCAATATACTTATGTTTTTGGTGCAACTTTATTGATTGCTGTAGCAATGTGGCCTTTTTTTGCAAATAAGCTTGTGGTTGCTGGATTTATAGGTGGGAGTGTTCTATCTGGTATTTGCGGAATTTTAGGGATGCATATTGCTATTATTAGCAATGTCAGGACAGCTGAAAAAGCAAAAATTGGTTTGAAAGATGCATTCATGATGTCATTAAATGCAGGTAAAGCAACTGGACTTTTGATAGGTGGTATAGCCATGATGTGTGTATCACTTTGTTTCTTTATGTTTATTTATTCTGGTGGCTCAGCAAGTTCTACAACAAACATCATAGATTTGCTTTTGGGTTTGAGTCTTGGAGCATCTCTTGTATCAGTGTTTGCTAGATTGGGTGGAGGTATTTTTACCAAAGCTGCTGATGTAGGGGCTGATCTGGTGGGTAAGGTCGAGCAAGGTATTCCTGAAGATGACCCCAGAAATCCTGCTGTTATTGCCGATAATGTAGGTGATAATGTAGGTGATTGTGCTGGTACCTCTGCTGATTTGTTTGAGACTTACATAGTAGGGTTTATGTCAGTATTTTCTTTAACAGTTTACAGTCGTATGGATATACCACTGGCTTTCTTTTTCTACATTGCTATTAGTTGTTCTATGGGTTGTTATTTTGCTTTGATTTCCACGTGTTCAATGCGCTCAAGTCCTCTAAAGACTTTGTTTTATGTTTTGGTAAAATCAGCTTTAATTTCTACTTTGCTATGTTATATTCTTGTTTCACTCTCAGGAATCTCTCCTGTTGGGTTCATGTTAACTTTCATGATTGGTTTGGTATGCACATTCCTATTGGTTTTCATTACGCATTATTATACATCGAGTAACTGCTCTCCTGTTAAGAAAATAGCTAGAGCGTCTGAATCTGGACATGCTATGAATATTATCAGTGGTTTAGCTGTTTCTATGGAATCTTGTTTTGCAAATATGATCGCTATAGCTATGCTTATGATGTTGTCAAATTACATTCTTGGTTATGCAGGTATATGTGTGAGTGTAATGTCAATGCTTGGTATGATTATGACTATTATTGCTCTAGACGCTTATGGTCCTATTACTGATAATGCTGGTGGAATAGTTGAAATGTCTGGTCAGGATTCCAAAGTTAGAGAAGTGACAGATGAATTAGATGCTTTAGGAAATACTACTAAGGCGTTAACAAAAGGTTATGCAGTAGGATCGACTGTATTGGCTGCAGTTACAGTTATTTCTCTTTATATGCTAGATGCTTATATATATAAAATTTCTGTGTTGCATTTTACTATTAAGAATGTTTACGTGATTGCTGGAATGTTAGTAGGTGGAGCCATAGTATATTGGTACTCCGCTTTGGCTATGGAATCTGTCGCAAATGTTGGACAAGAAGTTGTAAAAGAAGTTAGAGAACAATTTAAGAACAATCCTGAAATTATTAAAGGAAATGCAGCTCCAGACTACGAGAGGACCATAAATCTGCTTACCAGCCGATCAATCAGGGGAATGTTTAAACCTATTATCATGGTTTTTGGTACTATTGCAGCATTTTTCACATTTTGCGTTGTAAGTTCCAGTAATAGCTTAAGCCCGGCTATCCACAATGCCTTTGCTGGTATAGGTGGTTTAATAGTTGGTGTGACCATGGTTGGAAGTTTTCTAGCCGTATCCATGACAATCGGTGGCGGTGCTTGGGATAATGCTAAAAAGTATATAGAGCAGGGCAATCATGGTGGAAAAGGATCTGATGCGCATAAGGCTGCCGTGACTGGAGATACTGTTGGGGATCCTTATAAAGATACTGCTGGTCCTGCTTTAAATCCTATGATTAAGATGGTTAATATTATTGCAGTATTACTTCTTAAGATACTTTGTTCCTAAAGCAGGGTATCTATATGCAGTATTTTAAGACTGGTGCCATTTTATTGTTTAAGAGTGTGTGATGAACATATTGCTGTTTGAAGATGTTTACCAGGAAGCGTTATATGCTCAAAGAAAAAGCGCTGAAGAGTCTGTTTCTATTTGCTCGACTGAGTACTTATTCAATGTTACTTTTAATGTTATTGCTAGGCGTTTTAATGATGATGGTTACGAGGTTTTTCTTTTTAGACAGTTAACAAATTTTTTATTTGGACTTCTAAAGGATTATGAAGTTAAAGAAATTAGCCTTATTCTTGGTCTTAATAAATTTAGTTATAAAAGTTTGCATCAAGATGAATATGGAGTCAGATTTGAAGAAATTTGGAAAAAGCATAAAAATTTTATTTCATGTAACGATTTAGCCAGGTTCAAAAATATGGTTTTGGATGTTGACGATAGAATAAGAACTCGTGTTATTGATCAGATTTATAATGCTAAACAGTACATAGGTTATTTAGATCAAATGATATGCTATCCAGATACTAATTTTAGAGATAAAAATATTCATCGTTCTTCGTTAGATGATTCTTTTTTTGCTAACTTGGTCCAAAAGACGCATATTGCTTCGTTGGACAGTAAACTATTTTCATATCTGGAGAAGTATAAAGCTGTGAATGATCTGACTTTTTCCACCAATAAAATGTGTTGTAATTATGCTAAACTGCCAAATTTAATTTATGTTGACTACAATAAAGGTGATCATAACATTTTGTATAAAAAACATACTATTTCCAATATATTTCATAATCATAATGATATAGAAATTTTCTCTGTTGATGTTTTAAAAGATTTAAGCAAAACAAGTATGTATTTGTCAACAAAATTAAATATGAAGCAGATAAATTATAGCAATAAAGTTTACCTGTTTAAGTATATTAAAAGGGTTTTGATAAATTCTTTAATCGATATCAATCTGTCTTTTAATGTATTAGACGATTTTTATTTATCCAAAATTGATAAAAACAATATAAAAAACAAAGCTAAAACTCTTTTTGATAAAATACTAAAAATCTGTTCAGACCGTTATATAGTTATTTCTCAAACTTATATGTTTAAGTACGATCAATACTGTTTTAATGTGAAATATGATTTGTTATCCAAAGATGCAAAGGTAATAGTGAAATTTTTGAATTTGCCTTATATTAGTAAGCCCTATATTATAAATCTAGGTAATTTATATACAAACGTATACGTTTATCAACTGGCCCAGTTCCTATACGATTATAGGTGGAGCGATCTAACTGTTGTGTTTGTTACTTCTACTAATGTTGTGAGTTTTAACTTGTCTGAGATTGATTTTTGCAAATTAGAACAAAACTTAAAAGTGCAAATACAAGAATATTTTTATGGTAACAAAGAAAGCACAAATGGAAAATTGATTGATGTAGAGAGGTCTTATGATTACTTGGATTGAGGCGTCAGCAGGTTCTGGAAAAACTCATAGCATTATTGAACGGGTAAAAGATGTACTAAAACTAGGAGCATATGGTAATAGCATATTATGTATTAGTTTTAGTAATTCAGCTGCAGATGAATTAAAAAGCAGATTGAGTCATGTAGATAGTGATATCAATTTTTTTACTGTCCATAGCTTATGTAACTATTTTCTAGGAAAAACTGTGATTGAACGAAATATAGCAGAAGATAAAATAAGCTCACTGGTGAATGAAATGGTCGAATCGGATGACTGGTTTGAGCTCTACTGTTTGCTTGTTGAGGATCAAAATAATTTGCTAGATTATATTATTAAAATCGTTTATGAACAGAAGACTATTGCAATCAAAAACAACGATTTTAAATTAGAGGAACTACTCGTTTCAGATCAGGTGATCAATGATTTGAAAAATGGAGGTGTTTTAGAAAATAAAATTGCAAACCTACAATTTGAGAATGTGAATGAAGTATTTGAATTTTTTTTTACTCAGGATGGTTCATTAAAAAAGAAGCTTTATTCTGTAAAATGGGCTAAGCAATTTCCTTCTTCTGTAGAGACATTGAACAATTATTTAAGCGAATTAGAAAAAATGTACACATTGTACATAGACTATCATAATAATCTTAGATCTAATGCTTTAGCAAAATTGATTATACACGTACAAACCCTATATGAAGAGTATAAATTGCGTAATAATTTATTTGATTTTACAGACTTATTAAAACAATTTGATATAAATGACTTTATAAATAAAATAATGCATATTAAACATATTTTTGTTGATGAAGCTCAAGATTTAAGTTCTGAGCAATGGAAAGTAATTTTGGATATATTTTTTGAGATAAATAGCAGTACAAATTGTGATTTATGTATAGTAGGTGATCAAAAACAGCAAATATATTTTCAAGACGTGGGTATATTGGAAAGTATAAAATTAAGATTGAAAAAATATGCAAAAAGTAAAAAGGTAAATTTTAATGAAATTATTTTAAATAATTCCTACCGTACTGCTTCTAGTGTTTTAGGTTTTATAGATAATGTTATGTCTCATACAAATTACGTCACCAAGCATGTAGCTCAGAATGACCTGTTAGGATTAGTTAAAGTAGAAATATACAAGCAGAAGATAAATGTACAGGATGTTATAGATTCAATAAAAAGTGTCATTACTGGTAGGGGCGTTGAATATAAGGATATAGTTATTTTAATCAAAAAAAGAAATGTCTTTACTTTAGAATTTTTTCATGAATTACAATTAGCAAATATTCCTATTGCTGAGCATCCTTTTTTTATAAGAGAGGATACAATAGTAAAAGAATTGATTTTTATATCTAAATGTTCATTGTTTGCTGATGATTATGCACTGTACTGTTTGGCTAAAAGTCCATTTTGGAATTGTAGTGAGTCTGAATTATCTGAATGGTTTGTGAATAAGCGCATGTCACAAAATATAGATAAGTTCCTTAATTTTATCGAGCAATTAAAATGCTACAGCACAAATATTGTCAGTTTCTATGGTGAATTGATTTTTCATACAGATTATGGAAAATACTTGCTAAATCATGGATATTCTTCAGTATTAGAATTTTGGAAATTAGTTGTCGATTTTAGACAATTTTCTTGGTTTGATTTTTTTGAATATATTGCAAATGCAAAAGTTAATGTTACATATAATAACGAAGGAATTAAAATTAAGACAATACATTCTTCCAAGGGAATGGAATTTCCAGTTGTATTTGTGATAGATGATGAAAAATATGTTTATACTAATGAGATTTTATATTTTAATGAGACAATTTTATTTCCAGATAAATCCAATCGCAACTTTATACATGCTTTAAATAAGCATAAACAAGAACGAAAACTACTTAATCAACGATTGATGTATGTTGCTATGACTAGAACAAAAGAATTGTTATCTATTTTTGCTATAGAAAATAGCTTTTGGAGTTTAATTGATCTGGGATTTTATAAGAATTTCAAATTGGAATTGACAAAAAATTTGAAAAAGCTATGATTAATAGTAGCGTGCTTTTGGAGGATGAGTGCATTTAGTAAGGCAAAAATATAAAATTGATAGAACTTGTGGAGTGAATTTATGGGGTAGGGATAAGAGTCCTTTTAACAAGAGACCTCATAGACCTGGTCAGCATGGGACAAGACCTAGGAGGAAGCTATCTAACTATGCTCAGCAGTTAATTGCAAAGCAAAAATTCAGATATTATTATGGGATGAAAGAGTGTCAGTTTAAGAGATTCTTTAAGAACGCAGTAGCAAAAAGAGGTGATACTGGTAATAATATGATTCAAATGCTTGAGAGTAGGTTGGATTCTATAGTCTATAGGTTACGATGGGCTCCTACTATTTTCGCTGCTAAGCAAATGGTGAATCATGGACACATATTAATTAATGGGAAGAGAGTAAATATCTCGTCCTATCTAGTTGCTCCTGGTGATAAAGTAGAGTTAAGTGAAAAAGCTAAAAGGTTGGGTATCGTTCAGCTATCTATAGAGAATCACGATAGGGAGTTACCTGCTTATCTTAATCTTTCTGATGATAAGTTATCTGGTAATTTAGTTAAGCTTCCTGATGATATTGTTGAAGTTGGCTATCCATGCAATATGGATATGTTGAGAGTCATCGAAATGTATTCCAGATCCATGTAAATTTTTTGGTTTTGGTTTTTTTTACTTAAGTCATTTTTTCATTTTGTACTTTTTAAGATTATTATTTTGTTGTATGTTTTTTTTCAATTTTGATAAGTTAAAAACTTAAATTGAACATTTAGAAATTCGGGATCAGATATTATTATTATCATTTGTTAAATATTGTGGTTACGTGTATTGAAAAATACTGTAAGAAGTATCAAGTAAAAATTCAGAGTTTTTAAAATTATATGAATTGCAATTCAATGATTTAATGTTATAATTTTTCTCATGTCACAAACAAAAATAGGATTTTTATCGTTAACTTCAATCATAGTTGTAAATATTGTTGGAAGTGGTGTTCTGATCTTGCCAAGTATATTGGCACATTTTGGAGCTACTAGTTTTATATCCTATATTATTAGTGGTATTGGAATGTTGGCGATTGGTCTAGTTTATACGCAAATGAAAAGTATAGCAAAATGTGAAGGGGTCCATGGTCCTATTTTGCATGTATTTGGATTTAGACTGGCTCAATTAGCGTCTATATTGTATTTGTTATCGATTATTTCAGGAAATAGTGCTATGTTGATAAGTTTTTTTTCGTATGCTGGTTTTTCTAAAATATCTTTGCAACAGTGTGGAATATTTTCCTCAATAATTATCGTGTGTCTTACTTGTATGAGCTGTTTAAGTATCAAATTGGTTCAGATGGTAGAGGTGATGATAGCTATTTTGAAGATAATACCATTAATAGGCGTTCCATTATTATGCATACCTTATGCATTAAAATCTGATGTAATACTTACTCAAGCTATTAGTTTTTCTAGTTTAAAAGCAAGTTTGGCCCACACATTGTGGGCCTTTTTAGGTCTTGAAACAGCAGTTGTTATAGAGAAAAAAGTGAGAAATCCTGAATCAACAATACCTAGATCAATGATTTTTTCAGTCATATTGATAACTGTCATCTATATTATAGGGATGTGGACTGCATTAAAATTGATTCCTAATTTAGGGAGTGCTAATGCTCCATACGTTGACTTACTAATGTTTGTATTGCCAAGTTGTATAAGAATGTTTGCTTTTCCATTTGTACAAACTGTCACATTACTCTTAATCCTAGGATCGATATATAGTTGGATTTTTACTACAGGAGTAGGAATTTCTGAATCAGCTAAGCAAAAATTATTACCTAAATTTTTATCAGAGAAAAATAGATTTGATGCTCCGGTTAAAGCGTTGATCCTATCATCCATTATGTCGATTTTATTTCTTTTGCTAACTTATAGAGAGAGTATGCAAGATCATTTTGAATTTATGGTGAGTATATTAACATTTATTACATTTGTCATTTATTTTTTTACTACGTTAGCTTTTTGTAAAACAATATGGGATAAATCTAAAATTACAGTTTATAACGTTGTTTTGGGATTTGCAGCTTTATGTACGACCACGATTTCTATGATTGTATTGTTAAATAATTTGCTACAATTATACTTTAAATTGTAAACTTTTGTTTATCATTTCATTTACCTTTCGTTTATATTATGAAAATATAAACAATCGGAGGAAAACAATATGTTAAAAAAAGTTGGATTACTATTTTTTGTGCTTAATGTTTCTACTATGCCACAAGAAGAGCAGGGAGCTGATTCACCAGCGTTTAGGAACAATTTAGGCACGAGCCAATCTACTATTGGAGGTGAGTCAATCATTAGTGTGCATGAAATTACTACAGCTAAAGATGCTCTAAAAACTTTAATGAATAATTTACACACCATTAATGATACCCAAAAGAGTGAAATTATTAGGGAAGTGAAAACCTTATTGGACAATCATGAATTTCCATTATTTGGTACAGCATTTTTTGAAATAGTGAATCATAGCAGTAAATTGATCGATTTTGCAGCAGAATTATCTTCCACAAACTTATTTAATGATAAGAAAAATCTTTCTATAGCAATAATTAATGAAGTAAAAGACCTAGTAGAGAAGGAGCAGCGAAATGAATTTTTGACCCAGTTTAGTAGTTATAAGCAATCTATAGAATCAGCTAATTCTACCAACAGTGCTGGCCAAGATAAAAATACTGAAGAAGCTGCATCATCTCCCAAGAAGATTGAGCGTGTAGATTCTGCTAAGAATTCAATTGACGCTAACGTAAATGTTTCAAACAGAGGTGTCGCTTTAGGTGGGAAAACAAATGGTATAAATATGAGTATGAGCATGCCAGCTTCTTCTAAGAAAGGTGGCGGTTGTGGATTTAGTTGTACAAGCTCAGGAAAGTCTAGCCCTAATCATTCAAAAACCGCATCTCCTACAAAAAATAAGCATAATTTGTAGTATTCCCATTTTGTTAAGCATTGCCGAAGTGCTAAAAACAATATGATCTTATGCCACATATATGTTTTTAACTGTTTTATATCTCTTATGCCTCTAAAATCACAGTAGACAACACTAAAATCTCATCTTTTATGGTTTCATCAGAAAAAGTAATATGTATCTTAACGTGTGCATTTAATGTTTTAAGATATTGTTTTGTGGATCCAGTAATAGAAAGAATCGGTTTACCATGTTCGTTATTTTTCAGTATTAAATCTCGAAAATTGCAGTAAGCTCCTATTCCTGTACCTAAAGCTTTACTAAATGCTTCTGTAACAGAAAACTTTTTTGCTAAAAACTTTACTTGGTTTATATTATCCATGTTTTCAAATGAGACATGTTCATCGTTATGTAATAATTTTTTTACTAATAAATGAGGAAATTTAATGAATATGCGTTTTATTCTATCCTGCTTTAATAAATCAGATCCAATGCCGATGATCATGCTTCAACTATACACCCACCACCTAAAAGCATATCATTTTGATAAAAACCACAAAATTGACCAGTGGCAACCCCATATTCAGGAGATTTTAAAATAACTTTTCCACTTGTTCCATTAATATGTACCGTACATGGAATTGGTTTGTTGCTCCCTCGTACTTTAACACTCAAATTATCAATATTTTGTATATCAAAGTCTACTAGTAAATTTAAATCTGTAAAATAAATTTCATGACATGCTAGGTCTGTAAATCTTCCAACTATCACTCTATTATTTTCTTTATCTATTTTATTGACAAACCAAGGTCCATTTGGTAAATTGAGTCCTTTACGTTGTCCAACCGTAAATTTTGAAATTCCATTATGCTCGCCAAGCTTTTCTCCACTTTTCGTGACTATATCTCCAGGAATATCATCGGTTCCCATTTGTTTTAAAACATCATAATACTTGTTACTAACAGCAAAGCATAAATCTTGACTCTCTGCTTTTTTGGCGACAAATAAATTAAGAAATTGTGCAATTTTTCTAACCATTGGTTTCGTCATAATACCAAGTGGAAATCCTATATATGGTATGTGATTTTTATTAATCATAGATAGAAAGTAGCTTTGATCTTTGTTAAAATCATCGCCCATGATTATTGAGGGCTTACCATTTCTCATAATTCTTTTGATATAATGTCCAGTTACAAGTCCTTGCGCACCTATAGATTTAGTATAATCTACCATACCGTCGAATTTGATATTTCGGTTACATCTCATACATGGATTTGGTGTTTTACCTTCTTCATATTCAGACATAAATTTATCTAAAACATGCTCTTTAAACTCTGATTTTAAATCAAGCACAAAATGCTCGAAACCCAAAAATTCAGCTACCTTCTTGGCATCTCTGATTGCATGTTCTGTAGACGGGTTATCATGCAGTTTAAGGGTCAAGCCTTTTACCTTATATCCACCCCTTTGCATTAGAGCTGCTGTAACTGAACTGTCAACTCCTCCAGACATTGCTGCTACTATTGTAGATCCTGGGGGGAAAAGTGATTTAATGTATTTAGACAGATGCAATGGCTTGGATAGTTCAATTTCATTCAGTTGTAAATCTAGACTCATCGATTCAATCTCCTAAAGTACATACATAATGTAAAATTAATTAGAGCGATCATTAAAAGATATAAATAGGAACATACAGGTTGGTATGGCATGTTAAAGATGAATATCATACCAACAACCTCAAAAATACTATTTGCTACTCCAACTAGTGATTGACCACTGCCAGCTGAGCTTTTAAAAATATTCAAAAGGTTCAATTTGGTAGATGGTTGAGCTATACCAGAAGCTAAACATGCTAGAAAAAATCCAAAAGACCCCACTAGTATTAATTTATTTAAAACTAGACCAGAGATAAACATAGATAGAAATCCTATAAATAACATGAAATTACTTATTGCAAGGTAGCGATTAACATTTGATGTATTCAACTGAAAAGAACAAAATGTAGCAGTTAGAAAAGTCATTCCTCTTCCAATAGCCTGTATTATTCCTAACGTAATGTATATTGTAATGGTTGTCTCAACTTTAAGAGTTTCTTCAGGTAATGTGGCAAATTCTGATTTATATAGTGAAAGAATTCCATAAAATCCTCCTATGCATACCATAGATACTGCTGAACATGCTAAAAATTTTGGATTAACTATAAAATCCAACCATGTTTTAAATGTTTTTAAATTGATAAATATCGGATTCTTTTCAGGTAATTTTATATATAAGAACACTGATACAACTAAGCATAAAATTAAGTTAAGCAGCACTAGACTTTTGAATGAAAGTGCTTTTACAAAAAACAAGAAAGCAATTGGAAATATAGTACCAAATCCAAATAGACTCATATAAAGTATTGAGGTAGCTTTTGGAAGGGCATCTCCTTTAAACATAAGAGATATCCCAACATATACATTATTTATAGCTCCTGCTAGACATAAACTCCTCAAGAAAAGGGCTATTTTAAATATAGTGGCGTTGCATGGGTATAAAAACATTATATTTAAGATTGATATTATTCCTAAATATACAGGAAAAGTTTTTTTAGGACCAAATCTATCATTTAATGGACCAACGATCATAGAACCTATTGTGAGTCCAACAGGAGATAAAAACAAAGACTGCTTTATTACGGCTTGCGTCAGTTTTGTATATTGGGCTAGGTGGTTTATCGATAATATAATTGTATCTTGCCAAAATTTAGCTATTAAAAAACCACATAGTAAAAAAGAAAAAATCATACAGGCTCAAATTTACCATATAACACGTAAATCTAGAAGTACTATGTAAAGTCTTAATGGAAATAAATCCAAAAGATGCTTAATAACAATATGAAAAAATATTAAATTTTAACAGTAGATTGAAAATTACTCCTTTAAAAAGTATAATTTGTTTTCAAGCCGAAATAGCTCAGTAGGTAGAGCACTTGATTCGTAATCATGAGGCCGGGTGTTCGATTCACCTTTTCGGCATGTCAAAATTAGAAATATTTATGTTGATATATGATGAAAATGTAGGGGTAGTACTAATAAAAGATAAATTAATTTTTGTCGGAAAAAGAAAAAAACAAGGGACTTGGCAAATGCCTCAAGGTAATGTAGATAGTCTTGAAAGTCCATTTGAAGCTGCGTCCAGAGAACTTTATGAAGAAATTGGAGTTAGTAACGTAGAATGGGTAGGTGAGACCGGATGGAGATACTATAATTTTCCAGAATATGTGAAAAAACAGACATGTTTTGCTAACAAAAAAGGAAAAAAGCAAAAGTGGTTTTATGCATTATTGTATGAAGAGTGCACAATTAAGTTAGGCGACGAATTTTGTGATTATCAGTGGATACAAGATGAGTGGATTCGTAAAAATATAATTGGTTTTAAAAGAAATGTTTATAACTATGTCTTTGATCATGAAATTTACCAAAGAATTAAATTCTCAAATTAGCTTAATAGTTCATCAGAGTCAATTTTACGTCAAAACTAATCCCTCTTACTGTATATTTATTGACATTTATGTAAAATCTTTTATCATGGTATTTGTTGCCTCTGTGGCGGAATGGTAGACGCGGCAGACTCAAAATCTGCTGTCCTTATGGATGTGAGAGTTCGAATCTCTCCGGGGGTACTTCAAGGTGACTACAGCTTAATTTAATTTTCACTTTTCTTAATTTATTTTATAACTTTGTGCTTATTAGTTTAATAAACTGTTTTTCAATAGTGAGATCGATACCAGTTTTATTAACACAAATAATACTCAATTGAATTCAAGCATTTATCGACTGTGTTGATTTTTGTTGGCTGCATTTTTGAGTATTTTTATATCATAAGCTATTTTTTTATGATTTGTTTCTAAGAAGGCACAAGATACTTCAGTATTTTCTTCGAAATCGCTTATAGCAATGGAGGATTTTCTAAGTAAAGTTCCGGACACAAATATATCTGAACTCCCATCACTAATAAATCCGTAATCACAAGCTATATTAAACCATTTTACTGAACCAATTACAGAGGTCAATTCTCTAAGATTGATATCTTTTCTGGTACAGCTATGAATTTTTACAACTTCTGGTTTTTGCATGTGTCCATGTTGTTTTACTGTGCACTCTAAAATATCTCCATATAATAGATTAGATCTAATGCCACATTCCTGAATAGTGGAAATATGTATAAAAATATCTTCATTCACTGTTTCAGAAAATAAAAAACCATACCCACACTTATGCTTAAACCATTTCACTATACAAGTCACTTCTAGCAAAGCAGAATCATCACAGGATGGTAAAGGATTATCATTCGCTAAATTTTTTTGTAAGTTTTGTATATTGTGTTTTAAAAAATGCATCCAACCTCCTAATGATAAAATAATCCTTCAATAATCATTATACTAATTTCACAATAACATAAACAAATCAATTTGGCTGGGAGACCTGGATTCGAACCAAGATTACCTGATCCAGAGTCAAGTGTTCTACCCTTAAACTATCTCCCAATTAGTCAATGATAATTTAAATTTTCCAGGAGTACAATATAGATGAATCCACCCTGTTTATCTATATACGTATGAAGTTATCCTTATCAATGGAAAGGTTAGCAAGTAAAATATTTATATATATTAAGTAAAACTCTGAATAACAAGAACTGTTTATCAGATATTATCGTTCAAATTTTATAGATAAATCAAATTAATTAGTTTGACAAATAGCCGACTTATTAATACGCATCAAATTTTACAAATAATAGTCTGATATTATTCTGAATGGTTCAGAATAAGTGAAAAGAAATGGGCCATATAGACGATAAACAACATTTATTTTAGACAGATGCACACATTTATACAAAATAATTAACAAAGTTATCACTGTATCTATTGAAAAACATGATAGCAAGAAAATAGCTGGAAGAACAAAAATCTTCCCTGACTAAAATAACATTCACGATAGCCAAACTAGATGAGATTGATAGATTGATAAGTACTAACAAGCAACATCATCCCAACGAGGAACCCAACTGGCATACTTCTGTATCATACCAATATGCTTGAAATGTCAAATCTAAAATTAATTTTGATTTTCGTCGAAATTAGCTAGTACAGAGACAAATCTTTTATTTCTTCGCCTGTGGAACTCAACAACTCCTTCTACTTTTGAAAACAAAGTATGATCGGTTCCCATACCAACGTTACTGCCAGGGAAGAACTTAGTTCCTCTTTGTCTGACTATTATATGACCAGGAAATACAAACTGACCACCAAACTCCTTGACACCAAGTCTCCTACCGGCAGAATCTCTGCCGTTTTTAGTTTTACCACCAGACGCATTTTTTGACATCTTACATTACTCCTTTCCGTTTAAACTCAAAATTTTAAGAAGGGTAAATCCCTGCCTATGAGTATTGAATTTTCTGCTGTTGTGTCTTCTGATTTTCTTGAAAACTATTACTTTTCCAGTTCTATCATGCTTCACAACCTCAGCTTTTACAGATCTTGTTTTGCCAGTAGACTTAGCTAGGATACACTCCAAGTCCAAAGTATCCCCCTCTTTTAAATCTAGGGAGTTGCTTCTTACGTAGTCGCCCTCTTTAACAAAATACTGATGACCTTTTAATTGAATCACAGCGTGTACATTCATAAGAAGATTATGATTTATGTTGTAAAATATGTCAATGAAAAAACTTTTGGTATAGAATGTTTTTATGTTAGATTTGTCGTGGATTAGGAATAATGTTGAATCTTTCAAATATAATTTGACGGTCAGGAATTATGATGTTCACTGTGTCGATGAAATACTTGCATTGGATGAAGAAAGAAAAAAAATTGTTACGGAACTTAATAAGCTGAGGGAAATGGCAAACTTAGCTGCAAAAGAGAAGAAGATTATTCCAGGAAAAGCTTTAAAGGAACAGATTAAAGTTTTAAATTGTGAAGAGGTTGCCATTGTCAAGAAATTAAATGACTTTTTGTTACGAATTCCTAATGTAATATCGGACAAATCTCCAATAGGTAAAGATAGTTCAGAAAACAAGGAAATTAAAGTTTTTGGTGAAACTTGTAAAAGACAGTTGAGCCATGATGTGATAATGGATAAGTCTGGATTACAAGAAAACACAAAGGAATTGTCAGGTTCCAGGTTTGTTGCGTTGAGAGGTTTTATGGCAAGGCTAGAATTTGCTTTATGCTCCTGGATGTTTAACCACAATGTGCAGGCTGGATTTGATCCTGTATCTGTGCCGTTTATAGTAAATAAAAGTGCTCTTTATAACTCAGGTCAATTACCTAAATTTGAAGATGAATTTTTTTCTTTTGATGATAAAGCTTTAATTCCTACTGGAGAAGTTCCATTAGTCAACATAGTGGAAAATAAAAATTTTGACGTGAGTAAGCTTCCGATTAGAATGACAACATTAAGTAGTTGTTTTAGAAAAGAAGCTGGATCTGCTGGTAGGGATACTAAAGGATTGATTAGATTACATCAATTTCAAAAAGTAGAGATAGTATCGGTCGTACATCCAGACGAATCTGAACAAGAGCATTTGTTTTTGCTCAATCATAGTGAGATGATGTTGCAAAAGTTGGGGCTTCCTTATAGAGTACTTGAGTTATGTTCAGGAGATATGGGTTTTACTGCTCATAGACAATTTGATTTGGAAGTATGGATGGGTGGTTCTGATAAATACGTAGAAGTTGCAAGTTGTTCTAATTGTACTGATTTTCAAGCTAGAAGAATGAATGCTAAAGTCACAAGTGGGAATACAAAAGTGTTTTTACATACTCTCAATTGTTCCGCATTGCCAATTGGCAGAACTCTAGCAGCTATTATAGAAAACAATACGGTTGATGGAATTTTTACTGTTCCAAAAGTACTTGTTGATTATATTGGAGTGGAGACTTATAAATGGTTTTAAAATTTTATAGAAATATTTTGATTGCATTTTTCTTATTGAGCGGATGTGATAAGGGAGAAGTACATACTATTATTGTGAAGGAGAATGAAACTTTAGATTCGATATGTGAGAAGTATAACGTAACTAAAGACCACATTATGAAAAAAAACCAATTGACTGATTCTGCTGTATTAAAGCCAGGTCAGGTATTGAAATTTTCTAATGTAGAAAAAAAGAGAAAGATAATAAACAAAACTGATGATGATTATGATGAACCAAAACTTAAAATTGATTTCTCTAAAGCTAATATAAGTGAGGCTGAAGAAAACAAGACTAACTTGCCAGAGGACACTTTTTTTTCTGAAGAGTTGAAAGAGGAAATCAAAAATCAGATCGATCAAATTGCACAAAAATCAAATTTAGCGGAAAAAACTGAGGAGATTAATAGTTCTGAAGTAAGTAAGCCTAAGGTGGTTTTATCTTTTCCTACCCCTGGAGGAAAGATAGATAAAAGCAGGCCATTTTCTAATAAGCATGTTAACCGTCAAGAAGGTTCGTTTATAATATATTCAGGAGATGTGTTAGCTGTTTTTAATGGTGAAATAGTTTTTGTGGACTATAAAAATTCATCCGTATATATTAAAAATGATTCCGGCTGGGTGGTTACATACCGTAATCTAGATACCATCGTAGTAGCTAAGGGGGATACATTATCCAATGGTGAAAAGATTGGTACATCGGCAGATGAAATTTTTGTAAGAGTATGGAATGGTACGACTTATTTGGATCCTGAATTGGTTTTTAGTAAAAGTGTTAAATAACCTGTTTGAAAGTGAGAGCTTCTAAAGCGCATTATAGTATATTGTAATTAGATAGGAGTAGATATGGATTTTTCTCTGTTCCAGATTTGATGATAAATTGCTTGCCAGACTGATCTATAAATTTTCTATAGTTTATAAATTGAGTAGATGCTTGTGACAGTTCATCTTTGTTCATCTTTTTAAGTACTATCCATTCTATAGAGAACTTGTGTTTAAATCCATTTTTTTTGATTGCAGAGAATATCTTCAACCTTTTAGTCATCACTTGTTTTAAAATATTTTCAGCTTCTATTATAGTTTCTGGTGGTTTGAAGTAATTTCTTCCTTGGTTCAAAAAAGTTAGTATATGGAAATCTGATGTATCTTTTAGTGATGAAAAAATAGATGTAATTAATTGATGCGGATTTAGACTTGATTTGTGTAATAAATTAGGACGCCAATTGATAAATTCCACTGTCTTTTTTGACTTGCAACTGATCTGATCTTGTAAATGAATATCCCAAGATGGAATATTTAGTCTAAACGTCATTATCCTAAGTATACTGGTTTTAATTATATATAAGTAGACTATTTTTTTATTTTAAGGTGATTTTTTATTTGAGAAAGTAATAGTTTTAAATTTTCAATAGAAATATTAGATAAGTCAACTACATTATTTTTTTGTTGAAAAAATCCATTACATTTTCCAATCATTTCTTGTATTTTAATAGCAGAGTTAAGTAGATTATTTTTCATAGCTTTTTGAAGCAAAATTTTCAATTCTTCTATGAATGTTTCTTTTGTTTTCATCATGCCTCCAATAATAGTTTCGCATTTTCAAATAAATAAAAACAAATAAATTAATAATATACTGTTTGAAATATAAAAGCAAGCGGAGCTCTTGCTTGACGAATAACTGTATAGCAAAACAGATTCACAACCATGCCTTCACATGCATTATAATCAAGATTAAGTTATTTTGTTAATATGTTGTTTACCTATTATTAAGTGTTAGTCAATTCTTTTTCTTTAAACTTGTAAAAAATGGGGGAAATTAATAATGAATAGAAAACTATTTTTAGCTCTTATGTCCGTTGGATATTTAAGTAATAGTAATATAAATGCTGCGAAAATAGATCAAGTTGGGGTTTTGTTTAATCAAAAGGTTGACTGGGTTACAGGCGCTAATACTGATCAAGAAAAAGCAGATCAATCAGAAATTATGAAAGATTTTAATGCTGAAGCTGCATATAAAGCATGTTTGTTAGGAAGATGTTTATTGCCTACAGTGCTAGGATCGAAGCCTATGTTAACTTTTATAGCAGACACTCTTGAAAGTCAGGATTATTACGCTTTGTTTAAGCAAGTAGGAAAAAAAATTCTAGCTATAGCATTAGATAGAGATGGTAATTTTATTACAAATGAAGCATTTCTTCATTCATTAATTGCAAGAGCTAAGAAAGGTTTTACTCAAGTATTTAGAATTAGCAAGCAAAAATATGCTGATGATAGAGTGGTGTTGGATTGTTTGCTAGGCTATAAGAAAGCTAGTAAGTATTTTCAAATGAAGTTCACTGAAGAATTAGTACCTGATTTTGATAAATTACAAAGCGAAATCTTGCCATGTCTTAAGTTTTACAAGGATTTTTATGCTATAACAGATAGTGCATTGCCTTCTATTGATGTAGTAATAGACAGGATTAAGAATAACCTGTATGAATCAGCATCAAATGCTTCCAGTGTTGGATCTCCTAATTCTAAATCTCTTTTAGACTTTGACACAAGTTCTATTCAGAGCAGTCCATCAGGTAAGGAAGTGAATGCTTTGGATAATGCAAGTCAAGCAGGAGCTGTAAAAACAGATGATGTTGGTATGTCTAAGACGTCTTCTTCTGAGTCAGTTGATTCTCAATTAGGAGTAAAGTCAGTTAACAGTAATAGTTCTCCAGAAGTAGATACAGCTATTGTAGGAGAACTAAACATTTTGCAAAACAGGGCACTTGCAACTTCAAGTAGCACAAAAATTTCCGAAACTAAAACAGTGCTCACTGAAGGAAGCGAAACAACTAGAGAAGGATTTACTTTGCAAAGAACTTATTCTGCAAATCCTACAACTCAAGGTTTAACATCAAGTAATAATAGTTTAATTGGTAATTCTGACAATACTGCAAGTCCAAAAAGAGTATCATTTTCAGGTACTAGCATTTTGCCTTTTGGGCCAAATGATTCGTCATCAGAGAGTTTGAATGGTGAAAATAAAACACAGAACACTGATAGTACCTTGCCAAGCCCAGCACATATAACAAACCAAGGTGAACTGCTTAAAACTTCACGCACAATTAAAACCAATGACGTAAGTGACCCTGCTGATTTGACTTACAATCAGTTTGCTTTGAATGGATTTAAAGTAGAGTCTAGGGTGAAGGATCTAGCAGATATATTTAATAATTTGCATTATAGTACGGATAAATTTTCTGCATTGAAATTATGGTGTGAAAAGCATGGTCGTTCACTTTCAGATTTTGATAAAATTGTTAACGAAAAAACGATAAATAAGTTTAGTAATGAAATGCTTGCTAGAATTGTAGTTGGTTCAAATAAAGATTTTGCTGAATTACTCAGAAATGCAGGTGAAAAAGGTATGGGTAGATATGGATTGCTACATCATAATGCAAATGGATCTAAAACTTTCCAATTGCATATTCACGAAAACTTGAATAAAAACATATTAGATTTATTGTTTAAAATTAACCCTGAATTTAAGATACTGTTAAATTCTCACAATAATCAATTGGGCTACTTGCTAATTCACGTTGCTAAAGATAGTAAGCATAAGAATAGCTTAGTAACTCCGTTAAGAGATGGAAAATACTTGCATCCATTTATGAATTCATCTTTTGATAATTTGTTAAAAATGTACAATGATAAAAATGATGGAGTAGAGTTCTTGCCATGTTTTGTAAATATAGAAGATATTCTTCCTGAGCAAAATGAAGATGAAATTAGAATGATTTTGAATGATGGGACTGTAACACAATTAGGTAAAATTACAAACTTGTTTAGCTACTTTTCTAAGTTTAAAACAGCAAGTCCAGTTGTTGGTACACACCTTGATATCAATATGGAATTCCATGCATATTTGGTAGATAAGTTTAATATTAATGTAGCTGGTGAGGATAATTTTTACAACTTGCGAGAAATGGGAATTCTGAGCCTAATGGAAAAATGGTTGAGAACTGCAAATATATACAAAGACGATAACTTGAATACTTTGTTATAGCATAACAACTCAACGTATCTGTTTAGCTGGCTCCAATCCATAACTTAATTAGGCAGAGATCAATATTGATCTTACATTTTTACGATAAAAATATATTTATATTCAATAGTTTTTATATGTTAATTACAGAATTTAACCACAGATTTAGTTTGCTTTTATTTTATATAAAAATGATGCATGCACTAAAAAAAGTATGGACTTTTAACCAATTTATACATAAAATAAATTTTGTAGCCTAGATAGCTCAGTAGGTAGAGCAGTAGATTGAAGATCTACGTGTCGCTGGTTCGATTCCGGCTCTGGGCATAAAGTTTTAATAGGAGTTTTATGGCTAAGAAAAATAGTTTAGGTCTTATTGCCTTGGTAGGAGATGGTTATTTTGCTGTCAGGCCTAAAACAGGTGGCATGAAGGGTAAAAAGCTTGAGCTGAAGAAGTTTAGTAGAAAACTTAGGCGTAGGATTACCGTAACAGAAAAGAAACTAAAGTAGTTTTTTCTCTATTGTGCTCTATGTTTTGTTCATGTTCTGATGGAGAGCTTGAGCTTTGTTGTGTGTTTATCCTTTTTTATTTGAGTTGTTCAATTGTTCTTGCAGTGTAAATTGGCAAACTTTAAGCTTTGCTAAGTGGTATTTTGCTAGATATAGATTAAATTTAAACAATTTGTGAGACTTTTAGCATGCTAATTTTCTGTTTCTAAATTGTATGAAAAAAAATCTAATTTGTCTGAACTTCTGTGTTAATAGCATTTTTAAAATTATTGATTATTTCTATAGCTTCATCTTTATGCAATCTATTTAAAATGGATACAAGTGTACTTGCATTGCAATTTGCAATATCCTCATTAGTCAAAATATTGTTTTCTGCTAACTTTTTCAAGTCATACAAATAAATTCTCGCATCTATACTTGTGTCGATTGAGCTGCCAACTTCTTTAGCAATCTTAGTGTAAAGTTGCATGTACAAATTTTTTGCTTGACTGATTAAATTTGTCACTTCTTCTAAGGACAAGTTTAACTCATCAATTTCTACTAATTCTTCAGGATACACGTCTTTAAGCACATCTAATGATGTAATATCATTTTCTATAAATAACGTTATAATCTCAGAGCTCAAATTTAATTGGCTAAACTGCTCATGGGCTATGGAAGCTATTCTCTCTTTCTCTAGCTTGTACTCTGTTTCAGAAGAAAGTTTTAGATTACATTCTGCCAATTTTCTTGCCAGGCGAGCATGTTGTCCTGATCGTCCTATAGCCTGATGTATACAGTCATCCTTGATGACTAACTCAATATCATTTTCTGATTTTATAATTGCTTTTACTACTTCGGCTGGGTGGATAGCATTGATTAATAATTCTATTTTATCGTCGGACCAGTGAATAACATCTATCTTTTCATTACCTAATTCTCTAGTAATTGACTTGATTCTCATCCCGCCTTTTCCTATACATGATCCTATTGGATCAATTTCTGGATCTATGGAAATTACAGCAACCTTAGATCGACTTCCGGCCTCTCTAGCTATCTTTTTAATAAATATTTTGCTGTTTATTTCAGGTATCGATTCAGCAAACAAAAGCTCTAAAAATTCATTCCTTTTTCTTGACAATAATATCTGGTAATCTTTAGCATTTCTTTGAACTTTGTATATATAGCATTTTATCTCTTGACCAATTCTAAAATGTTCTTCAGGTATTATTTCAGTATTTGCTAATAGTCCTTCACTTATTTTTAGGTCTAAAATAATATTTCCTCTTTCGAATCTTTTGACTTTAGCTACAATTAAAGTTCCTTCTCGATCAAAAAAACTAGTATATTCTCTTTCTTTTTCTAACAAAGTAATTTCTTGTGAAAATAATCTTCTGAATTCTGATGCTAATTGTCTTGTTGCGAGCAGAGAGGCTAAATCTCCTGAAGCTACCAATTCTGATGACAATTTATGTGCTGGAAGAGAAGCTAAATCCATGGATGCTACTGATTTAGCTATCTCTCTTACAACGTCTGATTCGAGATCTGTATCCTGTTCTTGGTCTAAAACTTTAATATTGTACACGTCTATGGACCCAGAACTAGGGTTTATATCAACTTTTGTTATCATTCCCCCACGTGATTTGGAAACCACCTGTGCAATCACATTTTCTGCGGCTTTTAGAACTTCTTGAACGCCCAAGCTTTTTTCTTGTGCTAAAGCAAATATGCTGTCAACCAATCTATCATTTGTATGTGATACGTTCATAATCAAATTCTTCCTTTATACAGTTCTTCCTTTATAACTCTTTTTGATCTCCTAATAAGATTGAATGGGATAAATAATTTTTTATAAAGAGAGCTACCCAATTCTACACCATTGTTTCTTATTACATCAAGAGTTCCTATATATTTTGATTTGTTATTTATTTTTTCTGATAGCAAAATTTGCACTGTTTCATTCAAATTAGTCTCGAAATCTTTTAATCTAGTAAGATAAGGGTCAATTCCTGAGGATCCTACTTCTATTTGAATATTTAGACTTAAGATATTTTCAAGAATTTCTGAAACTTCAGCACAATTCCTATGAGTTATAGGATGCTGCGTCGTGTTTTCTATATCTATCCTTATGTATTCATTTTTTTGATCAGTAAATTGACAAAACCTAATTTCATATCCACGTTCGAACAACAAAGGCTTGACTTTATCATACAATCTTTTTTCTTCATCGGAAAAATGTGTCAATATTTCTGGGTACATAAACGAGATTATTTCATATAATAATTTGAATTGCTATAAATGAAAGTAGTTGTTAATTTTATATGTATACAGTATCGAAAATAACAAAGCATCGTTAAATTTTCTTAATCAGTATTGATATTTAAAAAATATTTAAAAAATATATGTTGACGTGATCATAAAAAATTTAGGTATAAAATCTGTATTTTTTATTGATTAAAAATAGTATTTAATATAAAATTTATGCAGAAAGTTGTGATATTAATACGATGTTTACGTATTAGTTTTACACTTAACGAAGGAGGATTTTTATGAATGCATCATTAAGACTTTGTTTAGCTGCCTTGGCTATTTTAGTTGCTGGTTGTGATAGTAACTATTGCAATAAGGATAAACAAGTTAAGGTTTGCTCTAAGAAAGAAGCAGGCTGTGATACAATTTATTTTGCGAATGACAGCTCATCTTTAACAGCTAGGGAAAAAGAAAAGTTGGACTACATTGTTCAGTGGATGAAGAAGGATGAGAAGGCTACATTAGCTTTGGAAGGTCATGCAAGTAAGGTTGGTACGTCTGAGTACAATTTGGCTTTGTCTAAGAAAAGATTGGCTTCAGTTTGTAAGCATTTAGAAAGTGCTGGAATTGCAATGTCTAGGGTATCAACAGTTGCTTTTGGATCTAAGCAGCTTCCTGGTGGCGAAGGTAACGAAGAGCACAACAGGGTTGTAATAGCAGTAAAATACAGCGCAAATAAGTAATGAATTGCTACGAACTCCGCAGAAATCTAATTTAGATTGGCTTGTGGGTCGGTTTATATGAGTAGGCTGTATTCCCCTTTAATGTCCCTGGTTTTTTGGGACTTATTGTTGTAGTATCTTGGTTTTCGATGTCTACGACCTTTTTATTTAATATCATTAATCTAGTATTAGTTGCTGGGATAATATAACATGAACTTGATGAGTTCTAAGTTGTCAAAATTTATATGTAATGAATGTCAAGCGCTTTACCATAAGTGGGTTGGTAAGTGTGATTCTTGTGGAGAATGGAATAGCATAGTTGAAAATATGCCTAAATCTAGATTAATCAATAGCTTGGAGCTGAATTCTTTAAAGGGTGATTCCATTCCGGTTAAAAGGTTTCAAACTAACATTTCAGAATTTGATTATGTCTGTGGTGGAGGAATAGTTTTGGGATCAGTAATATTGATTGGTGGAGATCCAGGTATAGGTAAATCAACACTCTTGCTACAAATTAGCAATACATTTAATAAAGATGTTATATATATATCAGGGGAAGAATCTATAGAGCAGATAAAAGTAAGAGCTGATAGAATGAAATTAGAACTTAAACATTTAAAATGTGCATACGGTACTAATTTAGAGCAGATTATGTATACGTTGGATAATAGTGATCCAGGTATTGTGATGATTGATTCAATACAAACTTTATATGATGGGTATTCAGACACAACTCCTGGAAGTGTGGCGCAAGTACGTGCTTGTGGTAATAAATTAATACAGTGGGCAAAACATCATGGAATTCCATTGATTATTATTAGTCATGTCAACAAAGATGGAATGATTGCAGGCCCTAAGGTTTTGGAACATATGGTTGATACTGTACTGTACTTTGAAGGTAATGATTCTTTACGTATCTTAAGATCAATTAAAAATAGATTTGGAGCTACAAATTCAATAGGAATTTTTGAAATGGGAGATAAAGGATTAACGCCTGTAGCTAATGCTTCTAAATCGTTTTTGAAAAATAGATCTCTTATACACGGATCATGTATTTTTCCTACTGTAGATGGCACCAGACCTTTATTAGTTGAAATTCAATCTTTAATTTCAAATTCATATTTGCAAAATCCTCGTAGGGCAGTAGTAGGGTGGGATGTGCAAAGACTAGCCATGATTTGTGCTGTGTTAGAAAGTCAGTGTAGAATTATGTTATCCGGTAAGGATATATATTTGAATATAGTAGGCGGTATAAGATTGGTAGAGCCAGCATCAGATTTAGCAGTCGCAATTTCACTGATTTCATCTTGGTATAAGATTGCTATTCCTACAAATTGTATTGCGTTTGGTGAAATAGGTTTGTCAGGTGAAATAAGACCAGTATCTCATGTAGATCAAAGATTAAAGGAAGCTTCTAAATTGGGGTTTATGCAAGCATGTATTCCTAAAGGCTCTGAATTTTCTCAGCAGATGAAAATAATACAATTTTCTCATATCAAGCAAATTGATACGTGGATTAGAGAACAAGCGAATCCGAATTAATTGAATAAGAAGAAATTTTACGTTTATAGTTCGGAAATAGTTTTGCAAATTTGTATTAAGCTTAAACTGGTAATTTATGTAGTATGGATGTATAATTCAATGAAAACTTAACTGGAGTATGGTTTCATGAGTTTAGGAGCAAATAAATATGTATGATAAATCTTTAGATGTAGCTGTATTGTTACTTTATTTGTATTTTTCTTTTGCTGGTTTTATATCAGGCTTTATAGGGGATGTTTTAAAAAATATTTCTGTTTTGTTTTCTTTGTTTTTCTCAATTCAAGTTGGTATTAGGTTACATAGTTATGCACTCATGTCAAGTAAAGTAATGTATTATATGTACTCGTTTGGTATTCCTATTATTGTATTTTTTATTTTAGGATACATTTTGTCAGTAATTTCGGTACAAGTTTCTAGTTTTATCAAAAAAAGCCATTTTAGTTCAGTAGATAAATTTCTTGGAGTTGCTCTTGGTATGGTGAAAGCTTTTATATTATCTTTAGTTGCATTTGAAATCATTAATCATCTTGGATATGGTCATTTTACGGATAAATCAATTGTATATAAAGTTTTTACTTCTAAAAATTATTTATTAGAAGCTTGCAAAAGTTATATTTTAGATATTATTAACGTAGTTAAAAGCTACATGAATAAAATTATATCCTAATTTGTTATAAGTGATGTGTTGTACTAAGTGTCGTAAATAAAACTTTTGAGTGGTATTATTTTGGCATGATAGGTTTTTATACACTTTTTGAATTTTTAGCAAGTAAAGTACGTTTTTATGGCTTGATGTATGCTTTATCTTTTTTGTTGATAAATAAGTTAGTAGCTATAAAATTACATAAATATGATTCTACAAAAATAAATAATGTTATGTTTGATGTGTTTTTAGGATTGATAGTCGGAGGTAGGTTAGGGTATATATTAGCCTATGATACTGAGAATATTTTTAATTTCTATGAAATTATGGCTATTTGGAAGGGAGGTATGGCTGCTTATGGTGGGTTTGTTATTGGTATAATAGTATTATATTGGAGAACAAAAGCAGTTAGCATTCCTTTGAAGGATTTTACAGATGCTTTGGCTACTTTTTTGCCAATTGGTCTTTTTTTAGGAAGATTAGCTAATTTGGTAAATGGAGAAATAGTTGGAAAATATATGAGCGAACATTGTGCATATAGACATCCTGTATCAGTTTACAATATGTTATTTGAAGGTGTTTTTATTTCTTGTGTTATGTTATGGAAAAATAAGTATAGGATTAAATTAAGTGAAACTAGTCTCTTTTTATTTTGGTATGGAATGTCACGATTAATACTTGATTATTTTAGAGAGGAGAATGATTTATTATACCATTTTACTTATGGACAGCTTTTAGGCATTATTTTCATATTCATATCAATTGTTATGATTCTTCAAGAGAGAAAATCATAGATTCACTTAATAAGCGAATAAATTTTTTATCAATATTCACTACCTATGATGAAACAAAACAAACTAGAAATGAATAAAAACAGTTCAACAACTTAATCATTGAAAAGGTTAACTAGTTAATCTATAGATTAGACTCATTTATAAATAATGAAAATACATCATCAAAATATATTTTGTTGGAATAGTTTTAAACATACCAAAATAAATTTAAAACAATAATTAAATGAAGCAACCACCACCACTAGGATGAAGTCACCAAGAATGAAAAATATTAAAATTAATTATACTGATTTGATTTGCGTAAAAGCTAGGGATTAACCTAATCTTACACCCAGACCGATGGAACCACTAACTGCAAAATTAGACTTAACATCGAACTTACCGTCAGCAAGAATATCAGTAACTCCAGTTTTAGCCTTAGCTCCGTCGAATTTTTGCTCTTTCTTAAAGTTGAAGTCACCACCAACCTCACCAAAGACAAACATTCTGTTGAAACAGTAGCTTAAACCAAGACGAAGACCAGCGCCAAAGAAGTTCTTTGTAGATCCCTCAACCTCAGAAGTATAAGCCTTGGAGTTTAATTTAAATGAGCTACGGTTTAATACACCAACTAAAGCAGCATAAACACCCATTTTATCATTAACACAGTAGAAAAGTTGAGGACCTAGCTCAGCTTTTAGATTAGATGTTACATTTGCCAAAGTCAAACTACTAGTAACAGAAGACTTATCGTCCGTAGCAGCGGTGGTAGTGATCTCTGCAGCATATTTGTCTTTTGCAGATCCAAACTCACCAGCAACTCTGATTCCTACCATATCTATAAAGTGCAAACATCCGATCACTCTTCCCGCAAAATACTTTGCATTTCCATCTTTTGCGAATTCTTTTGTTCCATTTTTATTTTCTACTTCAATTTTGTAGTTCTTAGCAACAGCTCCCAATGCAAGAACACCAGAAACTTTAGCCTCTACGAAGCTAGAAAATAGTAAAGCTGTAAACAATACTTTTGTATTCATTTTTTCCCCTTTCAGAATAACAAGCATATAATACAAAAAAAAAATGACTATGCAAAGAGCTAAAAGACAATTTTTCACTAAATTTTTGTGCTATAAGTATAAATATAGCTTGTTTTTTAACAAAGCATTTGATGTTTACTTATAAAAATAAATTAAAAGCTGCTTCAAACAAATACAATCAAAGTATTGTTTGTTTAATAAATCAAATATTATTTTATATGATTGATGAAATGATAAATTTGAAAAAAATGTGCTTAACCTGATGTATAAACATAAAACTAATAAAGGTAAAAAGTAGATTTAAATTTAGTTTGAGTATTAAGTAAGAATTCTACAGCCAAGTTCGAAAGTAATCGTTTTATTGTAAGTATAATACGCAGTATAAGAATTGCTATTTTTGGAATAAATCACGTTTTATCAGATGATAGACTGACCTTACACCAAATCCAGTAGATCCATGAATTCCTATAATATTCTCGTAAGTGGTTCTAACCGTACTAGCTATATCAATATGCACCCAAGGGGTATTCTGTATAAATCTTTGCAAGAATTGAGCTGCGGTTATACTTCCAGCACCAGCGCCACATTTCTGGATATTACATACATCAGCGATATTGCTGTCTATAAGTTTGTCATATTTCTTATGCATAGGAAATCTAATTAGAGGTTCATAGCATTCATTTGCAGCATCAATTAGAACTTTCGCTAATTTATCATTATTACAAAATAACCCACCAAACAGTTCACCCAGTGCTACATGTATAGCTCCTGTCAATGTTGCAAAATCTATAATAAATTTAGGCTTGTAATTATTTTCTGCAATAAATAGAGCATCAGCTAAAATAAGTCTCCCCTCGGCATCAGTATTTAAGACTTCTATTGTCTTTCCAGATAATGAAGTGATTACATCTCCAGGTTTTAGAGCATTCCCAGAAGGCATATTTTCCACACAAGGAATTAATCCTATAATCCTCTGTTGCAAGTTATTTTTTGCTGCTGCCTGCATTATTCCCAATACGGTTGCCGCTCCTCCCATATCCTGCTTCATATCTTCCATGCTTTTTGGTGGTTTTAGGGATAAACCACCAGAATCAAATGTAACTCCCTTACCAACTAAGGCGATGCATTCATCTGAACTTCCCTTCCACTCGCATGTAATTAATATTGGATCATACTGGCTTCCTTTTCCTACTTCCCAAATTCCGCCTTTAGTCATTTTTTCGACTTTAACATCCAATCCTTCTATGCTTTGTGCTATTTCTGCCAGTTTTATTGGAGTAAGTATATTGCTTGGCATTTCTACCAATGATCTTGTCAAATAAGTTGCTTCTATTAAATTATGGATTTCATCACTTTCCTCTTGAGTTATATGTTCATTTGTAATAAGCATAATAGAAAAAGTTTGTTGTTGTTTTGTTGTTTTGTGATTTTCATATTCCCAAGATCCTATCAATATACCTTCATATATTTTCAATACTTCCTGTTTTGAAAAATCTTTTAAATTTATATCTAGATCGAATTGTACATTATTCTTGTTATTGTTAATATAAGTTCCTATTTTAACACCCAACAGTATACTATTTTCATAATTGGTGCAAATTTTCATTTGCTTATCAAGAAAGAAAAAACCTTCTTTTTCAGTTTTAACTAATGAACATAGAATGTTTCTATCATTTGCTGTTTGAGAGAATTTAATATCGATCATATTTCATCCTTACCAAATATAAACTTAAGCAATGTGCCTCTCATATGTTTTAGCTTAAAGTGACTTTTAAAAGCTCTTCCCAGAGCATCCAAAGTAGAACAACATGCATTAACAACATTATTCTCTTGTAGTTGTAAATCGTCTATCGAAACTTTTCTTTGGCTAGGTAAATCGACACTGTTGAAAAATAGTGTTTTCTTAGATTCTAGAGCTCTCTCATTGTTTTCAAGTGTAGCTAGTCTAAACGTAAACTCTTTTTTTGCACCTTCGCAGCTTAAAAAGGTTTCTTTTCCAGCTAAAATAGCTTTTCTTACTTCCTCTAATAATTTAAATCTAGCTGCATTTCTTGCATAGGTACCTTCTGCCAGCTGGGTTATACTGTTTAGGCCAATGCTATGTCTGATACCCAAGTATGTTTCACCTGACCATTTTGCCCCTGCAGTAGCTCTTGTGTATGCTGTTGATTCTCTCCTAAAATATAGTCCCAAAGTGACTGAAGGTGCTAAGTTAGTTATTGTAGCAAATGTTCTAGCTATATCTGCAGTTTTGCTACTTTTTGCCTTTTGTAATAAATGTGATCCAGATAATATTTCTAACTTGGTTTGCTCCCACGACTTCGTCGGTTTTATTTTACCTATGCTTGTTGGAACATGAGCATCTAAGGACAATGATTCTAGTTTTTCCCTTAATATATTTTCTTTTTGTTGTTCTACATATAATTCCATTTTACTAGAAGCTAAATCAGCTTCAGCAGAATACAGGTCTGAGTTGTTCATAGAACCTGCCTCTATTCTTGCCTTAACTTGATTCAATGAATGTAATTTCGATTTGGTTATTCTTTCTCTAAGTTTTACCTTTTTATTACTAATTATGTAATCGATTAGCACTTCTAGTATTTCTTCAAGACAAAATTTAGATAGGCTCTCCTTCAATTCGTGTTTTTGCTCTTTTATTCTACTCGATGCCTCAGTCATTTCAGATATTTTGTTTAGATTGAACTCTGCCAAATTGGCATCCACGTAACTATTATAAGAGGTCTTACCAGTATTGGATTGCTTTTCACCATCAAACACCACTTTACCAATACGTATATCAGATGTAATTTTAGGATTTACCACCATCATTTTAATAACGTTACTTATCAATGCATTATTGAACTTTTCTTGAAGCAATTTTTTAAATTGACTAGAACTTGCTGCAGCTTTAACAAATGATTTGAGCTGACTGAAATCACCAGTTAAAATACTATTTAACTCAGGATTCTTAATAGATTTGTTTTCTACATTTTTATTGTTTTTTAACTTTATGTGGTCATCATTTTGAACATTTTGTTGTTTGCTGCGAACTTCAGGTACAAATGCGCAAATTGAGAATATATATAGAAAAAATTTGTTAATATGCATGAAAAAAATCTATCATATTACAAAATTTTTATCTACCATAATTTTTTCGTTAAAAGAGCTATAGCTCCAATGATTAAAATTACTAATGTTTCCCCAATAGTATCCATAAATCTGTAAAACACTACAATATCGTTTACATTGGTTTGTTGTTTATAAATGAGAAAAGTAGCTGGTTTAGAATATAGGCTAAATATTGATAAAGCTAAGAAGAAAGATATTAATAATCTTGCTAAATTAAATTTTTGCATATGTATGCTTTTACCTGATTTAATAATTAAATAAGTTGTTAAAAAATCAGCTATTATATTTGTTACAGTTATGTCAACTCCACCAAATTTAATATAGTTTAATGTGATAGAGAGGCTTATTGCTGAAATTGTAATTAATTTATGCGCTGTATCTTTTTGAAAAATAGATACGAACCCGACCATTATTAATAATAGAGTTACGAAGTCGTACGAATTATTTATGTAATAATGTGTATAATTAGATTGGATTATATTTTTCAAACCTATAAAAATAATTGTGCTAATGATGAAGTAAGTATAGAATTTTTCATTTTTAGGAATCCTACACTTTGTTATAAGCGAATATATTGCTGAGGTGATATTAAGATTTTTCAATTTTATGTTGAAAAAATGTATTAAATGAAAATTTAGGAATGCGAGTATTAGGCTGATTATAAATTTGAGTAAGTATAAATGTTTAGATGGATAAATAAATATAATGGATAATAAAAACAGAAGGTCATTTTTATTGAATTGAACGATAGGCCTCATACAACGTAGTTTATAAAAAGTTACTATCGATATCGATTTTAATGATAAATTAATGAATAAATTGGTGTTCGAATATATACTACTGAAGAAAAACAAAGGTAAACCACACATTGGTATTATGCATAATAGTACACTCATAAAAATGATCACAGGTAGTTTTATTTCTTTATTTAGTTCGTAGGTATTATATTTTTTGTACAAATAATCACACAGCATAAACATAATTGACTTATAAACACAGTGGCATGCAACAATAGCAAACAAATTTGTTTGAGTTGTGAGTGCAGTATTTAAGCATAATGAACAGTGTGCTTGTGAACTGACGGCAATTAAGTTTTTTAAATTATTTGTACGTATTACTAATAAGGATAATAGAGCTGTTACTATGGTAGAGAAGTTTATGCAATAGTGTAAGACATGACTATTAATTTGTGTACGTAATAATTTTAGTAAAATAAATAATCCCATTTGTACGATAGTAGCCGAATGTAAGTATGCACTTACAAGTGAGGAGGAATTTTTGGTCCAATTTAACCAAGTGAAAGGAAATTGAGATGATTTACTTAAAACAGCAATAGAACACAGAATTGATAAAATAGTCACTTCATTGTATGAAAATGAAACGTTTGGAATTTCTGACCATAAGCTACATTTGGTTGTTAATATAAAGCATGCATAAGCTAAGCATAAACCTCCTATGACATTGTTGACTAATATCAACTTATTTTGATTAGTGTTTTTTGAGTTTGCTAGAAGGAAGTATGACATCCATGTTGTTAATTCCCATAACGTGAGTGACAAAAGTATGTTGTTTGATATAAAAAACAAATATGATATTAAACCAAAAATTATGAATAATGATGTAGAAAATTGTTTATCCGATGTGCAAATTTTTCTCGTTAAAACTGGAATGCCCAATAACGTTAAAAGCGAGAATTTACTAAATAAAAACACAATCCATTATAATAGCAAGAAAAACTAAATCTCAATAATCAGTTTCATCTACGCCATTTTGTGCGTAACAAAGTGTGAATAATAATGACAAAAACAACGGTATGATCAACATTGATATTGAATAATCTAAAAATAACGTCAACAAGGAAGCTAAAAACATACTCAAATTATAAATTAATGTGGACAACGCTAAAGAAGAATTTCGTAATAAATTTTTCAATCCGAGTTGAAAATAAAAGGCTATACTAACTTGAGTCGTAAGCATTAAAAGGATTACGCCAAATATATGCATTAATGATAAAATTAAGGATACTGACCAAGCTACTATAAATAATTTCTGTAATAGCTGTAGATCTATAGGTCTATCTTGACGTTTATCCATGAATTTTCCTGCTAAAGTGACAAATAAAATAGATAATGCAAGTACAATTGTTTTATATTTAAATATATAATATAAATTTTTATATCCATGATTCCTAAAGAAAGTAGGAAAATAAATGTATGAGACTATTAAAAAGCAAGGAAATAACAAAATTTTTGTATTTTGTACGATCTTTTCAACATTGTTAAATAAGTGAGACGTATTTAAATGGTAAGTACTGAGATCAAGCTGTTCACTGACATTACTAATTCTAATTCTGCAAAGAGTTAATCCGATCAATCCAGAAACAAGAAATGGAATTCTCCAAGCAAAAGATAAAATCTGAGCTTCTGAAAAAACACGTAATAGTAGAAGAGCGCATACATTTGCTAATACCCCACCAGTAGTACTACTAGCAATTACTGTTCCAATTTTTGAATGAGAATCTTCTTGTTTAGCTTGTATAGTAATAGCTGTTGGAAACTCAATAGAATAAGACAAGCTCTGAATAAATCTAAGAATTATAAATGAAACAGTTGCTAATAAACCAACAGAATGATAACAAGGCAGTAAGCTTATTAGTAGAGTTGAAACAGCCATAGTAAAGATACAATATTGCATTATCTTACCTAGATCTCTTTTTATCATAGACAGCATCAGTACTCCAACAAACCTAGCTCCATACCCTACAGAAAAGATATAAAAATAAGACATCATATTACCAGGAAAAAAAATCTTAGATATAAAAAATGATAGTTCCATGAATAGTACGTAATCAAAATATTCTAAAACTGTGCCAAAAATTAAAAAAAAATTAGTTTTTGAAAGTGCTTTTTGCATACGCTTCGTACCCTCTCCTAGGCGCTATAGGATTCGAACCTATGACCCACTGATTAAGAGTCAGATGCTCTACCGACTGAGCTAAGCGCCCCTAATCAGTAAACTACCATAAAAATCATTTAATTTGAAGAAATAAAAATAAAATTTTGAAAAATGAATTGATATTGATTTAATAAATTTGTATGCTTGCATATTTTAACTTGTTTGTTAGAATAAGATTCATGAAAAAAATATTATTGTTAAGTTTAGGTTTGGTTAGTTTTATTGCTGGTGAATCCAATATAAAGCTGCATTTAGCTACCGTGACAAATTCTAACGTGAAGTTAGGAGATGTTGTATTCAAATCAGATGGTGAGGTGGACAAGGATGAAAATAATCATGCGAAAGCGTTTTTAGATAAAGCTGATTATTCTGATGCTGGTTGTTCAGGAGGGCTTGGGCTGTCGTTAGTTAAATTGAATAAGACCTTTGGAGTTGAGTTGGGTGCCTTGTTTCTATCCTCTTTTACAAGTCCAAAAACTAAGAAAAGCGTGGCAATAGATGGTAAAGATATCAAAGCGGTTGCCTTTATATCTAAAAGGGTTAGTGCTGGTTTGATAGCTAGGAAGTACATCTCTCGTCATTCTTATGCGTATGTGTCTCCTTTTGTAGTGTGGGATTTTTTTGGTGTAAAGATATCAGCTAGTGGTGAAAAGGGTGATATTAAAGGAATCGCTCATTGCAAGTATGGTGTAGGTAGCAAATTAGGAATCAGTTTGTTTAGTGGTGAGAGATTTTCTTTTTTTGTTGAAGGGGTTTATGCATTTCTAACCCACACTAAAGGAAAAGTAACACTTTCTAACAAATCTGGGGTTGAGATCTCCGTAAAGAGCATACATTCTTTTGGGGCTAATATAGGTGTTGCTATAAAAGTCTGATTCAATGCGTTTAGTTTGTTGTGACAATAGTTTCTAGCTTAGCTTCTATTTTTAATATTGATTCAGTGGTGTTCTATTTTTAATAGACTTTGATATTTTTGTTGGTTGTTTTTCCGATACAGTTTATACTAAATCACTTAACTTAACCTTTACATTAAGAATAAAAATTTTTACAATTAGGGCGTACGAGTGTATAGCTCAGTGGTAGAGCGCTACGTTGACATCGTAGAGGTCGTAGGTTCAAACCCTATTGCACTCATTTTCCAAACAAGTTTTATGTAAAAGTCCCTCTCTTAAACCTGTATTAGATATTATTGAGACGGATATGTTGCTTAGTTTGGCTAATAGTTTGTTAACGAATATGGCACTGCCCCTAGTGGACAAATCTTTTTGTGTTTTTCTCTCATTATTATTTATTTGTTCGGCAATATCAGATAAAATCTGTTTTACTTGAATGATAGGCAATATTTTCCCGTGTATCATTTTAATATCAGCGTCTTTTACTGGATATAATGCATTTGCTATAGTACTTACAATTCCAGATTTTGCTATGATAAGAGGTATATCTTCTTGAATTACAGAGCATCTTTTGTAGAATTGGTGGACTATGGATTCAAAGTTGGTATCTAGAGCAGTTGAATCATTACCAGTGAACTTTAGTATTCCTATTGGCAATGAAATCCATTCCAGTAAACTTACATTATCCTTATCTTTTAAGCATAAAGCTAATTCGGTACTACATCCCCCCATATCTATTATATAAGCATACTTATAAGGCATGATATCTATACATCCCATGGATGATAAGTAAATTTCTTCATCTGCCTCAATTGCCCTAAAATGCAAACCAGTTTCTTTTTTGATCCTAGATATAAACGCATTTTTATTTTGTGCTAATCTGCAAGCTGCTGTCACAACACATTCCATTTTTTTTACATGATATTGTTCAGCTACTTGTACACACTTATTTAAAAATGCTACTGTTCTTCTGATAGCGTCTTCTTGTATGAAGCCAGTTTTATACACCTTGTCTCCCAATCTAACTGAATTGGCTATTGATTTAACTATAGAAAAACCACAAGATTTCTTCTTATTTGGAAATCCTATAATCATTCTGCACAAATTTGATCCGAGATCTATGCAAGCTATTTTATTATTGTGCTTTATTGTCATCTAATAGAATCGTATCATGCTTTTACTGAGGAATATATAGTGTTTTTATTATGCAACTTATCACCAGAATTGGACAAGATATAAGGAATTTAATAAATTTATAAATTGTTTTTCATTTGCTTAAGATAGAATTTTTACCACTTAGTTTTAAAATAAAATTGAAACGGTGGTAAATAAGATGATACTTGATTTTAATTTTTTCAAAAATTATAAGACTTTGATTACGATAGATTCTAACAAATATTTAGCTAAAAATAGGCCAAAGAGAAAAACGACTACAAATAAGCAACTTAATCTACAAAATAGTTAATAAAATTCAACTTGTACTTTAAACCTTTTATACATAGTACATGCGTGTTAATATGGACTAATGCTAAGAAAAGTTAAAGCATTTAGAAAAATTAAAGCATTTAGTTTGTTGGAAGTCAGTTTTATTTTGATCATTATAGGGCTCATCACTTTTGGAGGTTTAAAAGGTTGGGAACTTGTAGGTCGTGCGAATTATATGCGTGTCGCCAATGATTTGAGACATTATGCGATTGCAGTACAAATTTACAAATCTCATTATGGATCTGCGCCATATTTAGATGATACTGGATCGTTGGTTAGCCAGGAAATATTTTGGAAAAAGTTAAAAGAAACGAACTTGGTAAATGTAGAAAATATTCCTCCTAAAACAATTTTAGGGGAGATAAGGCTGAAGTTAGAGAATGGAAGGTATGCCCTTGTCCTTGGTGTTTTTGAGAATGATGTTGTTACGCAGGGTGTTTCGGTCAATATTGCTAAGCAATTACAAAAATATGTGAGTGATTTAGATTTTGGATTTAGTAGTGTAGTTGGCAAAAGATGTGTTGACCATGATGGTAACTTTGTACAAGATTCTGGAAATGACAAGTGTTGTATTTTACACGTAAACATATAAAGTTGGTATTTAAGTATATTGCTTACCTAATAAGGTTAGTACTTCAATTCACGGTCCGTATTGTAAATTGGTTGTATTATGTTCAAATTAGGGCATTTTCTTTGTTAGAGGTTGCAATAGTAATGATTGTGCTTTCTACTATTTCTAGTTTTATGTTTAGTTCATTTAAGTTGTTGATGAATTATCAAAAAGCGAGAATTACCCTAAGTAGGGTTGAGAATATATATAACGCTTTAAGTTTATTTGTTTCAACTAATGGTTATTTACCTTTACCTTCTTCTACTGATAATTTCGGATATACAAGTAATAGTGAACTAAAGGATGATTTGTTGATCAATCAAAGTAAGCAAAGCATCAGCTTATGTACGGGAATAGTGCCTTTTAAAACAATAGGTTTAACAGAACAAGATGTACAGGATGGTAATGGTCACTATTTTACTTATGTAGTTAATCCAAATTTATGTAAGAGAAGTGGTTATACTTATTTACCTCACACAGAGTATAGAATTAAGTTTGATACTGATAATGAGACTGAGAACGTATGCGGTTTCTGTACTTCTAGGTTTTACTGCAATCTGATTAGTATTAAACAATTAACTAGAAATGCCATCTCTAATCTGTCACATGTGGTTAATAAAAGTAGATCGGTAAATTCTGTAGTAAATTACAGATCACCTATCTCCGATTTATGTTGTTGGATAAATCAGTTTGCCATTATAGATGGAAATGATGATGTTAGTTCATATGTAAAAAATTTTTATTATTATATTGATTTTTTCTCTAAGAAGGGGTTGAACATAGTGCGTAATGATTCCGATTGTATGGAACCAAGACATGAAGCTCATAAAGTGTGTGATTCTATTGCGATCGTACTAGTGAGCCATGGTGATAATGGAGGCTATTTCTTAAGGGATGGGAGTAGGGCAAATGTGAAATGTAGAAGCATGCAGAAAAGAGAAAATGCTTCAGCTTCTTTGAAGTTTTATTTGACTGGGTGTAAAGCAGAGGGATTTGATGACAAAGTGTTTTATATTTCTAAATTTCAGTTTGCTAAAAAATATATGAATTTGATCTGTGAATCTCATATTCTATTCCTTCAATTGAGCGCTTAGGTTTAGTAGGTGTTATGATGATGTATAAAAAATTTATGCTTAGGGCTATTGAAATCTCATTAAATGATCAAAATGAAGTGCCTGTTGGTTGTATTGTGGTACATGATGGACGGATTATCAGCGAAGCGAGCAATAGGGTGGAGAAGTACAATAACTCATTGCTTCATGCTGAAATGATTGCAATTTATCAAGCTACCAGGAAATTAAATTCTAAATTTTTAACTGATTGTATTATGTTTTGTACGATGGAACCTTGCGACATGTGTAAAGCTGCGATCAGATTGTCTAGAATAAAGGAAGTAATATTTGGGGTATATCAAAATGATTTGATTAAAAGTAAATGTACTTTTATTGGTGGGATTTGTGAAGAAAAATGCAAAGCCAATATTAATCAATTTTTTTTGATGAGACGTAATAAAATATAGTAATAAATTTATATAACTGTACTACATTTTATAATATATTTTGACGAAAACTTAAGTATATTAGTGTTGAATTAATATAAAGAGAGGTTACATGGTAGAAAGTTTGCAAAAACTGTTATTAAGAAATAGACCTCCTAGGGTACGCATTACATATGATGTTGAAATAGGAGATGCTATAGAAAGTAAAGAATTGCCTTTAGTAATGGGTATAATATCTGACTTATACGGACATCAAGATGTTAGACAAGATTATAAATCTAGAAAATTTATTACTATAGATAGAGATAATTTTGCTGAAGTTATGGGATCTATAAAGCCTATACTTAATTTGAATGTTAGAAATATTATAGAAAGTGATTCTAGTGAAGATCAAAAAGGTAAACAGGATCAAACTGTTAATGAAGCAAAAAAACTTGCTATAAGCTTGGTTTTTAATTCTATAGACGATTTTAGTCCAATCAACATAGTTATGCAGGTTCCTGCAATACAAACACTATTTTATGATAGGACAAATTTAGTTGATTTAGCTACTAAAGCTGATGCTAATGAAAAGCTAAATGATATAATTTGCTCTATTATCAAAGATGATGCTGCAATACAAAAATTGTTGAAGGAAGCCCAAGATTTGACTAAGGCTTCGCCAGAAATTGATAAAATCATTTATGATTCAGAGTTAATTAAAAAAGCAGATGATTCAACAAAGACGCAAGATACTCAGTCTGCTAAAGATACTAAAGATGCAAAGAAAAATCCAGTTGTTGACGATGCAGAGTTAAATAAGTACAGAAAGATGATAGCATCATTCGCAAGAAATTGTTCTGTTGTCATAAGTGAGATACGAATTTCATACCCTTACTTTATGAATTTGATTGCTCAATTGGATGCAAAATTATCTGCACAATTGGATGAAATATTACATGCTTCTGATTTCCAAAATTTGGAAGCTTCTTGGAGAGGTTTACATTATCTAGTAATGAATTCTGAAACAGGTGAAGGTCTAAAAATTAAGCTGTTTTGTGCAGGAAGACAAGAATTACAAAATGATCTTGAAAAAGCTATTGAGTTTGATCAAAGTATCTTGTTTAAGAGGATTTATGAAGAAGAATTTGGTACTTTAGGTGGAGAACCATATTCTTGTTTAGTAGCTGATTTTTATGTTGGACGTAAGGCAATTGATGTTTCATTTATTACAAAATTGACCCAAGTTGCGGCTGCAGCACATGCTCCTTTATTGATTTCGTCTAGACCTGATTTATTTGACATAGAATCATTTACGCAAATTGGTGCACCTAGAGATTTGAAGAAGATTTTTGAAAATTCTGAATTAATTGCATGGAATAGCTTCAGAGATATGGAAGATGCAAGATACTGCAATGTATTTTTACCAAGAATCCTGGTTAGGTTACCATATGGTGAAGATACAATTCCCGTACAGGAGTTTAACTATAATGAAACAGTAGATGGAATGGATAATTCCAAGTTTTGTTGGGGTAATCCAGCTTATGCTATGGCGTTGAGAATTACTACAGCTTTTGCCAAATACGGTTGGTGTGCTGCAATTAGAGGAGTAGAAGGGGGCGGCTTGGTTGAAAATCTGCCTGCTTACACATTTAAAACTCCTTATGGAGATATCGCTTTAAAGTGTCCTACAGAAGTTGTAATAACTGACAGACGTGAAAAGGAAGCTAGTGATTTAGGATTTATATCGCTATGCCATTATAAAGGTACGGACAAAGCTGTATTTTTCAGTGCACAAAGTGTACAAAAACCTAAAAAATATGACTTGCCAGAAGCAACAGCAAATGCGGCCATTTCTGCTAGGTTAACGTATATGTTAAATGTGTCTAGATTTGCTCATTACATTAAAATGTTAATGAGAGATAAAATTGGATCCTTTGCATCTAAGGATGATATTAAGCTTTACTTGAATAACTGGATAGCAAATTATGTATTTTTATCCGATCAAGGATCACAAGAAGCTAAATCAAGATATCCTCTACGTGAAGCATCAATCGAAATTGCAGATGTTGAAGGTAATCCAGGAGAATATAAAGCAATTTTGTTCTTGAGACCTCATTTCCAATTGGAAGAGTTAGAAGTATCTTTGAGACTAGTTGCTACTTTGCCAAAGGCAGGATCATAAGGAGTTAACAAATGAACAGACCAAGTAATTTAATAATAGATGAATTAACTTTTGGACCCAATGCTGATAGAGATCAGCGAAGTGGTTCAGATTTATTTATACAAGCTAAAGATTGTAATGCAGCTAGTGAAACTAAGGGTTTTGAAAAATTTGGTGAATTGCATGGCTTCGCATTGTATTTTATTAACAATGTGAAAAAAGATACTTCAAATTCTGCTACAACAGGAGGAACAATTAGTTCTGGATTCGTAGAAATTAAAGTATTATCCAATATTTTTGCTGGTGAACTACAAAAATTAGGATTAAGCGCAAAAGGTATTGAAAATATTACTGTAGTCAAAACTGTAATTATTAACAATGAAAGAAAAGCGGTTCAAGAATTGAAATTAGGACAATGTAACATCGTTGAGACGATTGAAAGATTAGAAAGGTGTACTAAATTTAAGTTTTCTTTTAATACTCTTGAATCAGTTTATCATAATTATAATAAAGCCAGTGAAAAAGAAGGTGAGTTTACCTACTCTTATGATGTCAAAACTGGAGAGGTCAAATAATTTTAGCTTCATAAGGTCTTAAATTGAGATTAAACTAATAACGAGATTATTTTTGAATTTTTATTTCTTTGTAACAATCAAAAATCCATTGTTCAGTATTTAAAAAATGTCTAATTGATTCTAATATTGTTTGACCTACATGCTTGATTTTGATCTGCGTATCTTGAGAGAAAGTGGAAATAAAGGTTTCAAAATCTACACAGTGTGCCGCTAAAAGTTTAGAGGTCCCATACCCAACATTTGGTATACATAGAGCATATATGAATTTTGACAAGGAAATTATTCTATTTTTTTCTATCTGATTGTAGAGATTCTGTACGACTTTAGATCCTAGTAAATTTTTGATTAATTGATCATTGTTTAGAGCAAGCTGAGTAAGCTTGAAAACGTCGTTGGGTTTTTGTATTATTTGATAATCGTACAATTTTTCCAAGTTCTTACTTCCTAATCCATTAATATTGAATGCTTTTCTGGATACAAAATGTTCTATTCTCAACAAAGCTTGAGCTTTACAATTCCACCCATTGGTACATTTCAAATTTACGCTATCCCAAATCAGTTTTGTATTACATGATGGGCAGTGCGTTGGCAACTCAGCTTTTTCAATCTGATTATTGCTTGTCTTTTGGAGGATATAAGGAATTACGTCTCCAGCTCTAGCTATGATAATCTTATCTCCTTTGAGATAGTTTTTATTTACAAATTCTTGCATATTGTGCATTGAGACTTTTTGTATTGTTATTCCATCTATTTCTACTGAGTCTATATTGGCAACTGGAGTAATAGTTCCAAATTTTCCAACTTGCATTTCTATAGAAATGATTTGTGTTTCTGAATCTTTAGGGCTAAATTTTGTAGCGAAAGCATAGCGAGGCGCTGTGCTATGGGATCCTAATTTATCCCACAAGCTTAAATCATTTAATTTGAGTACCACTCCATCTATAGGATAATCAATAGAGTTTCTGTCTAACGTGTTGAAAATTCTACATGATTCAGCTTCTGAGTCACTGATATAATAGTCAGAAATTTCGAACCCATTTTGTCTCAAAAATATTATTCCATTTTCATAAGTAGTAAAACTGTTAGTGCCTCGGTTGGTAAATCCGTGAGCTATAAAAAACAATTTATGACTCGATACGATGTCTAAGTCCTTACTGCGTAATATCCCAGCTACTGCATTACGTGGATTTTTAAAATTTGGGAGATTATTAAAATCCGCAAATTTCATATACACTTCACCTCTAACTTCAAAATTTTCAATAGGGAAGTATTTAGGAATACCAATGATATATTTGGCATGCTCGGTTATATTTAAACCTCTAAAACCATCGCCTCTTGTTAGTACTAATTTTAGTTGCCCGTGTTCATATCTTATCGAAGTTGCAATGCCATCTATTTTATGCTCTATCACCATTTGAGGAACTACATCTGTTTTTAATAAGTTGAGCATTTTTTTATAGAAGTTTTGTATAGATGCTTCTCCATACCCGTGATCTAACGACAGCATAGGTTCCAAATGTTCTATTGTTTCTTCATGTGAGATAGTACCTATTGTATTTAAAGGGCTGTTTTTTTGTTTTCCTATTATTTGTTCTATTTCCATTAACCTGTCTTTAAGCGCATCGTATCCAAAATCAGATATCAAGGGAGTTCCATAGGAATATCGCTTGTCGTAAGCCCTTATTTGCTTAGCAATCTGATTCCACTCCTTTGTTAGATCGTCGAATTTTTCCATATTCACCCTTGTAATTTAGTGGATTCGTAATACCATTTAGATTCTGGATATGAGAGAGCAAGAATTTTTACTATTCTATTTTTATCTTCAGTTAATCCAAGAAAATTAAAGATTTCTGCGCATCTGAAATATGCTTCAGGCACTAGAGAGCTTTCCTTGTTTTTTTGGATAACTTCTCCATAGTACATAAGTGCAACAAAATAATTACCTTGTTGGGTATAGCATATAGCTTTATCGAAACTTTCATACGCAAGTATGTCAACAACCATTTGTCTTATCTTTGAATGCTTGGTCTTGTCTTGATTAGATAAATTCAAAATCATATGGAGATTTTTATTCTCTCTTCCAGGATTGTTAATAGTATGATAATAAGCTGTAACTAATATATCATTTACAGTGTTTACTTGATAATTAGGAGCTATAGTTTTAAGTAGTTCTGCAAATTCTATTGCTTTGACATATGATTTATCCAATAAAAATGATTGTGCTGTTAACAGTATAGCTTCATTTAAATCATCAAAATCAGGAAATTCTTCTTCTATTTTAGCAAAAGTTTTGGCCGCCTCTTGATATTTTTTTTTAGCTAAAAAAGCCTTCCCTTTCTTTAATAAGGTTTCAGCAGTTTCCATTTTGTTGATATCTTGAGAGCTTGCAGCTAATACAAAAGAATTTATAGAGATTACGATAGCAAATATAAAGTTGAATACAAGAGCCATTACTAATATTTATCATATAAAATGAAAAATATCTATTTTATCACAAGTTTTTTATCAGATTATTTAATGTGCAATAACATATTAATTGGATAATTGGGACTATTATTACTAGCTAGATTGGCAATAGTTAATCTTAAGTCTAGCTACTTGCTCAGGGCGCTACATTCATCACTTGTGTTAAGCCAGTTTAGGTAGGAAAGTACAGCAGACTCCTTGGTCAAATAAAGTTTTGGTTGTTTTTCATAATCTAGTTTTAACTTAATGTGAAACTTTATGTTGTAAGGCATGTATGCTTTTATAATTAACTCTAATTCTTTACGTAATGGCTGATTAGGTAGTATTTGTTTATACGTTTGTATCGATTTTAATGTAATAATTAATTCGATTCCATTATTTATATGCCAGAATCTTTTGCCTAATAATTGTAATCCAGATTTGTTACATTTAGTTCGTAGAGTTGTTTGTGAATCTGGATTGATTTTAAGCCATTGTCCCACAAATTGGTTACATTTAATTTTACTGCCAGGTATAAAAGATTCTAAAATATAGATTAGATTTTGTGGACTTCTTTGTGACCAAAATAAAATTGGAAAATATGTTGATATTTGTTTTAGAAGTGGAAAATAATTAGTAACTTCTCCTAAACCTATTGAGTTTATTATGTAGCCTAATGTAGTGTTAATTAATTTGGTATTTTCCAAACATGGAGTTGATTTTTTGGTTATATTAAAAACATTTAACACGACTCTATTATTAAACATATTAAAAAAATCAAATAACGCAAAATCGTTATTTTGATTTCGCTCCGCTATTAAATCAAAGTAGTATATTGGAAGGGGACCTTGTATACCTGTTAAGCTTACACTATTTACTGTAACATGATTTGTGTTTTTAATGTTTTTTACGGAGATGACATCACTTGATGTTACGCTTAAAGTATTATTACACTCAAATATGGTTTGCGATTCGTCAGTTGCGTTATTTTGGATAGTTAGGAAAACAAACTGGTTTAATGAAAATTTCCATGGGTATTTTGTTAGCCTATTGTGTAAATTCATAGTTTTAACTCAATTTTCTTCCAAGGTATTTTAGGATCTGATATTTTGAAAAGTATAATTTCTATCAATGTATTAAACGGTCTTGCTTCTATTATTATATTTCCTAATATCAAAGAAAGCATGAAGATTTCAGAAGTGTAACTGTTCACAAATAGTTTGAATGTTACTTTTGGTACCACACTAGTGGCAAATTGGGGATGTCTTACTGCTGATTCATCATATTCTATTTTGATTATAGATTTTGAATATTGCGCTATATCAGAACGTAAGTTATATATTTCGAACATTTTTTGTAAGGTAACAATTTGGTCAGTATTTACTGCGAGATCTACGTGATTTAATGCCAAGTTTGAAACAATATTCCACAATGCTTTCCCATTATTAGGATATTCAGGTTTTGTAGGTTGAATTAGATTCTGACAGTAAACGCCATCAATATTGTATACGTGAAAATGTGAATTGACATTAATGTCGTGTGCCTCTAATCTGTTCGTACATAATAAATCAGCAAAAACTGTTGATGTATTTATTTGCTCAACATTCATGTTTGCGTCTATGAAAGATATATATGTATCTGTACCTCCCTTATTAGATAATTTTTGTTTTACATAGTAGAACTTAGAATTTTCTGTATTGCTGAAGCCAAAATAATTTGCATACTCTCTTTTTCCGTTTGTGGATTGTGAATCATATTCATATATCTTTTCTACACTATGCACTTCGAAATTGTCGTCATTATGGTTTGGAATTAACTTATATTCTTCATCTTCATGTGTAACAATTAGTGGTTCTGATTTTTTTTGAAATAAATTGATCGCAGGGACGCAGTTAGTGCATAAAATGTTATCGTGTAATCTTGTTAAATGTGGATTGCTGTTTTTGCTTAATGGTATGATTAGGTTAACATTTTCATTTTGAATTGATTCAGTAAATACTATTTCAAAAAATAAAAATTTTTCTGGAAAAGCGCTGTATTCTAATAATGTTCTGTGAATATCTCTAGTATATTTGCTCGAAGAAAAAAGACTATCTTCTGTGCTAAAACCTTTAGCTTTGATATAGCCAATTGGGTTTGGATTTATGAGTTGATTTTTTGCATCTGCTGCAAATACAGGGGTATCTTCAGAATATTTGTAAGCCATGATATTTTCATACAATGCAAAAGAAGTAAACAAATCAGAGTTTATGAATAAAACTAAATTTTGGTTTGTTAGTTTTGTAATTGATATGCTTAATAAAAATGTGTTTGTATCTTCTATATTAGTTTGATCAAATTTTATGTATTGTATATTGTTGATTTTAGAGCTATTAAATTCCAACGTACTTGTAGTAGTGAATGTACATTCTTTATTGTTATTATTATTTATTTTTATTTTTGTAGATTTTGGAATTACAATATTGCGTTTTTGAGATATGTTTACAATCTTGTTAAATTGAACGATTGTACATGATGGGATTGGAGCCGTTAGTTGAGGATATAATGCATTTAATAAATGCATGCTTAATTCTGACATTTGATCTTCTATTTGGTATTGTAATCTAGCATCAAAAAATGCAAATGACTCTAGAAGTCTTTGTACATGTGGATCAGACACCTTATTTGATGAAAAATTAAGTTCTTTTGCCACTGCTGGATATTTTTCAGCAAATTCTTCTCCTTGTTTCATTAAATAATTCATTGATTTCCTAAAATATGGAAATAAATTATTTAAATCCGGATTAACATTCATATTAAAATTAGAAAATATTTGAGTTAAAAAAATATGAATATGCTTTTTTGATTATTGGATAGTATTTTAGCCAAATTACTAATTTATTCTAGATAAGTCTTGAGAATTTGTTGTATAATCAATACCTATGCGAAAATATTCTATATTATTTCCAGGGCAAGGATCTCAAAAAAGTGGATTGTATTCAGAAATATGTAACAATAAACTTTTTGATGATGCAAAAGAAATATATCCCAACTTAATGGAAATAATGGGGAAGAGTGATGCGGAATTAAGTCAGACAGTGTATGCTCAGCCACTTTTATATGTTTTTTCATCAATTATGTTTGTAGAATTTATGGATCGTTTCAAACAATTTAAACCGGAGTACGTTGCTGGACACTCTGTTGGAGAGTATGCTGCATGTTTTGCAGCAGGGTGTTTCGATTTTATTACTGGGTTGAAGTTAGTAAAAATAAGATCTGAATTAATGAGTGAATGTCCAGGCACTATGTTTGCTTGTATTGCAAATATAGATGATGTTATTAAATTTGTTGATTATGTTTCGGAAGAAACTGGTTTGATATGTGAAATAGCTAACTATAATCATGAATCACAAATAGTAATTAGCTGTGATACAAAGTTAGAAGAATTTATAAAAGATCATTATAAACGATTTATACCTAGGTGTATTCAGCTTAAAGTGAGTGGTGGATTTCATTCCAGTTTAGTTGCATCTGCCAATGATAAGCTTAAACCATATTTGAGTGAGGTTAAATTTAACGATCCCATATTCCCAGTTATCTCTAATAAAACTGGATTGCCATCTATGACAGGTGATGAAGTTAAAAGTAATTTGTTAGATCACATAATTAGTCAAGTTAAATGGAAAAATACGATAGAATATATGATAAATCATGGTGTATCTTATGTCATAGAAATGAGCCCAAGCAATATTTTATCTAAATTGGCAGAAAAATATTCTATGTCTGGCGTGACGATTAATTCGATTGGTGATATTATGAACAGTGAAATTTTAGGGGGAAGTTGATGTTTAGTTTGGAAGGGAGAAAGGTCTTGATTACCGGTGCTACTGGTGGTATAGGTTTTGAAATTGCAATGAAGTTTGCTGATGCTGGTGCTAAGATCTTTGTTACAGGCATGGAAGAGTCGAGAATTATGAAGCTTAAGGGTTCACTTGGAGATGCATTTGCAGGCTACTGCATAGCTGATTTAACTAATAGCGATTCTATCAAGAATCTTTTTGATACAGCTGTAAAAGAAATGGGTGATATAGATATTTTAGTTAATTCTGCTGGAGTTACTAGGGATCAACTGTTTTTACAAGTTAAAAAAGAAGATTGGGATTTTCAAATGAAAATTAATTTAGAATCTGTTTGGAATTTGACACAGCTTGTCTTAAGAAAGATGATTAAACAAAATTATGGTAGAATTATTACGTTATCATCTGTTGTGGGTTGCATGGGAAATTCAGGCCAATCTGTCTATTCTATCGCCAAAGCGGCACTATTGGGCATGACAAAAACTTTAGCTAGAGAGTCTGCTAAGAAAAATGTTACAGTAAATGCTATCGCGCCAGGGTTTATTGAAACTGCCATGACTAAGGATTTATTAGATAAAAATCCTGAGATTTTAAACAATATTCCAGTGGGTAGGGCAGGCACTCCTGAGGAAGTGGCTGCTGGAGCTTTATATCTAGCAAGTGAAGAAGCTGGGTATGTTACTGGGACTACACTGCATATAAACGGTGGAATGTTAATGTGCTGATAAATAAACGTCAAATAAGATTTTCCAAAGTTCAGCTTGTATACCAGTTCTTACAACTTCGTGATGCGGATTTGATATTGAAGGATTTATGCAATATTGTTGATGATGAAGCGCATATTGATGAAGTTGCATATGGCTTTAAATCCATAATTGAAAAATTCAGCTGGTTAGAATCTAAGTTTGAATTTTTATTAGATGGAAAATGGAAGTGGGAGTATGTGAATCTCTTAGTGAAGGCTATTATGATCGCAGGAGCTTTTGATATACTTCATGCAAAAAGTGAAAGTAGAAAAAAAATAATACAGGATTACGTAGCGATAGCACGTATTTTTGGAGAAGATGATTCTACTCCTTTCATACATGCGAATCTTGATAAACTCACGGAATAAAACTATCTAAACAGATACCTATAAAAAGATACTCACTATTTTAATTCAAAATGGATTACAAACTGGATTGCGCACTATGCTAATTAACAAAAACACGCCCGAGAAGATTCGAACTCCCAACCTTCAAATCCGTAGTCTGACGCTCTATCCAATTGAGCTACGGGCGCAAAAACACTACCCACTGCCGGACTTGAACCAGCACGACCGAAGTCTGCAGATTTTAAGTCTGCTGTGTCTACCGTTCCACCAAGTGGGCTCAATCGTAATTATACTTAATTTATGTATAAAAGCAATAAAATATAGCAAATTAATTTTTGTCTAGTATGTATTTTTATTATTGAAATTGCGAAAATTTATTTTAAGTATCTTAAACTACGAACTGTGGGATAACAATCTCGTAACTCTGTATTTTGTATACAAATAAAGTTACCTCTTCGAATACTTATCTATGAATTTTAGTCCCATTAACCCACCATGTATAGGCATCCATCGTGTAAGGTTTTTAGCCTTTTCCTTTAATTCATTTGAATTAAATATGTTGATTATGAAGTTTTGCAAAAATTCTGGAGTGAATTGCTGTTCAGAAACATACCATCCGCCTAAACTGCTGGCCCACCATTGTGCGTTATAGGTTTGATGGTCATCCTTTGCATTTGCCCAAGGTACTACTAGTGCAGGGCGTAAAGATGCTGTTAAATCAGCTATAGTTCCCATACCCGCTCTGGAAATTACTAAATTACTCCAAGGCAGTGCAGTGGCTGTATCTATAAATTTGTCTAATTTGGCATGTTTAATTGGTATATTTTGATATACCTTGCAAAAATAGTCATAATCTTCTCCTACTTGCTGATGTATTTTGATTTTAGATAAAATTTCTTTTGGTAAGCTATTTAAAGCTGCTGGGATGACTATTTTCCAAAAAGTGCTTGATAAACTGCCTCCAAGTATTAAAATTCTTAACTCATCATTAAAATCTAAAGGATATGAAATGATATTAGAGCGTGGGATTAGTCCTATACATTCTGCCTTTTTGTGATTGATATTAAATGAGGATGTGAAGATTTTTTTAGAAAAAAAGCTGAGTAATTTATTTGCTCTTCCCATTATTTGGTCAGATTGATACAAATACACATGTTTGTTTTTTAGCCAACCTATTAGGCATGGTGGAATGGAAACATATGCTCCAAATCCTACAATCACAGAATTGTCTTTTCTATTTATAAATTTCCAACTTTGAAAAAAACTTTTGATAAATCCGAAAAAATTTGTAAAAATTTTATTTGTAACTGATAAAATATGTATTTCATCAAATAATTCCTCATCAACATACTTCCTTCCTCTTGCATCTGTAATAATTATATTTCTTGTTTTGGAGAAGTAAGCCATGCCATTGGCAGCAAATACGTGTCCAGCTGTACCCCCAGCTACAAAAATGGTTGTTGAATTTTTCATAAAATAGCCTTATTTTTCAGTATGACAAAAAATCAATATAGAAGCAATTATTGTAGTGAATTAAACAATTTAGTTGGGCAGAAAGTTAAATTAGCTGGATGGGTTAGAACAAAAAGAGATCATGGTAGCATGATTTTTGTGGATTTAAAAGATAAAACTGGGGTAGCACAGTGTATAATTGATGTTTCAGAAGATAATTTTAAAAACATAGAAAATATAAGTTTGGAAAGTGTAATAAGTGTTGATGGTTTAGTACTTCAAAGACCAGAAAATGCATTTAATGATAAAGTTGTATCAGGAAGAGTTGAAGTAAAAATTGAGAGTATAGAAGTTTTAAATAGTTCTGATTGTTTGCCATTTGCTATGCATCAAAATGATGTTGGAGAAGAGTTAAGATTAAAGTATAGATTTTTGGATTTACGAAGAGATGAAATGCAATCTAGGTTACATTTAAGACATGAAGTCATCAAATTGATTAGACATTTGATGGAATCCATGGATTTCATAGAAGTACAAACTCCAATTTTGACTTCAAGCTCTCCAGAAGGTGCGAGAGACTATGTTGTACCAAGTAGACTGAATCCAGGTAAATTTTATGCTTTGCCGCAGGCTCCACAACAGTTTAAGCAGCTGTTAATGGTCTCAGGTTTGCATAGGTATTATCAAATTGCTCCTTGCTTTAGAGATGAAGATAGTAGAGCGGATAGGACTGCTGGTGCATTTTATCAATTAGATTTAGAAATGTCCTTTACTACTCAAGAGGAAGTTTTTGAAGTTTTAGAGTACGTTATGTTCAATGTATTTTCTAAATTTAAGCCAGAAGCTAAGATAGAAAGGACTTTTGTGCGCATACCATATGAAGAAGCAATTTTGAAATATGGATCCGATAAGCCAGATTTAAGAGTAGATTTGCGATATTATGATGTGACAGACTTGTTTAGCGAAAATTGTCCTAAAATTTTTGAGAAAATTATGAAAAATGGCGGAAAAGTATTGCTCTTGCCTGTTAAAGATCTACATAGCAAGTCAAGGAAATTTTTTGATGATATGCAAAAATTAGTGCAGGATAATGGAGCTATTGGGTTGGGCTATATTCTTCTAGATACAGAAGTTAGAGGTCCTCTTGCCAAAGTTGTTTCAGAAGAAGTGATTAATTTTATAAAAGAAAGAGGAGATGGAGCTTTTTTTATAGCTGATGATATAAGTAATATTACAAAGTATGCTCCTCATTTGATCAAAGCTGTAGGTAAAGAATTTGATTTGATAGATGAACATGCTTATAAATTTTGCTGGATAGTAGATTTTCCTATGTATGAAAAAGTAGAAGGTAAGTGGCAGTTTTCACATAATCCATTTTCTATGCCTCAGGGTGGAATGGAGGCCTTAGTCACTCAAGATCCAGGTAGTATTAAAGCTTTCCAATATGATTTGGTTTGCAATGGTATTGAATTGACTAGTGGAGCGATAAGAAACCATAAACTTGAAATTATGTATAAAGCTTTTGAAATTGTTGGATATAGTAGTGAAGACGTTGAAAAGGAATTTGGATCAATGATTAATGCGTTTAAATATGGAGCGCCCCCACACGGTGGTGCTGCACCTGGTATAGATAGATTAGTAATGTTATTAGCAGGTACAGAAAATATAAGGGAAATAATTCCTTTCCCGTTAAGTCAAAATGGTCAAGATTTAATGATGAATGCTCCAACCTGTATCTCCTCTAAGCACTTAAATGAATTAGGCTTAACAGTAAATATTGATAAAAATAAATGAAAAAAGTTATAAAACTCTTTAGATTAAATGTGTTTTTAGTTATGATTAGAGGATAGATGCATTACACTATAAATAATCAAGACAATAAGAAGATTGTAGTAGAGGTTAAAAAAAGGTTCAACAAGACGGGGACTGCTGTTAAAGAAGGCAAGAAAGAACAGTATGTTGATGAGACTAGAGAGGCCAAAAGCATAGCTTTAAGAGAAAATTTAAAAAAAGTTTTAAATAAAAATGCTGAAGTTAGTTCTAGTGTTGCAACACAGGTTAAGAGGAAATTTAATACGTTTGATAAACAACAGCGTAATTTCAGCAAGCCACAACAGTTTCACAAGTATGATGGAAGTATACAAAAAAAACAAAGTAGGTTTGATAATAAACCAAGCGGGGAAAACGTTTCTTTGGATCAAGCTAAGTTTGATATTTTAAATAAAACTCTGTCTCAAAAGCTTGATCCTTTAAATAAAGTTTTACAAGATGGTAAGGTTTTTAGCATATATAAGCCTAAAAAGAAGCCTTTTGTCACTAGAGATAATCAGCAAAACAAGGTCAAAAGAACTTTTGGAGCTAAGCCTGTTTTTGATAGACCACTTAATAGGCAGAATAAGCCTTTTGTTAAAACTAATGTACAGGAACTTAAACCTTTTCATAAGGCTTTTTCAAGCTCATTTCTTTCAAAGCCTACTTTTCAAGATACCACAAGAAAGAGTAGTACCAGTACTAAAACAAAGAAGTTTATTAAGCCTGATACATTAGAGAAAAAGCAGAGAGTAAGAACTGAATCTGATGACGAAAATGAAAAGATGACTTACCAAATAAGGGGTACTATTGAGTCAGTTGATGAAGTTGATGCAATAGCAGAGTCCTCAGTATTTGGAACAAAGAAGTTTAAATCGCAAAGAAAAGAAAGAGAAAAAGTTATTAGAACAGTTCGAATTCCATTTGAAGGTATAAGCTTGACTAGTTTGGCTAATGCTATGGCAGTTAAATTGAAGCAGTTAAAAAGCAAATTAGATAATTTGAAGATTTCCTACGAGGGAGTTATTGATCCAGAATCAGCCTTTTTAGTTGTTGAGGAGATGGGTCATATTCCAGAAATTTTGTCAAAAGAAATGGATATTGTTCCGGCTGTAGGTAATGCTGAAGATTATAAATTGAGATGCCCTGTCGTTACCATAGTTGGACATGTTGATCATGGAAAGACTTCTTTGCTTGATGCTTTGAGAAAAACAAATGTAGTTTCTACAGAATCTGGTGGTATTACTCAATCTATAGGTGCTTCGCAAGTGTTTCTAGATAAAGAGAAGTTTGTCACTTTTATAGATACTCCTGGTCATGAAGCGTTTACTTCTATGCGTATGAGAGGTGTACAAATCACCGATATAGTTGTTTTAGTTATCGCTGCAGATGATGGAATTAAAGATCAGACTGTAGAAGCTATTAACCATATTAGAGTTTCTAATGTGCCATTTATTATTTGTTATACTAAAATAGATAAAAGTGGGTCAAAAATAGACAAAATCAGGCAGGATTTGTTACGTTATAATATCATGGTTGAATCATTGGGTGGAGACGTTCTGGAGGTTGGAGTTTCCGCTGCTAAAAAACAAAATTTAGATGCGCTGTTGAATTTGCTATTACTACAAGCTGAAATGTTAGAACTGAAGGGTAATGATAAATGTATGGCGAGTGGGGTAGTTATTGAGTCTAGGTTGGATAAACATAGAGGTCCTATTGCAACTGTATTAATTAAAAATGGATCCTTAAAGCAGGCAGACAATTTTATTGTTGGTAGTACATATGGAAAAGTTAGATCTATGTCATTATCTAATGGGCAAACTACAAAAGTTTGTACTCCATCTGTTCCAGTAGAAATTATGGGTATCAATACCGTTCCTGTGCCAGGAGACATATTAATCGGTATTGAGAGCGAAAAAAAGGCTAGGGAAGTTTCTGAATACCGAATCGCGCTTGAAAAGAAGATTATTAATAAGCAAAAAGAAATAGACATATTGGAATACTTTAATACTGAGGCAGATAAAAAAATTAATTTGATCTTAAAAGCTGATTTTGCAGGATCAGTTGAAGCTATTGCGTCTGCTATTGCTAAATTAAGTTATGAAGGTGTAAGTATCGAAATAGTAAGCAAATCAAACGGTGCTGTTACAGAGAGTGATGTGTTACTTGCTAAAACAACATCTTCGATAATTTTAGCATTTAAGGTTAATGCTCCAACTAGTGTTGAAAAGCTTATCAAAGAGAATGATGTACAAATTAAAAGGTTTAGTATTATATACGAGTTAATTGAGTATGTTGATGGATTGGCTAAGGGTATTTTAGCTCCATCCGAAAAAGAAGAAATATTAGGAAAAGCTATTATCAAGGCTGTGTTTGTGAAAAAGAAGATAGGTACCATTGCTGGATGTGGTGTTGAAGAAGGTATTATCAAGCTAAAGACTAAAGGAAGAGTTATTAGAGACGGTAAGGAAATTTATACAGGTAACATAATTAGTTTGAAGCAAAGAGCTGATGATAAAAAAGAAGTTCCAGTAAACCAAGAAGTTGGAATTGTAATTGATAATTTTGCAGATTACCGTATAGGCGATATAATAGAAAGCTTTGTAATTAAAGCAATTGAAAAAGAGGATAAATAAATCCAGTTTTATGGGATCGATTGGGTGTGTGTATGCACAATAGTTTGCTCTTACTGAAAGCGTTCTATCCAGTTTGATGATTTTTATGGAAGTTTTTGAAGATAGTAAAAAGATGATGTGTTTTTTGCATTGATTTTTGTATTTATAGAGTTGAAACCTGTTTTAAAAGATCTAGGAAATATTCACATAATTTAATCTACTTAGGTGCCAAAATTGTTGTATTATCAAAAATTACTCTATATATCAGATTGAATCTCATGATAGAAATTTTTTCTCCAATACAAATAATGTCTGCTGCTAATTAGCACAACAACATTCAATATAAAATAAATTGGCAAACCGAAGCTTGCAGTAATAACGCCAAGAAATAATAAAAATAAAAAAGTGGACTATCTATTAATACATGCCGCCCATATTAGGCATCATATTATTAGATTGTTTATCTTCCTTAGATTCAGGTTCATTTACAATAGTGAACTTAGAGGTTAGAAGAGAAACTGCGTAAGAAGTGGAAAGCTCTAATCCAGATTTAACACTCTTTTTAGAATCTATAATACCTTGTTCTATCATGTTGGTGATACCCTTATTTGCAGAATCATAACCGATGTTGAAGTCACCAGTTTCTTCTATACGGTGTAGAATTACATTATATTCTTCCCCAGCATTTTGTAAATTTTGCTTAAATGGCGCTTTAACAGCGTCTGATACAATATCTACACCTATTATGTAATCCCTATTGCTGCTCTTGCTTTTTAGTTCACTACATACTTTTTTTGCAGCATGGATCAATGATATACCACCACCTGGAACTACACCTTCCTCCAAAGAGGCCTTTACCGCTAATACAGCATCCTCAACTCTATCTTTGAGTTCTTTTTGCTCTGCTTCTGTGACTCCACCAACTTTTATGACAGCTACTCCATTTGACAAGTTAGCTCTTCTTTTTTCTAAGTTTTTCTTTTCGTATTCTGAAGCAGTTTTGATTGCATTATCAATAATTTCACATCTAGAAACTATATTCTCTTTATTGCCTTTTCCACCTACGATAGTAGTCTTATCTTTAGTAATGGTGACTTTTTCAGCCCTTCCCAAATGATCTATACTTAAATTTTCGAGTGAGCTAATATCTTGAGAGATAAAACGGCCGCCAGTAATGGTTGCTATATCTTCCAGATTGTCTTTCTTCCTATCTCCAAATCCAGGAGCTTGTATTGCAGCTACTTTGATAAATTTATTAGCTACATTAATTATTAATGTATTTAGCGCAACACCCTCTAAACTGTCAGAAATAATCAATAGAGATTTTCCTGATTTAGTCAATTCTTCTAACAAGCCAATTAACGGGTTAATTGCTGTAATTTTATGATCACAAATTAATATGTAAGGATCTTCCAACTCACATATACCTTTTTTGGGATTGTTGATGAAGTAAGGAGAAATGTAGCCTTTCTCAATTTCCATACCTTTTGTGACTTCTAAGACAGTTTCAGTGGACTGAGCATCATCTACAGTTATGATGCCTTCACTGCCTATTTTTTCAACAGCACTAGCAATCAATTTTCCTATGCGCTTATCACCATTTGTAGAAATTGTTGCTACTTGTTCTATTTTTGCGGGATTATCCTTTATTTTTGATGAAATATCATTCAAAAATGCCAATATAGCGTTGCATGCATCTTGCATACCTCTTGCTATACTTAATGGATTCATACCGATATCTATTTTTTCAAAACCACTTTTGCACATTTCTCCAAAAATTACACATGCAGATGAAGTTCCATCCCCAGCAGCATCAACTGTGTTAGATGCTAACTCTTTAACAAGAGAGCACCCTATATTTTCTAATGGATCAGATAGTTGTATTTCTTTGGCAACACTAACTCCATCTTTTGTGAACCTTGGACCTCCAAAGCTCTTTTCTATAATAACTTTTCTACCAGCAGGCCCAAGAGTGCTACCAACTGAGGACACAACCTTTTCAATTCCCTGAAGTATCTTTTTTCTTGAATCTAAATTTGAAAATACTAATTTTGACATTTTTCCTCCACTTAATCCTTATTTTTTAATTATTCCTAATATATCTGATGCTTTTACGATCATGTAAGATCCGCTTACACTACTGCTGCAGTTTAGTTTAGTTCCTGAATATTGACCAAACAAAACAACATCACCGGCAACTATTTTTGCATTTGTTTCTTTTTCATTGTTTACCTTAGCTCCAACTGAAACTACTGTAGCTCCAACACAATTTTCATCATTGCTTCCCTGAGGGATAACAATGCCGGATTCAGTTTTTCTAATCTCTTCCATTTTTTTTACTAAAATTCTTTCATCTGATGGTATAAAAGAACTTATATCTTCTTGTTTAAGCAACATTTTTCCTCCTTTTAAAGAATAGACTTAATGATTTTTATCATATTTTCACCATATTTACTAGAGATAAGATTAAGCATATATTCTAATTGAGCAAATTTGGGGCTGTAAAAAGCTGACTTTAGATTAAAAATAATAGAATGATTAGATTAAGAAAAAGCTTTGATTTTTAAATTAAAAGCTAGTAATTCATGAGAAAAGTACTGATTTTTTCTGTTTTTTTCCATATCCTATCACTGATGCTTGATCAATTATTCTCTTTTCATCATGACAAATGACATTGTCAATATTTATGCTCCCGTTGCAGATTTTTCTTTTTGCATCGGAAATTGATGATGCAAAACCAATTTTTACTAATAATTCTGTTAATTTAACTGATGTAGTACATGTAAATTTATCTATGTGATCGGTTTCTTTTTTTTCAAATATAGAAATGCTTTTTTTATTAGCAGCTTGGGCTTGTTCTTCTCCATGGACCCATGTAGTTATTTGATCTGCTAACATTTTTTTTCCTTCATTAATGAATTTTGTTGATATGGTTTCAATTTCACTAACTTCTAGGTCTGTAAATCTACGTAAGTAAGTTTCAACATCTGAGTCAGGTATATTTCTCCAAAATTGCCAAAAATCAAATACACTTGTTTTTGTGCTATCTAACCAAACTGGTTTTCCAGTACTTTTACCCATTTTTTCACCATTAATAAGTAGTAAAGGCAAGGTAATTCCAAACACTTCCTCATGGGCCATTTTTCTGACTAAATTAATTCCACTAATTATATTGCCCCACTGATCAGATCCACCAATTTGTACATTGCAGCCATATTTTTTATGTAATTTATAGAAGTCGTAAGCTTGCAGAGTAGGGTAGGAAAATTCTAAAAAACTTAATGGCATGTTATTGGTTAACCTGTTCTTAAAAGTTTCAAGATTTACTAACTGATTTACCGAAAACTTAGTTCCTACTTCTCGTAAAAAATCTAATACTCCAATGCTTGATAGCCAATTAGAATTATCTTCAAAAATAGCCTTTGGAATTAAGTTTACAACTTGTTGTTGGATTTTTTGCATGTTTGTAGAAATCTCTTCCACCGATAACATTGGTCTCTCTTTTGTTTTCATAGATGGATCACCTACCATAGTAGTTGCTTTGCCAAATAGAAAAATAGCTTTTTGATTATGTTGAGAAAAAATTGTCAACAGTTTTAAAGGTATTAAGTGTCCTATATGAAGGCTATCTGATGTCAAATCAACGCCTAGGTAACAACATAATGATTTTTGTAAAATGTGATTGTTAATTGCATCTTCATTTGTACATTGATAAATAAGCTCTCTATCCTTTAAAAGCGATATAAAATTCATTTGTTGAGTCTATCATATTTGCTATCCAAAAAGAATCTTTGGATACCTATAGGTGCCTGTTATATATATGATCTGAAATGATTGTTCAATTTATATTTGTTGATAAATTTGGTCAATCCATTATTATGTTCACTATAGATTAAATTATTTATACTAGGGATTTGTAGATCATGTACAAGTCTCACCAAATTTCTAGATAATAAGGCTTGATCATAATATTTGATGAATTGCAACCTTCTTGCAGATGGCAATAATTTCGAAGCATTTTGCAGAATATTTTCCAATGTCCCAAAATCAGATACCCATTTTGCAGCAGTTTTAATGCCTATCGTCGGAACCCCAGGGATACAATCACTACTATCTCCAACTAGTCCAAACAAATCAGGTATTTGTACTGGATCAACTCCAACTTTGTTTACTATATCTTCACTTTGCATCAAAAATAACTTAAATGGATCCATCATGAACACATTTTTTCTTGTGACTAGTTGCATCAAATCTTTATCACAGGAAATTATGTAAATTGTTTGACAGATATCTATCGTTTGAGTTGTAAGGGAGGCTATCCAATCATCCGCTTCACATTCACTACCCTTAACGCTTGTAATATTTATACATTCAATTAATTCGAATAATAAATCAAACTGTGGAATAAGATCTTCAGGCGTACTTTGTCTATTTGATTTATACGATGGATACAACTTGTGTCTCCAAGTCTTTTGCCCACTATCTAGTGCTATAATCATATGTGTTGGCTCCAGTTTGTTTATCAGTTTAGTTATTGTTTTGATGAACCCTACTATCCCACCTACAGGTAAGCCATCTACATTGTAAAAATTTTTGAGTGCGAAGAAATTTCTAAATAAGATGCTAAATCCATCAATTATTACTAATTTCATATTTATCCCACTGAGCATAAGTACTAAATTTATTTTTAATTTGAAACAGCAAATCTTGTAAATGCACGTCTTGATCTACAAAGTTAGTCATAATAAGAGACTCTACTTCATTACTTAACTCATAAAAATTATCTAAACTTGATTCAACATTAAGAAGAGAAATTAATTTAGTGTACTTATTAGTATCAGCAATTAAATTTTGTTTGACTAAATTAAACCCTAATAAGCGCTTGTAAACATTAGCAATTTTTTCAAGTTTTGCTTTATCAAATTTAGCTATCTCATCTAATTTTTTAAATGATAGTTGTAGATCCAAGTCGTTACTCATTAATAGAGCTATCATTCCATATTTTTCATTCAAGTAGTAATTCAGTCTCTTTTGAAAGTATTCTAAAAATCCTGACATGTCTAATTTGATCTGTTGTTGATCAAATAAAGTCAATAATTTCTCTATATAAACGTGAATGTTTTCATATGTAAACAATGCCCTGGCTTGGTATAAATTATCTATAATTTTTAAACATTTACGTCTTATAGCCAACGGATCTGAGGATCCAGTTGGTCTATTTCCTGCTCCCCAAAATCCTATAATACTATCTAGCTGTGTGATGATATTCAAAAAATATGATTCAAAGGATGAAAATACTCCAGTATATTGCTCAAGTAATATTTGACTTGTTGATGATGATGAATTAAGCTTTTTAGCATAAAAATAAGACATTAAACATTGTAATTCAGGCATTTCATCAACAACCTGCATGCATAAATCTGTTTGTAATAACTGGCTGGCATCTATTATATCCTTATTGTTAGGTAAAAATTCTTTAACACATGCTGTAACTCTATCAGTTTTATCGTACAAAGTTCCAAGATTTGGATAAAAGTTTGTATCCTTAAGTTTATGTATATAATAATCCAAATTATGTGACATATCTCTTGTATAAAGAAATAATCCGTCGTAGAGTCTTGAATTAAGAGTTTTGATTGTGTTTAGAATCAACTCCTTTCCGTTATCATCCATCTTGTACTCAGAAATTATAATAAGTTTTTTGATATCATTACCATTGAATATCGCTAGGTGCTGTTGCCCATTTAATATATTGACTTTAATTTCTTTAGGAATATTGATGTTATCTTCGTACTCGGCAATGTATATATTGCATGCCTCAATTTTATCATTGATACTTAATATGTCATTTTGATCAATAACAATACTATTTTGTACGTTTTGTATTTGATTTATAATTTTCTCATTTTTGTTTTCCAAAAATATATTTTTACTTTCAAGTATATGTAAATAATCTTTCAAACAACCTGCGGTAAATTCTTCTTTTTTAATTAAATCAAAGATAAAACTAGACGAGCTATGTAAATCAATTTCCTCCATATACCATAAAACAGGTGAATTATTAAAAATGGATGTAATTCTACTAATTGGTCTGAGCCATCCAAGTTTCTGTCCCCAAAACATAACCTTATTCCACTGCATACTCTTAATGAAGTCGCTACATAAAGTTGGTATGATATCCACAATTTTTGCACTTGGAGTTTTTTGAATAAAAAAATAATGACCTTCTTTTGTAAACAAATCAGATTCACTCTTTCCATATTTATTCAAAAATTTTTCTAATATTATTTTCTCTGCCTCAATTTTCGGACCTTTTACTTCTTTTGCAGTTTCAGGAAGTGAAATAGGCAAGTTCTGTATTGAGGCGATAACACGATTGTTTGTGATATAGGAGATGATATTTGCATCTTTAATATGATATTTGTTTAATGTTTCTTGAATGCATGAATTCCATTTGTGCAAATTAGTCTTTCTAAATTCCGACGGCATTTGCTCACACATAATTTCAAACAACAATTCAGACATTATAACCTCCAAATCTTATAGCATTATTGTTTCTATAGACTGTTTGTATATTCGTCATTGCCATATTTACTGTTACTCCTTTTCTCAATTTACTCATCATGATCTCCAAAATTAACACATTTTTCTCCAACATGGCGAAGTTTTTCCATGAAATTAACTCGCTCTGTGGAACTGAAAGCTTGTCTTGCTTCTAGAGTATTGAAGTAATGGCTAGCATACAAAAAAGACTCATATGCTGGATACTGTAACTGGTTCTTTAAAAGCTCAGTTGCATTTTTCAAACTAATATCAAAAAGTGATAGTAATATTTCTATATCGTACGCATCATTAGAAGCCAAACTGAATTCCTTGTCATCTAAGTCTTCATATTGTAGGTTTTTCTGCCAATATATTTTTCTCCAATCATCTACTTGTTGTAAATGCATTGCTATTCTTTCCAATCCATAAGTCAATTCTACAACTGGACTTTTCATGGCTTTTCCACCAATTTGTTGAAAATAGGTGAACTGTGAAATTTCGCTATTATCTACCCAAACTTCACTTCCCACACCAAAGGCTCCCAAATTTGGACTTTGCCAATTGCCTGCTATAAATTTGATCTCATGATTATCGAATGCAAAACCTAAATCTTTTAGACTATCTAAATATAAATCTTGTATGTTTTGTGGAATCGGATTAATAGTAACTTGAAATTGGTGATGTTTATAAAGTCGGTTTTTACTGTTAGTTCTGCTATCTTGCGGTCTTCTACAGCCTTGTATATAGGCTAATTTATGTTTTTGCCTTGCATTAAGAATGAAATATGGGTGCATAGTGGCCGCTCCGACTGGTATATCAGTCGGCAATATAATTTTACATCCAAGTTTTCCCCAGTATGAAGTCAATCTATTAATTATATCTATAAATGTGATCATAATATGTCTATATTATTGATCATATTGTCGATTATGTCAGTAAGGTATTGTATCTTATTATTCATAATTATTTCATTCTTCAATAATAAAATCGTGTAGCTTTTCTCATCAATAGATTTAATATCTTGCAATGCAGCATGAGATTTATCGTAATTGTTTTGCATGATCGTTACATAGCATTTAATCAACTTACTTTCTAAGGAATCAGGAAAATGACTGGTCAAATTTGCTATTGCAGATTCAATATTGCGAGTTGTTTGAGATTTATTACTTAATGATTCATATTTATTGTTCAGTAATTTAAGGTATTCTAAAGCTAACTTAAAAGAAGGTTTCTTTTTCCAAATAGTTTCAATTATTCGAATCTTATCTTGATTCATGCTTTTGCGACAATACTCTAAGCTTATATCCAAATTATACATATCGTATTTTAAAGCTTCTTCTAAATCACTCAGATTATGCGTCTCCTTATATTTTGTAAATAATATCTCAGCAAGTCGTTCATCTTTATTTCGAAATTTACCTGCTAGTATCATACAATCATCATATTGTTTTATTTTTAAGTAAGTTTTGAATAGATCTTCTTGTGCCCAGCTAGAACCGTAATCGTAAGTTAACTTTTTCAAAGATTGTAGGTGAGTCCCACAATCATTTTCTGATTTAGTCGTCAAGATATTAGTGAATATATCATTACTTGTATAATTATCTAAAGTTTTAGAAATCTGTGAATTAGGCTGTAATACAAACATAATTAAGTTATGTACAATATTATTTTGCTCATATATAATTTTTGTGTTTTTATTACACAAAAAATGACTAACGCTATCAACTAATCTTTTTGTTGCTAGTTTATTTCTATATTCGTAATAGCTATTTAATTTTTTTCGAAAAAAAGCACTTGTGTTGAAAATGATATTATAAACAATTTTTATACTAGCAAAGCAAATTGTCAAAAATATTACATATGTTGATAGTTTATAAGAAAAGGTGATATCTCCTATTTCTAAATTAATTGGGATGTGATTTAACGTTTTAATTAATAGAACTACAATGGAAATAAGTAAAATTTTGATTATCATAATTTTCCTGCCTTGATATTTTGAAGCTCAGGATAATTAATCATAAATATTCTATTCATTGAACAGGTTCCTCTAGTATTTTGTGATATACTTCTACCCATTTTTGTGAATTTTTTATCCAATGCTGCGATGTTATAGATAATTCTGATTGTGGGATAGCTGATAGCATTTTTACAGCCATGATAAATCCTTCGGGAGACATTTGAGCACATTTATGAGCCTGTTGGACTATATTCTCATGATCGGATCCAAAAGCTGAGACTTTAATAAAATTGAGAGTATATTTTAGTAAAGATTTTTTTTGTGATTTTTTCAACATCATCGACATTAATGGCATAGATTGTCTTAATTTTGCTAATGAAAGCAAATGATGATTTAGGTAATTTATCTCTTCGTGTTCAGAAATATAATCTGGTAATGAGCCTAGGAATAAGATGTAGAAATCATTCGCTTTCTCATGTTTACTTTGTGCATGGCTACTGAGTAAATTTGTTAAGCATAAACAAGCTAATATAAAAAAAGTCATCCTCAATTCTATCATTTTTTATTGGATAAATCACTATATAAATTTTTAGTCAATCTAAAGTTATTTTTTTGCCTTTTGATTTTTATCATCTATTTTCTTTTTATTTCGCGGTAGATTTAATATTTCCATACATTCTTCGAGAGTAACTGTAAAAGGATTTTTCTTGAGTGAAACATAAGTATTCTTATATAAAATCCATGGTCCAAATTTCCCTATGCCAACTTTTATTTCTGAGTTGTCTTCGTTAGCTATCCCGACAACTTTAGGAAAGTTTTTTAATTCCATAGCTTCCTCTAAAGTTAGATTATGAGGTGGTTCGAACATCTTCGGAAGCATAATGCGTGTTTTTATATCAGTACTTCCCCATTGTAAGTAATATCCATATGGGCCATGCTTGATTAAAATTTCATCCTGTGTAACAGGATCTTGTCCAACTATGACTTGATTTTGGTCTAATTCACTCTCAATTGATTTGTTCCATTTGCAGTTAGGATAATTTGAACAACACAAAAATCCATTGCCCTTACTTATCCTTAACTCTTGAATTCCATCTGAACATTTTGTACATTTAACTTCTTTATCTGATTTAAAAAAATGATACATGTATGTATTAGAGATGTTTTTAAATACATCTTTTATATTTAAATTGGTGCTTTCGTGTATTTTTAGTTTGAATTCATTCCAGAAATCTTTTAATAATTTTTTCCATTCTTTTTCTCCATTTGACACCAAATCAAGTTCATTTTCTAGTTCTGAAGTAAATTCATCTTGCACATAAAGGCTAAAATGGCTTTTTAAAAATGCAGAAACAAGCCACCCTAGATTAGATGGAACCAAACTTTTGTTTTGTTTTACGACATATTGGCGAGATTGCAATACATAAAGTATATTTGCGTAAGTACTTGGTCTACCTATACCATGCTCTTCCAAATATTTGATTAATGACGTTTCTGTAAATCGTGATGGTGCCTTAGTCTGGTGTTCTTCTGTTTTGATATCTTGTTGCAAAACCTGATCTTTTATAAAATTCCACACTTCTGTATTTTCTGATTTTTCCAAGTTGTATAGTTTTTGAAACCCGTCAAATTTGTTTTTTACACCATGTGCTTTCCAGACTGATTTAGCTCCTTGAATTGTTAAATTGCATATTTCATATACTGCTGGAGACATTTGAGAGCTAACCGCTCTTTCCCATATCAATTTATATAATTTAAAACAATCATTGTCTAAATATTCTTTAATTGAATTTGGAGTATGTTTAAAATTAGTTGGTCTAATAGCCTCATGAGCTTCCTGAGCATTTCTAACTTTGGATTTGAATGTGTTAGGAGTGGCTGGCAAGTAATCATCCCCAAAAGTATTTTTAATGAGATTTCTACATTCTTCTATTTTATCTTTTGCTATATGTACAGAATCCGTTCTCATGTAAGTAATTAAACCTGTAATATTATTCCCAATTTGAATACCTTCATACAACTTTTGCGCTACTTTCATAGTGAAAATTGGTTGCCATCCGAGTTTGTTTGCTGCTTCTTGCTGTAGGGTAGAGGTGATCAATGGAGGTGAAGATCGTTTGATCTGATCCTTTATTTCTATATCAGAAACATGATAGACCTCTTGTTTCAACTTTTGCATTATAGATTCTAACTGATCTGCTTGAATAGTAAATTTGTCTATTTTTTCTTTTTCAAATTCTATAAGATCAGCTGAGCATTGATGTTTTTTTTGAGTAAATATCGCATGAAATGTCCAATAATTTTGCGGTATAAATGCTTCTATTTCACTTTCTCTGTCCGTGATTATTCTCAATGCTGCAGATTGTACCCTACCAGCAGACTTACTACCTGGTACTTTTCTCCAGAGAATAGGAGATATGCTAAACCCTACTAGATAATCTAGTCCTAGTCTTGCCATATAGGCATCAACTAATTTTTCATTAATTTTATCGAGGTTTTTTAGAGATTCTTTTATTGCGTTTGGTGTAATTGAATGAAAGCTCATACGAGAAATTTTTTTATTTATTTCAGATTTTTTTAACAGTTGACATAAATGCCATGCAATTGCTTCTCCTTCCCTATCAGGGTCAGTAGCTAAAATAATTTCATCACTCAGTTTTGCTTGTGAAAGTATGCTTTTTAATGCCTTGTCGGCTTTTGTAGGTATTTCCCAATGCATGTCAAAATCATGTTCTGGATCAACTGATCCTGATTTTTTTGACAAAGCTCTAATATGCCCATAGCTTGCCAATACTTTATAGGAAGTATTTTCATCTTTTAAGTAAGAAGATAAAGCTTTAGCTTTAGTAGGAGACTCAACTACAATTAATTTCATAAGAACGAAGTTACATCATATTTGCTTTGATAGCAATAATTGCAGTGGATTTTAAAGTATTTATTGATTTTGTACTGATGCGATTACTTTATTTCCAAGTGTATGAGTTATTTTTCCTTCAATTTCTAATTCTACTAACAATGATCTGATTAGACTGATAGATAAATCAAGTTTGTTAGATAAAAACTCTATCGATACTGGAAAAAATCCTACTAAGTTTAATAAATCTATTTTATGTTTTTCTATACTTGTAGTTTTTTCTAGAGCAATTGGTTCATCATCGTTAAAGTTATATTCAAACACAGATTCTTGTATTCTATTATGGTATAAGCAATTAAGTATGTCTTCAGTATTTTCTACTAAATTTGCTCCATGCTTAATTAAATTATTTGTGCCTCTCGATCTAGGATCTAACGGACAACCAGGTATAGCGAACACTTCTCTTCCATATTCTAAGGCATATTGTGCAGTCGTTAATGATCCAGACTTCAAACCTGCTTCTGCAATTAATACGCCTGAGCTGATTCCAGCTATAATTCTATTTCTACTTAAAAATAAGTGTGATGATGGCCTTGAACCAAAAGGGGTTTCAGAAATTAACAAACCTTTTTTTGAGATTTGTGAATATAATTCTTCATTTTCACTTGGATAAATTTGATCTATTCCGTTTGGTAGGATAGCTATGGTTCCTTTGTTAAGGGAATACGCATGTGCTACCGAATCTATTCCTCTAGCTAATCCTGCAGCAATTACATAATGTTTATCAGATAATTCTGTGGCTATTTTTTTAGTGAGTGCTTGAGCATGCATTGAGCATGACCGTGATCCAGCTATAGAAAAAATATTTTTTTTTAATAAGGATATATCTCCTTTGACAGTTATTACAGGAGGAGCATCTCTAAGTTTTCTTAATAGAACAGGATATTCAGGTTCGCAAAATGCTACCAATTTTGCTCCAAAATTTTCTATCTTATTGAATTCAATCATAGCTTCTTCTTTTGACATCACATTTATTTTTGTTTCTAACATTGAAATAACTTTGTTAATATTTTTATACGTGTCCAATAAATGAAAAAAACTGATTGGGCCTATATTTTTGGTTCTAATGACTCTTAATAAATCTATTTTTTCTTGAAATGTTAACTGTTTCATATTTTATGTTTAGATGTCTCATGTTTAAAAATTATTGCAATTGCTAATATAATAAATGTGTAAAATGTCTCTTCGTTTGATGATAAGTATGAAAGTAACAAAATGATGCTTAAAGCCGTGTAACTAGCATGTCTAGGTTTAACTTTTAATGATACTAGTGCAATCCACAGACAAATTGGTATTAAAGCGTATAACTTAAATATTGCCAATGTTATTCCAAAAAGTGTAGCCACACCTTTCCCGTTTGTCCATGGTGTATACATATGTCCTAAAACGGCTAGCGCACCATTTTTTGTAGCATGACCCGGAAGCAACATGCACAGGAACCCCTTTAACACATCTGATAGTGCTGTAAGTATCCCAATCAATTTTCCATTGACTCTCCATGCGTTGCTTGTCCCAACATTTCTAGATCCGTGTTTGGATACATCTTGACCGCCAAGTAAAAATGACCAAATTCTAGCGAAAGGTATAGATCCTATAAAAAAGGATAACAATTCTGCTACTGTTTTCATATATCAACTACCATCCTGTCTTTTGAAATTATTTTATGAAATAATGCATATATTAGAGATAACGTTACTCTCGATCCAATATCAAGTTTCATTTTGCTCATTATCCTTTAAAAATATATACAAACTCTGCTGAGAACAAAGTCCATTTTTACATGGATTTGATGGATATGTCACCCTTGATTCATCTTGAAATATTTGCTTTACAGCTTTTTGTGTAATTCCAAAGAATTTAGCTATTTTTTTCTCAGTTAAGTGAGGATAATTTTTCTTAAACCAAATCACAGAATTAGGAATTTGCTTTCTTAGGCTATGAGCTATTTTGACTTTAGCAGGAGCTAAATCAATAGGTTGGTATAATTTTAAACGTTGTGAAGCATCATCTTCGCAACGTTTAATTTCCTCTAAAAGCAATTGGCCACCTTCCACAGGATCATTCTCCTGTAGTGCTGCATCAATAATGCTATTGCGCATAAGCTCCAGTTCCATCGCATCAAGAGAACAAAAGTCAGCGACTTGATCTAGAGTCAATTTTGTCTTTCTCAGAAGCCATAAAGCTGTAGCTCTGGGCAGTAAAAGCCTATTCATTGAATCATTCCCATGAAATTATTTAATCATATTTTTACCAATAATGGAATTGAAATCAGATATTAATTCGTAAATTTAAGCTATTTTACAGTTATTTCCCCATTCAAGCAACTGATATATAACTAGTAAAAATACTGTTTCTTTAGAGTGCTTTGATTATATTATCCAAATTATCTACATCAATAAATTGTTTTTTATTATTTACTCTTATCTCTATTTGTCCGCTATTTAATTCCTTAGGCCAAACTACTATGCGTATTGGAGATCCTATCAGATCTGAGGTAGCTAACTTCTCCCCTATAGAAATTTGTCTATCATCTAATAAAGTTATATCTAAATATTTATTATAAATTTTATTTGTTGTTTTAATACATAAATCACAAGAGTCTCCAGCATTAATCAGCATAATTTGAAATGGCGCTACTTGTTTAGGTAAACTAATTACCCCATCCTGATGATTCTGCTCTATTAGTGCTGCTACTAATCTCGAAATTCCGACTCCATAACATCCCATAATAAGTGGAATGTTTTTATTATCGCGATTAGTAATTGACAATCCCATAGGTTTTGAATAGTGATCACCTAACAAAAATATGTGGCCCAACTCTAGAGCTTTGATTCGCGTTCCATTATGCTCAATTTCTTCTTCTCCTGTCTCAGAATTAATGATAAATTCATGACTTTTTACCCCACCTATTTCTCCTGTTTGAGCTTCTTGAACAATCACATCTAAATTCATTTTTTGGAACATTTTTTTGTATCCCAACAATACTTGATCATAAAAATCTGATGATTGATCAATAGTTTCGTGAAATGAATATCCGTCACACATGAGGAATTCCCTCCCTCTTATAACTCCAAATCGAGGTCTAAGTTCATCTCTAAACTTCCATTGTATGTTAAACAAATTGATCGGCAAATCGGAAGATTTGATATTTGCTTGTTTAACCATCTCTACACATGGTTCTTCTGCAGATGGACCATATATGAATTCATTGTTTTTTCTATCATATACTCTTAACGTTTCTTGCCCATATGCCTCATACCTTCCGCTTTTTTTCCATAGTGCAGATGGATGTAGGGTGGGTATGCACATTCTGTTAAATCCCATTTCCTCAAAAGAATCAGATACTATTTTTTCTATTTTTGAGAGCATTGCATAACCTAATGGTAGCCATGAATAGATTCCAGATGCCAATTTTTGTATTGTACCACCCTTGATCATTAAGTTCGTAAGCATTGATCCTTCATTAACATCTCGTCTTAATGCAAGAAAAAAATTTGAAGATTTCATGAAATAAAGTATATGTTTATTTTATGATTTGTCAAATATTCTTCACCTTCTTGACTGAAAAATCAATTCCTTTACGCTAATTATTTTTTCTAATTTGACTATATTTATTCAGGTAAACTTGTTTTGTTGCTAAATGATTAACTATAGGGCTTTGATAAAGTATGTTTTTTATCGTATATGGGTTATGTATATTGGATATAGGTACATCAACTAGTTCCGTAACATACCTTTTTATATATGTACATTCTGGATCAAATTTTTGCGCTTGTAGTAATGGATTAAACACCCTAAACTGTGGCATTGTATCTATTCCGGTTCCTGCAACCCATTGCCAATTTAGAGAATTATTTCCTAAATCTGCATCGAATAAATTTTCCCAAAACCACCTTTCTCCTATTTTCCAATGTGTAAGTAAGTTTTTAGTTAAAAATGATGCTGTGATCATTCTTACTCTATTATGCATAAATCCCGTTTGAAGTTCTCTCATACCAGCATCTACAATTGGAAATCCTGTTTTCCCTTCCATCCATGCTTTGATGTATATTTCATTATTCTCCCATTCAAAAGCATTGAAAGTAGCCTTTAAATTTTCAGATACTATTTGTGGATTGTGATATAACACGTAATTTCCGAATTCTCTCCATATTAGTTCTTTGAAAAATGAAGAATTCAAATGAGGTAAGTGGTGTAAAATTTGGTTAGGGTTTATTTGGCCAAAATGCAGATATGGAGATAATTTTGAAGTTGATTCCAGAGAAGGATAATCCCTTTCCATATCATAGCTATTAAACTTAGTTGAGATAAAGTTTAGTAGTCTTTTATGTGCTTGCAATTCTGTAGGATTCCAAAGTGATGCTTTATGAACCCAGTCCATAGAGCACTTTCTAATTTTATCGTGTCCTAAACTATCATTTATTGAGACTAAATTGTTTTTTATAAACTGTTGACATAAATCTATTTTTAATTCTAATTTAGATATTTTTTTGAAAAATGGAGCGAATAATTTGAACGAGCTTGAGTTATTGCTTAAAATTTCAGAGGGGTCCGTTAGGTAATTAGAGTTGTATTGATTTAGTAATATGTTATTTGTGTGACAAAAATCCTTAATTAGTTCATCTTGCCTGTCATAACTCTTGTTTATAAAAATTTCATTTATTGTGCAACTATTATGTATATATGCTAAGATATCTTCGCAATTTCCCGAGTATATTTTGAGGTTTCCATTGAGTTTTTTGTTTAAATCCGTAATTGCTAGATAAAGCCAGGCTTTACTTGCTGCTCCTATATTATTTGGTTCTATAAAGATTGGCATAAAGGGGGACTGTGAAGCAAAAAACAAAGCAGGATTGTCAGCTATTCTCAAGTCTTTATTAAAAATAACTAGATTTATTTTACTCATACTGTTAAAGCATAACAACAAAAAGTACATTACAGTAGAATTACGATCGCATAATCTCACGAAACAATATAACAAAAAAGTAATAAACCTATAATTAAAGAATAGGTGGTAACAGGATTGAACTGTTGACCCCCTCGGTGTAAACGAGATGCTCTGCCGCTGAGCTAACCACCCACGAGAATTATAGGAAAAATTTCTTCCTTTGGCAATCCTAAGAATTTATCAATTATTTAGATGTAGACTTTGTAGGAATGTTTTTCTAATGTATATTTAAATTTATAGGAGAAATGCCAGAGTGGTTGAATGGGGCAGTCTCGAAAACTGTTATATACTTCCTGTATATCGTGGGTTCGAATCCCACTTTCTCCGTTTTGAACTGTGATTTCTGTTTTGATTGTAGTTGATAATTTTTTGCCTAGTTTTTATTATAGTGAGTAATGATTATTGGATCTGACCACAGAGGGTTTTTACTAAAACAATATATAATTGCTAATTATCATGCTGTGGAATTTATTGATGTAGGTAGTTTTAGTGAAGCCAGCGTTGACTTTCCTGATATCGTGGCTTCTATGGTTGACAATTGGAGTAAAAACTCATTTGGAGTTTTAATTTGCGGAAGTGGGATAGGGATGAGTATAGCAGCCAATAAATATAAAAAGATGAGAGCTGCCTTATGTAGAGATGAGGAAGATGTAAAACAAGCAAGAATGCATAATGATGCTAATGTACTAGTACTCAGTGCTAATCTTTTGCCACAATATGCTTTGAAATTGATAGATATTTTTGCTAATACCAGCTTTAGTAAAGAAGAAAAATATATAAATAGAGTTAAAAAGATTGATGATATAATTTTATAACATTCATAATTTATGCTTTGTGTGTTTATAAAAAAGGTCTTTTTTCTTTTTATGTACTCGCTTTTACAAATATGCTAATTTATTCTCTGTATGAAGATTTTTCTTGATTCATCTGATATTGCTGAGATTAATAATTTTAAAACAGCTGGTTTACTAAAAGGTGTTACAACAAATCCCAAACTGGTTTCCAATTTTGCTCAGGTGTTAGAACTAAATAAATTGACTGACTTGAAGATAAGTTATCAACCAAAAATACAAAATTTAAATGAAGAGATTGAAACTATCATAAAACATAAAGACAATATTATTTTGAAAATTGCCCCACGTTTTTGTGATTTTTGCCTGGTTTCAGAATTAAGAAAACTTGGTTTAGAAATTAATTTGACTTTGGCATTCAATCTTAATCAAGCTGTATTAGCTGCTAATTTAGGAGCTAAATATGTTTCCATCTTTGTAGGAAGATTAGAAGATGATGGTTATGATCCATTTGCCGTGATTGAACAAATAAGGACAATTTATGATAGAAATGGAATTAGTACAGAAATTATCGCCGCTTCGATTCGTAATGTCGAGCATGTACGTAAGTCTGTTTTAAGTGGTGCTCATATTATTACAGCTAAGCCTTCAATTATTTATGAACTATTTGAGCATGAGCTCACTACAAAGGGAATTATTGATTTTGCTAAATGATTTTATGAGAGATCCAAAATATTCTAGTTTATTCAAAATAATACATAATTGTTTGTGTTCGGAAAAAGTAAAACACTGTTTGACTGAATTCTCTTATAACTTATTTTTTAAAGAAGGAAAAAGTATGAACACTGTATTGGCTTATTTATATGATATTAAATTATCAATAGATTTTTTTGTAAGTTATAAGGATGAAGATTTTGATATTGGGTCATTAGCAAAATTGCAAAAAATTGATTTTAGAGCTTTGTATAGTAAACGGAAAAACAATGAAGATATTAAAGCCTTATCTCAAAAAAGGTTAATTTCTGCTTGGAAGTGTTTTTTGCAATTTATGAAACTTGATAATGTAGTGCATGATGTCAAAATACAAATTCATAAAAGATTTCCTAAAGCTGTAAATAAATCAATAATTGAACATTTATTAGAAGTTGATGGTAATTGGATTTCATACCGCAATCGGGCTTTGTGGGGTTTGCTTTATGGTAGTGGCATGCGTATTACAGAAGCTTTAAATCTTAATGTAGGAGCTTTTTTAGAGGTTAATAACAAACTCAAAATTATAGGGAAGGGTAATGTTATACGTGAAGTTCCTATTTTTGATATCGTGTCTAATTGGATACACTCATACTTAAATGTTTATCCTGTGGCGTTTAATGCTGAGAGTCCATTGTTTATAGGTAAGAGTTTACATAGACTTTCATCTCAAACTGCAGCTCATATACTCAGAAAATGGAGAGTCAAGCATGGTATATCTGAAAAAATTACACCTCATAGTTTAAGACATAGTTTTGCGTCACATGTTGTTTCCAATAAATGTAATTTAAAAATTTTACAGGACGTGCTTGGTCATAAAAATTTAGATACTACTAGTGTATACGTCCATATAGAAGATCAAATTCTAGAGGAGTCCTTCAAAAAAATTATGGATTAATTTGATTCTAAATATTCTGATACTACTGCAATCTGTTTTTTTATAAGAAATTATGATACACGTATAGTAATATGCATGTACAGGATTTTGAGGCTAAGATATATCAAGTTAAGAAAATGCTTGAAGGTCGTTTTACTGAGCTTTATTGTTCTATGTCATTTTCTGAAGATAGATTTATGAATAAGAATGTTGATCATGGTGATAAGATTTTAAATGATTTGCAATCGCAATTTGTTGATGCGTTACAGTCAGTTTATGCAAATTTGACTCCATGGCAAAAGGTGCAGGTTGCTAGACACCCTGATAGACCCCATGGTTTAGAGTTTATTCATGGAATATGCAGCGATTTTTTTGAACTACATGGGGATAGAATTTCTGGTGATGATAAGGCTATTTTAGGTGGTATCGCTTTGCTTGACTCTTTTAAAGTGATGATTATAGCTCATGAACGAGGCGGACATGATGTGAATAGTAGGGTGGAGCATAACTTTGGTATGGGATCACCTGAAGGGTACAGAAAAGCTTTGCGTTTAATGAATTTAGCTGATGAATTAAATATACCAATTGTATCGTTAATTAATACTAGTGGTGCTTACCCTGGCATTGACGCTGAAAAAAGTGGGCAAGGCTATTGTTTGGCTCGATGTTTGGAAACTTCTGTGAATTTATCTGTTCCTAATATATCTGTTATTTTGGGGGAAGGTGGATCAGGAGGTGCTATCTCTTTGGCTTTATCAAATGCAATATTGATGTTAGAGCATTCAGTGTACTCAGTCATTTCTCCTGAAGGTTGTGCTGCGATTTTATGGAAAGATCAAGGCTTTAAGCAGGAAGCCGCAGAAGCACAACATTTAACTGCTCAGGATTTATATAAATATAAAATGATTGATGAGATTATATCAGAGCCTGTTGGTGGGGCTCATAGATTGAGAACTGATGCTATCAATAATGTAAAAGTGTGTTTGAAAAAATATTTGTATAAATTTAAAAACCTGAATAAAAATCAGATAAAAGAAATGAGAGATAAGCACTTTTTGGCTATGGGCCTATCATGATTAGACATTTGTTGCAATATGCTGTTTTGCTGTTTTTATCTTATGTTAACTTGTCTATTTTTTTTCAGTATCGTTTAAATCAGGATGCAGTGTATAACTTGCAGCATGAATTCAAAGATCTTTCTTTTGCATGTAATATTTTAGAAGAAGAGATAGATTTAATGCGAAGACAAGATATCAATCTGATTGAAGAAAAGGCTATGTGGCTTTTAGGATATGCTCCTGAAAATGCTAGGATTTTGATTCATTGATGTTAGAGCTTTTAATGCGCAATATATCAAGAGGCATTGGTCTAGCCATTCTTTTGAATAGTGAGTGTATTTTGACTTTAAAGTGTAAAGTTGTATTATTAGTTTTATTCGGATTGATCGAGATGTCTTTTCCTATAAAGGGGTATTTGATTGGGTTTGCTATAGGTAATTTTTTAGAATCTTGTGGTGGTTTTACATGTGGTGTAATTTTGAGTCTGAGTAGGGTAGTATCTAATTCTCACCATGTAGTGTATGCATTGCTAGTTTTTATGTTATCTTTCATTCTACTCTTTTTGCAATTGGGACATATTCCAATTTTGAATCAAAAGTGGCTATTTGATCTTGGAGTTGCGCTTATTGTATTACATAGCATTAATATTGTATTGAACGTTGGTTATAAGGAAAAGGTCAATGATTGATGTGGTCTTATTAATGACATTGGGTATTTATTTGCTCCTTGATCGTACATCAGATTGGTTTGGTTATATTATTTGTGGCCAGGCGATTAATCTGTTTTTGATAAAAATGAATGTAGTTACTAACTTACTTGAACAGTCAATTATCTTAACTTCAATAGTTATAGGTCTTGGTTCTGCTTTCTTACTTTTGAGAAAAAAGTAATGATTTCTATCGCGAATTGTTCACTATTATTTTTCTTTGTATCATGCTTGTTTTGTCATTATTTTAAGGTGAAGAATAAGTATTTTATTTGCTCTGTGTTTGCGATCAATGTCGTTTCTGTTTATATATTGCGCAATAGCAATAGCATAATAAATCCATTGTATGTCAATTTGCTTTATAATACACTTGGGTTTTATATACTGACCTATTGTTCTATCTTGTTGTGTTTAAGTTTGTTTATAAGCAGTGAGTACCTGTCTGGTTTGCTGTTTATAGGTTATGGAATGACACAAATATTATTGACTACAGATTTCTTTAATATGTATATCGGATATGAAATTTTATTGTGTGGTGTAATATTTTGTTTGATTAAATCTAATTGTATTGCCTGGAAGTTATATTTCAAAGTTCAAATGCTTGCTAGTTGCATTATATTTTTAGGATGTTGTTTTTTCTATATGTCAAATGGAAACTTGTTGCTTACGTGTAGTACAAAATCATATGTACCATATGTAATGTTAATTGGCTTTCTAATGAAAGCTGCTATTTTTCCATTAGGATTATGGATTAAAATTTATAGAACTATTGATGATGATATTGTATTTTGGGTTGCTGGTCTTATAACAAAAATTGCTGTGTATTCCATCATACGTCTGTTGCCATGCCTGTATGGTGTACATATTTTACAAACTATCGTTTCTGTTAGTGCATTAGCAGGGGCTATATTGGCATATCAATCTTATGATGATAAGGAAATTTTAAGTTTTCATATTATCAGTCAGGTTAGTCTGATAATATGTATAGCAATATTTGAATTTAAGATAAACCAATTTTATTATTTAACATTGATATATTTAATGCACCATATTTGGACTAAATCTAGTCTTTTTCTACTATATAAAATGAAAAAATCGTTACTATGCAAGTATGCAATTTTTTCTTTAGTAGGAGTCCCTATCACTCCTGGGTTTATATCCAAAATGCTTACTTTATTTTATATGATTAAGTACAATGATGTTTTTTCTTCAATAGTTCTACTTTGTACCAGTGTTTTGACTACATGTTCAATGGAAAAGTTTATGAATAAAGTAGGTATAGAAGAATATGATTCTAATAAATTGCGTGTGTCGTTAGTTTCCCTATTGTTTTGTTATACATTTATTACTATTTTAGGTTATAGGTTGTTACATGTACAATAAGTCTATGTCTAGATATAAATACAAGATTGTAAATGATAAGAGGATACTTGTTTTAATAGATGATTTCATATCCCAAGATATCCCTCTGTTACAAAAACTACTGACCAGAGCTGATGATGTAGAAATTTTGGGAACGATTACAGATAATGTAGATTTCTTTTTAAGTAATAGACATGATTTTTTTAAATATAGTCCAAATTTCAATTATTCGAAATATACTAATATACCTGATTCAACTAGTACTAACTTTTTGACCAAAATTTATAAGATGCAGTTGTTGTTGATCAAATACACAAAAATGACTGTACCGCAATTAGAAGCATTCAAAAATTATTTTATAGATAGTTTTAAAGAAATAAGTACAGGTTCGTTAAGACTGATAACTCTTATGAGTAGTGTTTTGGGAATTGGTATTATGAGTGAGGGTTATGCCCAACTTGAATACGTAGGAGCTGAATCTTTCACAATGCATTTTTTTGTAGCTTTTATTTTTAGAGAAATGGTTCCTATTATGAACTCTATATTGATAGCAAGCAAATGTGTTACGGCTATTACAGCTAAAATTTCCATACAAAAAATTAATTCAGAGTGGAAAATGCTTAATTTAATGAATATTCATGACAATATTATTTTAAGTCCTAAGTGGTTAGCTTTTTTATTGGCAACTCCACTTATGAATTTGTACGCAATATTTTTTGCATTTACATTAGGAATAGTTATTTATTCTATTTTAGCTAATTGTACGCTTCTCTTTTCTTTTAATTATGCAATCAATTTTTGTAATATGACCAATTTTATGATTTCTCAAGTTAAATCATTGGTTTTTGGATGGTGGATGGGGCTGGTCACTTGCTCCGCTGGTGTTTTATATGATTTTGGAAATGAAAATTTAGGGAAAGCAATAGTAAAATCGGTGACCTATACAATAGGTGGAATAGTATTTTTAGACATGTTGATGATGTATATATGTACTAGATTGGGAATATAAATATGTTGTTAGAGTTAAAAAACATTACTACAATTATCAATGGAGTTAAAATTCATGATAATCTCAATTTTTCCATTAGTGCTGGAGAGATAGTTTCATTGATGGGAGGCTCTGGTAGTGGAAAAACCACTTTTGCTAATGTAGTACTTAATTTTATGCCAATCACCTCTGGTGAAATTTTCTTTTTAGGGAAGAGAATTCAAAACGTTGATTCATTAAACTCTAAAATTGCTTATCAAGTTCAAAATAATGCCTTGTTTGCAGATAAAACGGTAATAGAAAACATTGCTTTCCCTTTAAGATATGTAGCAAATTTAGAGTGGAATATTGCAATAGAATTAGCATTTCGTAAGCTTTTTTTGGTAAATTTGAATTATGATGATGCATATAAATATCCACATATGTTGTCGGGAGGTATGATGAAAAAAGTAGCTTTGGCCAGAGCTATAGCAACAGATCCAAATTTATTAATTCTTGATGAGCCTTTTTCTGGTCTTGATAATGTAAACTTGAAACATATACAAGAATTGATATATAAATTATCAAAAAAAATGTCTATCATATGTATTACACACCATTTTTTGAAATCGGATAGGTATTATATGTTGCAAAGTGGAAAGTTTAATCAAATAAGTGAGTCGGAAGTAAAAGTAAATTATGCATTTTTTTAATAAAAGATTTTTTAATTGGAGCAGATTGTTTTTTATATTTTTTGCCTTGAGCATAGCTGCTTCTTTAGTCTATTTGATAAATTGTACTTATCCATATAAAGGCAATAAGGTCTTGATCAACTTTCCTAAAGATGTGATTGGATTAGAGATTGGATCTAGTATTTTCTTTAATGGCATAAACATAGGATATGTCAAAAAAATTGATTTGGATTATAATGATGAAACTATTGATGTTATAGTAGTTTTAAACAGAAAATTTAATATCAAAAATAAAATAGCCCAATTAGAGAATAGAGGTATTGCTGGCCACAAGTATATCAGTCTTATTAAGTCAACCGATGATGTTAAGTTGAAACATAAGTTTGGGTATGTACAAATTCAATCACAAAATTCAAAGATGTCTGATATGTTAGATAATGCTAATAAGATAGCCTTAGACTCATCAGAATTTATGAAGAAATTACGTAATTTAGATGTGAATAAGTTAAATGTTTTGATAAATAACATGAATGAAGTTATGAAAAAAGTGGATGCTATGTCGAGTAAACTGATTGTTGCTTCAGATTCCATTAATTCCATATTGTTTATTATTAATTCATCCTTGAAGGACGGTAAGCATAATTTGAATGATTTATTTTATATTTATTTGCCAAAGTTAAATTCATCGATTGATCATATGAATGAAACGCTGAAAGTTGCATCTCAAGTTATGAAAAACTTTAAAGAAAAACCTGTAAGATTTTTACTAGATTGGTATTCATAGTTATAGACATAAAATGCCAAAGTAGTAAAATTGATTATGGATTATGATATTATGATTCGAGTGGGATGGATGTGCTTAAATCCGTAAGGCGATTTGCTAACAGTAAATTTTGGGGCTTGTTGTCCATAATCACTTTGACGCTGCTTAGTAATGCAATGTTGAGGGTTATGAAGGATACCCTTTTATTTTCCAATAATTCTAGTATAGAGGTTGTCCATTTTATTAAATCTTGTTTAGTGATGCCTATTTCAATAGTGTTTGTGTATTTTTATACTAAAGCAAGTTTAAGGTTTGACGCTAAAAAGATAATATACTTTATTTTATCTACTTTTTCTATTTTTTTTGCTATATATGCTCTATTCATATATCCATTTCGTTATTTGTTACAGCCTAATGCAAATGTTATTAAACTTTTAATTAGCAAATACGCATACTTAAAATGGGTTTTTGTTATTTATGGTTCCTGGTCTAATGCTTTGTTTTACGTTTTTTCTGAATTATGGTCATCAATTGCTCTCAACCTTATATTTTGGCAATTTGCTAATAGCATTAATACAATCCAGGAGGCCAGATTAACTTACGTCTATTTTGGTATTTTGGGTAATGTTGGAATGATGGTGGGTGGAGGATTAATCTCTTTTTTGTTTGAGTCTAATTTTTATTACAAAGTACCTCTTATGAGTTTGCTTATTTCATTAATAGTCTTGCTTATTATAATGCTTTATAAATTTATGTTTGCTGTTGTTGATACTGTTAATTTAGATAAATCAAATAAGGGTAATTTTAGTTTTAAAAGTATGTTGCATATTTTTATTTCATCAAAATATTTGCGAAATATTATGTTGATCGTGTTTTGTTATCATTTTACCAGCAATTTGATAGAAGTAACTTGGAAGTCAGTTTTGCATAGTTCAAACTCTAATTATGAATTATATGGTAGGGATTTAGGCATGATCTATATGAGTTCTGGATTTATTTCTATATTGTTATTTTACTTGCCAAGCTATTTAATTAAAAATATGTCTTGGAGAAATATGGGTTTGCTTGTCCCAGTAAGTTTAACTTGCGTTGCCTCTATTTTCTATTTTGTCTTATTTAATTCTAGTATTTTTCAAATAAATTATAAGTTTCAACTTTCTGTAGTGTCTTTATTCGGGTCAATTTATTATATATCAAATCGATTCCTAAAATATTCTGTATTTGATCCAATTAAGGAAATTGCTTATATGCCTTTGACACAATCCGAACGATTGAAGGGAAAAACCATGATAGATGTTTTTGGTAGTAAATTTTCAAAAGCAATGAGTGGTTATGTTCAAGCTCTATTCTTGATTCTGATGCCTTCTGCTACACAAACGTATATTTCTAAGTATTTAGTATACATAGTAGCTTTATTTATGTTAGTTTGGATACGCTCTGTTCTTGTTGTATCCAAAGAATATGATAAGATCTCACAAAATCAATGATAGTTGAATTGCTATATTTTTTATATTATAATCACCTGATGGTTTTGTTAGCTTTTTTGTTTATTTGCTTTTCAGTGTTTTCTGAGGTCTCGAGTGGTAGTGCGGGAAAATCTTTGTCTTCTCAGAAGAATCAAAAAAATTTTACAGGTGACCCTATCATATATGAAACCAAAAGAGTGAATGCATTAAAAGATGCATTTGAGAAAGATACTTGGTATGATTTTTCTTACGGTATCAAAAGCTTTTTTGTAAGAAAATGGTGTAGAAGTGCTTATGAGGAATATTTAAAACATTTGGTAGTCAGAAGGCAGTTGGATAGATGTAAAGCTTCTAAGTCGACTGTGGAAAAACGATTGGCTAAATTAGATGAAAAGTGTAAGCTCTGTATCTTGGCTATTGATTTGTTTGACGAAGACGATAGTTTTATGAGAGAAAAAGGCTATAAGTTTGTTATTAAAGGAAGTTATAGAAAGTAATGCGTACAGAGAACCTTTCTTACCTAAAAGCCTCATTGTGGTTTACAATGTCGATTTTGTGCGGTTTTTTTAATGATTTTATACTGCGTTATATAGCTGTGAATAATACAATTATGATACCTGTTGTACAAGCTACTTTTTATCGTTTCTTTTTCAGTGCATGTTTTTTATTTCCTTTTTTTATAGTCGGAAAAAAGAGTAGTTTGACCGCACAATCCAAGAACCATTTTATAAGGTCAATACTATTATTAGTCCCAATGTTGTTATGGACTTATGGAGTGTCGCATAGCAGCCTCATTTTTGCTACATTCATGGAATTTTCTATCCCATTTTTTGTATCTATTATAGCCTATTTTTTCTTGCATGAATCAATAGAAAAAAGGTTAGTATCTATCGTATTAGGGTGTGCGGGAGTTTTCTTAGTGGCTTTTAAATATATAGAATTTAGTAGCTTATATGTGGTGTTTGCTATGGTCTTGGCATGTATACTATACGCTACATTAGATGTAGTGAATAAGTATTTATTGAATAAAAATGAAAGTTTGATTAACATGTTATTCTTTAGTTCCTTGGGCGTATCAATTTTAACATTGCCTTTTATTTTATGTTGTTATGTTGCAATTCCTATAAATTATTTGATTTTATATGTAATACAGGGATTGTTAGGTAATTTTTTGATATTTTTTATATTAAAAGCTTATCAGTTAGAGAGTATATCGGCTCTTCAGCCTCTCAGATTTATTTCATTTCCTCTGTCTATTTTATTTGGTCTTAAGTTAGGGGATAATATTTCATTTTTGTACATCATTTTTGGTTTTTCATTTCTTCTTTTATCATTAATTTACAGCATAAATCATGAATTAAAAAAATAAATTTAAAATTTTAATTAATAAATTGTAGATTTTTCATTTTTATACTGAATTTGATGTTATTCTACTTTGTTTTAATACTTTTTATGGGAAAAATAGATGCATGTATGAAAAAAGATGTATTGTCTAAATATTTAGAAGAACGATTTCCCTTCTACTACAAGCAAATTATAAAATCTAAAGATTTAAAAATTAATTATTTCAGCAAAGGCATGCCAACACTATATTAGTCTACACAATAAAATTTTGGTTAAAATTATCAATCTCTATCTGACTATGTTGGATAGCTTCTGCGAATTTTTTCCATATTAATAAACTTGGATTTGGACCTTTATTTAACATCATTTTTTGATTGTAATCATCATTTCCGCACCATGTACCTATTATCAATTTAGGTGTAAACCCAACAAACCAAAAATCGCTATATTTTTGGGAAGATCCCGTCTTTCCTGCTACAGGGTAGGGTAGGGTTTTTAAACTTCTTGCGGTACCTTCTAAAACAACTTTTCTCAATATAGTTCCTATTCTATTTGCTTCTAATATTTGAATAGCACTTTTTTTCTCATGTTGATGTTCTGAATAATCTACCAATATTTGTCCAGTATCACTATTTTTAACTTTGATTATTCCATTGATATTAGATAATTCTCCTTGGTTTGGGACTACTGAAAAAGCTCTAACCATTTCAATTAATCTAGCATTTGCACTGCCTAGGGATATTGATAAATCATTTGGAATATTCTGCTCTAACCCTAACAAATGAGCCAACTCAATGATTTTATTTATTCCAACTTGTTGAGCCAATCTAACAGTAATACCATTAATAGATTTAATTAATCCAATTTGCATTGGTAGGATTCCTTGTTCTATATGATAATAGTTGCTAGGACTCCAACCATTAATATTTGGCGATGAATCTTCTATTAATGTATTTTCATCTATATTATTTCTTATTGCTTCCAAATATACAAAAAATTTGAATAGTGATCCGGTTTGTCTTAATGCTTGAGTTGCTCTGTTGAATCCACCATTATGGTATTTGACTCCCCCAATCATGCATTTTACGTTTCCATTATAGTCAGTCGCTAATAGAGCAAGATTACCCATTTTCCATTTATGTGATGTTTGTTTAAATACTTCTTGGGTGGATTTAAATGCAGCCTCCTGTAATTGTGAATCAATAGTTGTAATTATTTCCAAATTATAATTCATATCACTAATCCAACTGGGTATCTGACTGTGTAACACCCAGTCTGTAAAATAAAACATTGAATCGTTATTTAGATTATTGTGTAACAACATAGGTTTATTTAAAATCGCAAGTTCATATTCTTCAATAGAAATATAATTATATTCTAACATCTTAGATAAAACAAAGTTAATTCTGTCTTTTACTGACTCATTATTGAAAGAGTATCTAGATGGAGCTTTTAGCAAACTAATTAAATAAGCGGATTCGAAAATGGTCAGATCATTTAAATTTTGTTTTCCAAAAAATTTCCAAGCTGCTGCTTTTATGCCATAAGTATTACTTCCAAAATAGACTCTACTTAAATATAAACTTATGATTTCTTTCTTTGTAAAAGTAAATTCTAGCTTTATTGCTAAAATTGCTTCTCTGACTTTTCTAAGATAGGATTTACGCTTATCGAAACCTTCTATATTGAAAATTATGTTTTTAGCTAGTTGTTGAGTAATTGAACTACCGCCTTCAACAATTTTATTTGAAGTGAAATTTTTATAGGCTGCTCTGATTATTCCTAGAAAATCAATGCCGCAATGATGCCAAAATCTTTTATCTTCTAAAACTATTAGCGAATTGATAATGGGAGTTGGTATATCTTCAAATTTGGTGTCAGGATATTTAATTGAGCCATAGGTAGCAAGCAAATTATTTTGACTATCTTTGAAAATGATGTATGGAGAAAACTTCATTCTAAATACATCCTCTGCTCTTGGCACGGTGAGATTAACAAATAAAATACTAAATACACCAATGATAATGCTATTTAATAACACCTTAAAGATTAATCGCATGACCCTCCTGGATAACATATTTATAAACTTATCCCCTAATAACTAAATTTATTTTAATGCGTCCTATTATAACATTCCCATGAATCACTGAGTTCTCCTTAATACTTTGAGTATTGCTTTATGTGGTACAGATACTTTCCCGGCCATCAATTCTTTCATTTTTTTCTTTCCCTTTTTTTGCTTTTCCAATAATTTTCTTTTTCTAGTGATGTCTCCTCCATAGCATTTTGCAGTAACATCCTTTCTCAATGCAGGTATAGTTTCTCTTGCTATTACTTTGACCCCTATGGCAGCTTGTACGGCAATTGGAAACAGATGTTTGTCTATAGAATCTTTCAATGATAAACAAACCCACCTTCCATAAGATTCAGCGTTACCCTTGTATATCATGGTAGATAATGCATCTACTTGGACTCCATCAACTAATATGTGCAAAGGGACTATGTCAGATTCTCTGTAATCATCATTTTCATATTCAAAACTGCCATATCCCTGGGTAATAGACTTTAATTTATCATGAAAGTCAAATATGATATCTGCTAGTGGTAACTTATATTTCAAAATACATCTTTTAGAATCATCTGTTAACCCTTCTAAATATTCTAACCCTACTTGCTCTCCTCTTTTGTCTTCACATAAGGCTATACATGTTCCTAAGTAATTTTCTGGAGATATAATAGTTACATTTACCCATGGTTCTTCCAATTTTTCAATTTTTTGCCTCTCTGGCAACTCTGAAGGGTGGTTAATGAAGGAGACGTCTCCATTTTGCTTGGTCATTTTGTATTCGACAGAAGGTGCGGTCATTAAAACATTCAAATCAAACTCTTGTTCCAATCTTTGTTGAATCACCTCTAGATGTAGTAATCCTAAAAATCCACATTTAAATCCAGACCCTAACGTTGGCATATTAACTTTCTCTACCGTTAAGCTTCCGTCATGTAACTTTAATTTTTCCAGTGATTCTTTCAAAAGTTTGTAATCAACAGTATCTATAGGATAAATGCAACAGAAAACAGATGGTTTTATGGATTGTAAACGCAAAATAGGAGTGTTAATTTGGCTGTTTTTTAATACCATGGTGTCCCCAAGAGTTATATCAGATAGCGTTCTGATGTTTGCAATTACAAATCCTACCATTCCAGAGCTTAAATGTTGTAATGTTTTTTTCTTGGGCGTAAAAACACCCACTTGATCTACTGTATACGAAGACTGACCATTTAACATTCTAATTGACATTCCAGGTTTAATGTAACCATCTATCACTTTGATCATTAAAATTATTCCCAAAAATTGGTCAAACCATCCATCAAATAAAAGAGCTTTGAATTCCTTGTTTAATTCGCCAACAGGGTTAGGAAAAGTGTCAATTATCTTTTGAATTAACTGTTCAACTCCTGCACCAGTTTTGCCAGATACTGCTAAAATATCTTCATATATGCCTAATAAATTATGAATTTGTTTGGTGGAACTTTCAATATTAGATGAAGGCAGGTCGATTTTATTTAATACAGGTATCAAAACTAAATTTGCTTCAATAGCCTTGTATATGTTTGCAATAGTTTGAGCCTGTATTCCTTGTGTAGAATCAATTAAAACAATAGCGCCTTCACACGCTATTAGGGATCTACTTACTTCATAACTGAAATCAACATGTCCAGGTGTATCAATTAAATTAAGTGAATAGTCTTGATTCTGATATGTATATTGTAAAGATACAGTTTGGGCTTTAACGGTAATCCCACGCTCACGCTCAACATCTAAAGAATCTAATATTTGCATTCTTAAATCTCTCTGATCTACTCCTTTACAAATTTCTATTAGCCTGTCAGATAGAGTAGATTTCCCATGGTCTATATGGGCTATAATAGCAAAATTTCTTATTCGTGTGATCGGCGTAAAATTCTGAGTGTTCTTAAGATAATCGTCAAAGTCTACTTTATCTTTAACATTTTGTAGCTTAAGGTTTTTTTCATTATTCATACTTACACCCTATTTCTGTAATAGCTTCTACTAGTTGCTTACTATCCAATTCTATCTCTTCACTCGTTTGAGTACTAGATAGATTATCCCAAGTTAATCTGATTCCTACTGATTTTTCTTCATTTAATTTTTTGCTTTTGAAAATATCAAAAATACTTATTCTAACTCTATCATTAAACTTATCTTTTATGGTATCTATAACTTTAGATACAGGCGTATTCGCTGGTACCTTAATAGAAAAATCTTTGGAATTTACTTGGTGATAAGTGCCTGTGTTGTATCTAATATAAGCCTGTTTGCTATCTATGTTATTTAAGTTAATTTCAAAAATAAAAATTTTGTCTTTGAGCTTTTTATTATTTAGATTACTAATTTCCTTTAATGAACAAATAGATTTGCCCTGTAATTTCCATACGCAACCATCAGTTAAATTTGAATTACTATCGTATGCAATATTGAAAGTATTTAAAAACTCTTCTACCTCAGTCTTACATGAAAAAAAGTCTAGTTTCATATCCCAAGTTTTGAATTGGTCAATCCATAAGCAACATAAGGAAGTGTATTCAGATTCGTTTGTAAACACTTTCCCAATTTCAAAAATTTTATTGCATTGCCAATTATATCTGATGTACTTCTTGGCTACATCCAACACATTATCGCTTAAAGATATCCTTAGATATTTTTGTTTGATAGTCATAGGGTTATCTATTTCTATGGAGTTGTCTGAATATATATTAGTAAATGGCATATTTCTAACTTCTGTAAATCCTTTATAATACCAAAAATTTTTTACCTCAGCATAATCTAGTTCGTTATCGAATGTAGATTCTATAGGTTTCAAACTCTTAAGTTCAATTCTATCCAACCCATAAAATCTGATGATTTCTTCAATTAGGCAATACTCATCCAATATATCATTCTTTCTATGCAATGGTGCTTTGACATTAACTGAGTTCTCATTGCTATTTATTATTATAAACCCTAACTTAGTTAGAGCATAAATAGCTTCACCAGGAGTGTAAATGGAACCTGAAACCCTATTTAGGTCCTCGAACTGTAGAGATATTTCATTTTGGGTTTCATATATTAAACTACATTCTATACTGTCTATTCTTAAGTTGCAGTATCTCTCTAGCAGTTGGATAAGGTAATAAGCAGCATTCTTAGCTTCAGATGTATCTCCATGAGAGTATTGTAAATATTTGTTCTGATTATGCAAAATAATTAGGTGAATATATTTGAATTCTCCTGAGAAATAGTTTTTAGACCCAAAGTCAGAATCTGGCTTTGAAAATTCTTGTATACCCATATTTGAAATAGCAAATTTATATCCGAAACACAAGCTAACGTAGTTGATTATATTTTTAAAACAAGATGTATCTATATGTTCTTTTGAAAAATTTAATCTCTGTTTGATAAAAAATGGAGTTTTATTTGTATCTTCCAGCGTATCAATTTTGATAGAAATAAAAGAAAAATTTTGGGGATGATTAGATTTGTTAATTTTGATTGTACTATTTTCAAATTTATTCAATCTTTCATTGTTTATTTCTTTACATAGGCCAACTATATTTAAAACATCTTTTCTATTTGTTGTAACTTCTATCTCATAAGATTCGCTTAAATCTATTAAATCTTCTATTTGTGTATGTAAATTTGTATATGCTAAATCAATAATACCTTCATCATCACCATTTATATCCAATTCCTTGCACGAGCATAGCATCCCATTGCTTTCAACTCCTCTAATTTTGGTTTTTTGGATTAACAAATCATTACCTGGAATCACGGTTCCTACAGGTGCAAAAATGGTAAACATGCCCTCATATACATTACTAGCTCCACATACTATTGTTTCGCACCCGCCGCTAAATTGAATTTCACATATATTTAGCTTGTCAGCATTTGGATGTTTTGTAACTTTTGTAATTTGACAAATTTTGAACTTTTCATAATTTTTTTTAATTTTTTTATGATTAATTTCAAACCCTCTGTTTAATAAAAAATCCTCTATATTCTCAATGTCAAAATTACAAAAATCCTTTAACCAATTTATAGTAAACTTCATTTTTATCTCCTAGATGAATAATTTTGTAACCAAGGATAATCATTAGTTACGAAATTTCGCATATTATTAATTCCAAATTTAATCATAGTGATTCGTTCTAACCCTATTCCAAACGCAAATCCATTTTTATGTCCATAGGATGATAATATATTCTTTCGTATTATTCCAGCTCCCAATATCTCTAGCCATTTACCGTTTTCAAACTTAACATCAACTTCTACGGATGGCTCTGTGAAAGGAAAATAGCCAGGCCTTAATCTAATCGATATATTATCATTTTCAAAAAACTTTCTTAAAAAGTTAAGTAAAAAATATTTTAATGTTGCTATAGAAGCTTCTTCATCGATCACAAAACCTTCTATTTGATGAAACATTGGTAGGTGAGTTGCATCATCATCTCTTCTATAAACATCACCGATTGAATATACTCTAAAATTATTTGTGTACTTTTGGGATTCCAAAGCTCTAATTTGTACTGCAGTTGTGTGTGTTCTTAATACGTTGTTTGCAGTGAAAAAGGTTTCTTTTGCATCTCTGGAAGGATGATTATGATCAATATTTAAAGCGTCGAAATTGTAGTAAGTATCTTCCACGGATGGTCCTAATTCATACATAAAACCAAAATTTTGCATAATCTCATGGATTTGCTTAATTGCGAGAGTTAAAGGGTGCAAACTTCCTTTGTTCACATAAACAGGTATAGAATAATCAGTCTGTATACTTTCACTTTGATCTAGATTTTCATTAAAAGAAGAATATAGGCTAGTAACCAGATTTTTCAATTTATTAATTTCATATCCATGCTTCTTTTTAGATTCTGCATCTAAATGCTTGAGCTGATTTAGAAGCTCGGTTAAAATTCCATTCTTCCCTATAAACTTAGACTTAAAATGATTAGCCTGATTTGCGCTATCAACTGTCTTAAATTCTTTTGTTATTTGATCTTGTAATTGAATGAACTCATTCACTTTTACGCCTTGGTTAAGCTATTAACCAGATTCTTAAATGTTTCAGGCTCTAATATAGCCATTTGAGAAAGAACTTTTCTATTTAGTTCCAAGCCTGCTTTAGAAACCAGATTCATAAACCTGCTGTAATTAAGTCCCATAGATCTGACAGCGGCACTGATTCTCTGTATAAATAAAGATCTAAACTCTCTAGTCTTTTGTTTCCTATGGTCATATGCATGTTGCCAAGCCTTCTCCACTCTGTTTCTAGCAATTCTGTAACAAGTAGAAGATCTGCCTCTAAATCCAGAAGCATAAGCCAAAAACTTTTTGTGAGTCTTTCTTTTTGTTACTCCTCTTTTTTGTCTTGTCATCTCTTACATACCTCCATAAGGCAAAGCTTTAAGCACTGTCCTTAGATGTGAACAATGTAAACCGCTTAATCTCCTATTTTCTACCTTCAAACTAGTAGGTCTTTTTCTTTGATTATGTCTTTTAAAAGCATTGCCCCTCTTAATCCTACCATGAGCAAATATCAACCTTTTAGCAAGAGATTTTTTCGTTTTTAATTTATACATCTTTCACCCTATAGAGAGAAACATATCATGTTTTTGATTTTTGTGCAAACCTTTTTGAGTAAAAATCTGACTATTAATTGCAAAATAAATAAATTTATCGTGACTTTTATACTAAAAAGAATTAAGCTTTATTCTGGAGGCGAAATGAACGTTAAGTCAGCTATTCAATTAAATCAAGATTTGATTGATAAAATTTTTACTTCGGATAAGGTTACCGAGGATTGTATTGTCGATTTTGGTGCGGCGTGGTGTGGACCCTGTATGGCATTTGAACCTATCTTTGAATCTGCTGCGAAGAAATCATCTATAAAATTCTATAAACTTAATATAGATGAAAATAGAGAGTTCGCAACTTCTTATGGAATAATGACTATTCCAACATTGATCTTATTTTATAAAGGTGAAGAGAAGTCTAGAAGGTCTGGAAGTATGGATGAAGCAAGTCTGCTTAAATGGATTGATTCTGTAATTAAAGAGAATTGAAATTTTAGATAAGATGAATTTAAAAGAAGCATGACGAGTCGTGTTTTGATTTTGAAGTGAGTGCGATATGCAACAAATGGTTAATTAAATTCTTTTCATGTTGTAATAGTCGCTTTTTTTTACTTTTTACGGTATAAACTTTATATGAGTTTTTCATGTGGTTTTGTTGGCTTGCCTAACGTAGGTAAGTCTACTCTTTTTAATGTGGTAATGAAAAAGGTTATTGCTGAAGCTTCAAATTATGCTTTTTGTACTATTAGTCCTAATAAAGGTCAGATTGCTATTTATGACGAAAGATTAGATAGAGTGGCTAATATTGAGAAATCGCAGAAAATTATATATCCAACTTTAACTTGTATTGATATAGCTGGCTTGATTGAGGGTGCTAGTGAAGGGAAAGGGCAGGGAAACAGTTTTTTAGGTTGTATTAGAGAGGTAGACCTTATTATGCATGTGGTTAGGTGTTTTGATGATGATAATGTCATGCATGTAGAAAACAGCATCGATCCTGTACGTGATGTCCAATTAATAGAAATGGAACTTATGCTTGCTGATACAGATATTTTAAAAAAAATGCTAGAGAGAAGAAAGAGTAAGTTGGACTCAAAAGAGCAACTTTTAGCAGAGAAAGCTTTAGGATTTTTGGAAAAAGAGCTGTATTTAAGTTCATGTGATTTTAATACTGACGAAAGATTATGGCTAAAACAAAAAGGAATGATTACGATATTACCTAAGCTTTATGTCGCAAATATGAGAGAAGATGAAATTGTCATGGGAAACGCTCACCTAGAGAAATTAAAGCAAGCTTTTCCTCATGATATTATTATTAATATTTCTGCAAAATTAGAGGAAAGTTTTTTAACTCTTAATGAACAAGATAGATCGCAAATGTATGACATGTATGATTTGAAAGAAACTGGCTTGAATCTCGTTCTTAAAACTGGTTATAACATGCTAGGCTTATTAACTTTTTTTACTGTTGGACCTAAAGAGGCGAGAGGGTGGAGTATCATTAAAGGTGCTACAGCACCGCAAGCAGCCGGTAAAATTCATACTGATTTTGAAAAAGGTTTTATTTGTGCTGAAGTTGTGGCTTATGACGATTTTGTTCAGTACAATGGCCATCAGGAATGCAAAATTCTGGGAAAAATCAGACAAGAAGGTAGAAAATATATAATGAATGATGCCGACATTTGTTATTTTAAGCATAATGTTGATAAAAGCAAAAAGTAATTATAGCTTGAGCGTAGAAATTATCTATCTTTGCTGGGTGTTAACCAAAAATTATTTTTAGCCTTTAAGTATATAGTTTTTATAAAAAAAAGAAGACGAATCTTATCAATTTATTGATATGTTTATATCAAAATTATTCCAATATTTGGAGGATAATGAAATATAGCAAGAAATTACTTATATGCACTTGTATAATTAGTGCTTACAATTTAGCTGGTAGGAAAATTGATTTGGTAGATAGGAATTTTATACCTAATTTAATTGAGAGTTTTAGCTCTGCTAAATCTATTTTAAAAAAAAGCGAAGGCTTTTTAGTTTTTCTTGATGATACTAAATGGTTATGTCATGATAATAAAATTTTTGAATTAGGTGAATCCGCTCCTAGAACCACCTCTTTGAATGTTTTAAAGACATATAAGACTGGTCAATATATTCAATGTCATGATGTAGCAAAGGCAGTACAAGCATTTAATGATTCTTCAGATAGTGATCAGTTTATAGGTAGAATTTTTGTGGATTGGGACAAATTGCGTTATCGTGATGATGTTTTTACAACTGTAGCAAGGAAGTTAGATGTTGAAGATACTGCTGATAAGCATAAAATTACTGATTGGACATATCAGATTTTTCAAAGTGAGAGAAGGAATTTTCTAGAAAACTTTATACCATTTTTATTTGTTGATGATGCTAAGGAAAATAAGCATGAGCTACTTAAACTAATAATAGATAATAAAGAGGCTATCTTAAATGGATCTACAGGATTGCAAGAAATTTATGATTCTATTAAAGATTCGGCTAAATTTGAGCAAAATCAAGCAAGTATAAATAGAGCAAGATATTTGGCTAATTTTTACAAAAAACAGAAACTAGAACTAGAAACCTTTGCTAATAGGTTGGAAGAAAATAAGAATAATTTGGGAACTTTTAATCAAACTTTAGAGTCAGTTGTGGATGAAAGTGAAGCTAATTTGATCAATCATATAGCTAATGTAATACATCAGATTGTTGATAAACTCAAAAATCTTAATAAGCTTCCTGAATTATTGTCAGGAAAAAAGTTAAGTAATAATCAAACGATTAAACAAATCTTAGCAGCAAAATTAAATGGATTGGCTCCTTTAATTAACTTGGATTCAGAATTTAACGATGCTGGAGCTGATATAAATAAGCTAGATGCAATTATACAGAAAGTCAAAAGTATGAATAGTGTTAATATTCTTACTGAATTGCAGACATGGATGCAGCAACAAGATGACTTGCAAAAGCATATTGCTAATCAGAATGATTTAACAATGGTTGACATGTTGTTGGATGATCATAAGGCAAGCTTGGGTGATATAGAATACTATATAGGTATTTTTGATTCATTAAATACAGTTGATTCAGTTGAAGCTATTAGAGCAAGAGTAGAATTTAAATCTTCTGAATCAAATATCAAATTCATTAATTATAATGATGAACTTCAATATTTGTTAGAGGCTTATGCAAATTCTAGTATAGCAAGTGAAGACAGTTTTAATCTTGCAATGCATCAAGCTGGTATAATTGGTTCTGATGGTCAGTTGATCACCTATGATACATTTTTGGCTAATTCTACATATCTTGGATTGAATCCTAATGTTATAGATATAAACGTACAATTTGCCAATTTTATCATTAAAAGATATAACGATTACGTTCAAAATTTCTATTTTACTCCTTATATGTCTGCTAAAATTGATACATTAACTAATTGGATCGATAGGGTACTTGATTTTACGTATGCTTCTAAAAAAGATACTATTTTACCAGCTGTTAATGCAACGATTACAAATAGTCTTGATTTAAGTGAAAATAATGTAGGTAGAGCTGATATACAAAACAAGCTTAACTCCAGAATTGGCCTTACGCAATCTACAAGTGATAAGTTGAACTTACTAAAAGAATTATCTGAAAGTATTAGGCAGGAATTAGCAAAGTATTATGCTGATCTGCAAGCCAACGTATCTACGTTTTCTATTGATAATACAGTAAATACACGATTGCAGAATGCTTTAAATAATTTGATCACTGATAATGAAGAAGGTGAAATAACCAATATAGTTAATGAAGTTATTCGTGATTTTGATCAATTCAACGAGCATAAAGCTAGATTGGATGAGCTAACTGCGACAATAGTTGGATTGACTACTAAAAGGGATGAATGCGTAAATCAGCTTAGTCAAATCAAGCAAGATCCTGAGGCAGCTTCATATTTTGATGCAAATGGTAAGTTAAAAATAGATGTGGTAGCTCAACAAATTAGTGATTTAGAAGCACAAATCAATACACAAAATGGTGAGGCTGATGTTCTTCAAAACAAAATTAATGATGCAAATCAGGAAATAGCTGAATTGCAAGGTGAACAGAAAGCTAAGAATGAGCAAATAGAGGACATTAATAAGGAGATTGTTGCTTTATTTGCTGTTACTAATTTTAATGAATTTGGATTTGATGTTGATTATACTAAAGATTCAGAGTTATCAGAAATTCAACTGTTGATTGAAGAAATAAATGGTGAAAATACAATAGCAGATGAGGATAGAGATGACTATCTAGACGATGAAGATAAGATTAATGCATTAGAGGTATTAAAATCCGTTGAGCAACTTAAAGTTTATTTTGAAGGGAAATTGAGTAATTTAACACAATTAACTGATCTTTCTACGGAAGAAGAGGATGCACATAAAAACACAATCAAATATTGTGAAGTAAGAATAGCAAAATTGCATGGTAAATTAGAATTTCTAAAACAGCATGAAAGCAAAGTGCTAGAAACAAGTGAGATACAAAATAAGCTTGATGGGCTGGCAAATGATATTTTGATGAAAACAGAAACCATAAATAATGATAATTTAGCACTAACAGCCATTACTGGTAATATAGAGCATGCTAACAATTTAGCAAACAAACTGGAAGATGCCATAGATAAAGCTAAAAGTTTAGATGCAATTAATGAAAACATAAATCAAAATGAACAATCATCTGAATCGATACAAGCATTAATTGATAAGGCTACTGAGTTTCAGGGTATGCATGCAGGATGTTTAGAAAACTTTGCAAATTTTGTAAGGCATGATGTTATATTAGATTTAAGTAATCAGCAAAATGTGAACGAATACCTAAATAGTATGTTTGCAACAAGTGTAAAGAACAAGTTAGGGCAAAATGTAAGCTTAGTTAAGACTTATGCGAGTGAGATTACAAATATCATACTAAATTTAGATACAGATATCAAAAATAACATTGCTAAATTAGACTTAAATGACAAACAATGGGTTTTACTGGCTGATAAGTTAAATGAAAATTATCCATTAACTGCTAATTTTGCTTCTAATGGAAGTGTGCTAATTGATTCGGTAAAGAGTTCAATGAATATGAGAGATAGTTTAATTGCTGATATAATAAATGAAATTATGTCCAGTGTAACAAGTATAGCTTGATGTTATATTTAGACCTATAATGTGTTGTTTGAATTATATTTATCATTTGTTTATAAAATTATAGTAATGTTTATGTAATAGGAGCCTATGATGAAGTCTTTATCCTTTATTATTTTAAACATATTGTGTTTTAGCGTATATGCTGATCGAAAAACAAGAAACGCAACTTTTGAAAAAAGTAGAAAAAATGTTCAGCAAAATTCGCAAAAAATAATAGATACTTTATTAAATCAAACCAAAAGTAGACAGCAATATAAGAAAAACGAACAAAAAACTAAGCAGAGGGATCAATATAATAAAGGCGCCGTAATCCGTTTGGAGAAGTTGACAAAAAAATTACAAAGTAAGTTAGCAACTCAAGTTCAAAATCTGCAAAATTTAGCTTCTTCTAAAAAAAGAAGAGAAGAAGAGCTACTTAAAGAAAAAAATGAATTAGCGCAAAAATTGCAAGAGCTACAAAGAGTATTAGATAAGAAGATAGAAGATATACGTCACAATACAACCCAGCTAAATGCACAAGCAAATAATTCATCAAAAGAAATAAAGCAATTAAAAGATAAAATTCATCTATTACAACTGGAAAAAGCAGATTTAGAAGCTGCAAGTACAAGTAATGATGAAGATCAGAAAAAGCTAGAAAGACAAATATTAGAGACTAAATTGGCCTTGGAAAAACAGTTATTAGAAGAAAAGGCAGCTTCAGGTGCACAAATAAAACAGTTGCAAGTTGAATTACAAGAAGCCCAAGAAAAATTAGCTTCAGATCAATCATCATTAGTAGAGATTAAGGCGAATTTGGAAGAAAAAATCAAACAGATTGAACAAGAAAAAGAGATATTACAAGAAGAAAAGTTGAATAGTGCAAAAAATGCTCTAATTGAGAAGGAACAATTAGAGAAAAAATTAATCTTAATGCAAGCTGAATTAGAACAAAGTTCATTTGAAGATAAACAAACATTAGAAAAACAATTAATAGAAGAAAGGCAGAAATTACAAGAATTAGAACTGGCAAGAGATGAACAGTTGCATAAATTAGAGCTGGAAATAAAAGAAAAAGATTCTGCTTTGGCAACAGCAAATGCCAATTCTGATGAGCAAGTGAAGATGATCCAATTAGAATTGGAAACACTTAAGAAACTAGTAGAACAGAAAGAAAGAGAATTATTGGAAAGAGAGGAAGCTTTAATTGCTGCACAAAAAATAGAGTTAGAAGAAGAGAAAAAAAGATCTTTAATTGCAAAACAGGCATTTGAAGAAAAATTGAAATTGGCATTAGACAAGGCTAATACAGAATCAGATGAACAAATCAAACTATTACAAACCAAACTAGAAATAGAATTGCAAGAGAAAGAAGATATATCAAAAAACAAAGAAGCTCTTGAAGCAATGTTGAATGAAAAAGAAAAAGAGTTTGCAAGTCAAAAAGCGCAATTAGAGGAAAGTGTGTCAGCAGAAAAAGCTAAGCTGGCAAACTTGGAAGCTAGAATAAAGGATATAGAGAAAACTACACAAGAAAAAATACTTACATTTGCAAATCAATTAGCGGACAAAGATTCTACGTTAGAAGATACAGGTAAAAATTTGGAAGAGCAATCCAAATTAACTGAGGAAAAAGAACAAGAAATTGCAATTCTTCGAGCTGCTCTAGAGATGGAAAAAAACAAATTAGAAGAAGAGAAAAATGGTTTGGAGAAAAAGTTAGAAGAAGCAAACCAAAACTTAACTAAGCTAAAGAGTAACTTAGAATCAGAAAGAAGTGGATTATTAAATGAAAAAATTGAGTTACAAAATCAGTTATCGGTAAAGCAGGAAGAGTTAGTAAAATTAGCCACAGAATTAAGAGATCAAGAATCAAAATTAGCAGAAGAAAGTAAAAATTCAAATGAACAGCTTCAAATGCTTCAGAACGCACTAGAACAAGTAAATCAAAATTCAAGTGAGCAAGTAAAATACTTAGAATCAGAAAAAAATAACCTATTACTAGAACAAACAAAATTAAATGAACAATTGAAAGAAAAAGAATCAAAGCTAGAAAAATTAAGTGAAGAATTGAATGAGCAGAAAAGAAATTTAGCAGAAATTAATAATAATTCAGAAGAACAAGTAAAAGCTATGCTGGAGTTGCAAAAAACCAAAGCAGAATTAAAGAGAGAATTAGATTTCGCCAAGGAAAGTTCTCAAGAAAAAGAGCAAGAACTATTAGCAAGACAAGAAGAATTAAATAGCATTAAATTAGAAGCTCAAGCAAAACAAAATAGCTATGAAATTGATAGTCAAAGATATTCAGCAATGAAAGCAGAATTAGAATCAGAAAGATCTACATTAGCTGCAGATAAAGCTCAAATTGAAACTGCCTTACAAGAATCAAATAAAACTTTGGATGATTTAAAAATAAAATTGGCAAAAACACAAAAAGAACTCAATGACTTAAAGCAAAGTTCAGATGAACAAAGAAAACAGTTAAATGCAGATGTAGATCAAAAGGAACTTCTAAGTAATCAGTTGATGCAAATGGAAAAAGAATCAAATGAGAGATTGGAAGAAACAACTAGGTTAGAAAATGAAACAATTGCATTGAAAAATCAATTAAAAGAAGAAAAAGCTAAATTAGACGCGTTAAATCTAGCAATGGAAGCCGAAAAAGGTAGATATGCAATTGAACAGCAAGAGATTAGAGAAAGCTTAACTTTTGAACTAGAAAAGGTGAAAAGTGATTTTGCCAAGGAAAAAGCTAAATTAGTGGAAGAGAAGACTAATTTGGCAAGAGAATTAGAAAAAATAACCGATAACTCAAGTGAAGAATTGGATAAAATAGCACAAAGGGAAAAAGAACTGCTTGAAAAGGAAAAAGCTATTGAATTAGAGAGAAACGAATTGCTAGAAAGAGAGGAGATAACAAACAGATCGTTTATAGAAACACAACAAGCTAAAAGTAGACTAGAAGTAGAGTTAGCAGCAAAGACAAATGAGGTTAACATCTTAAATCAACAGATAATAACAGAAAAGGCTCAAGCAGAAGAAGTAATAAAAATGTCAAATGCACAAGCTCAAGCAGTGTTAAATAAGCAATCTGAATTAGCCAAAATTAATGAAGAACTTCAGAAAAAATTAGAGGTAGCAAATGAGAATTCTGATAAAAAGGACCGAGAATTATCGTCAAATAAAGAAGAATTAGCAAGAATTTTACTAGAAATTGAAGAAAAACAAAGTAAGTATGCAATTGACAAACAAGAGCATGATAAACAATTAGAAATGGTGGTATCTGTACAAAATGCACTTGAAGCAGAAAGATCTAAATTAGAGAATGAAAAAGGCAAGTTGGAAGCCGAATTACAAATTGCAAGAGATAAAGCTGAGGAAGCTGAACAAAAATTGGCTGAACAAGTTGGATTAATTAATACAAAATTACAAGAAACACAAGAGGAAATAAAGCAAAAGTTCATAAAATTAAATCAAGAAAAAGCACAATTGGAGGCAGAGTTAATACAGGAACGAGAGAAACTAGTAAATGCTGAACAAAATGCAGTTAATATAAATACGCACATAGATCAACTGAAGAATTCACAACATGAGTTAGAACAGCAATTAAACCAGAAATTAGAGGAAAATAATAAATTATCAGGAGAAAAAAATGCTCTGGATAAACAATTGTCTGATGAGAAAGCCAAGTTAGAAATAGTAGAACAGGCAAAGAAAAACTCAGACGATAATCTAAAAGAGTTAGAAGAAAAGTTAGACTCAGAAAGAAATAGCTTATTGTCGGAACAATCTAAATTAAAAGAACAATTAGAGGCACAAGAAGTAAAGTTAGCACAATTAAATGGAGAATTGAACAAAGAGAAAGAGAGTAGAGTAGAGATTAGTAAGAGTTCAGAAGATCAAGTAAATGCTATTTTGGAATTAACAAAACGTAAGGAAGAGTTAGATAAATCTATAGAGGAGCTGCAAAGCAAATTGACTTCAGCAAATGAGCATTCTGAGCAAAAAATTAGAGAATTATTAGAGAAAGAGGACGAAATAAACAAGATTAGATTGGAAGCTGAAGCAAAGCAAAAGCAGCATGAACTTGAAAAACAGGAATATTTAGCGTCTGTGAGAGCTGAACTAGAAGCAGATAGAGCTAAACTGCAAAATGAAAAAGTTAAGTTAGAAAGTATGTTAAATGATGAAATAGCAAGGCTAAAGGGTCAACTAACAGAATCAGAAAATAAACTTAATGAAAGTACAGGTGAATTAAAGGCTCTAAAACATACATTAGCAGAGACAAATAAGCAGTTGTATGATTTGGAAGAATCTAAAAATAGATGTACAATTGAACTAGCACAACTAGAAGAACTTTTAAATTTTGAATTTCAACATAAAAAAGAAGAATTAGAAGCAGTAGGAGACAAGTATATAAGTGCTGATACAGCGCGCTTGAAAAAGGGTATAAAAAGCAACAAAACTAGTGAAGCTGCACATATAGCATATAATAGATTAGTCGTTACACATCCAGGGCACTCTACAAGTTTAGCAGGAGAGCTCAAAAGAATAGAGTCAACACTGAATAAGGATAAGAATGCCATAAACGAAAAGACTAGAAATGAGCTTGTTAACCAACTTAAAAAACTGGATATAAAAGTAAATAATCATAAGGTGAAGTATAATGAAATATACGAAAAAAACAGAGACAATCTTATAATGAAGAATGGTAATTTAAATTTAGCAATAGAGCAAGAACTAGAAAAAGGGTATAAAATACATTTGCAATTGAAGAAGCTCGAGGGTAAATTATTGGAGTTAATATCAAGAGGTGTTTCACAATCTCCAAGTCCTAAGAGAGCAGTCTCTGTTAAAATAGAAAGGACCCCATCTAAAAAGCAGAAATCCATCTCTATTTCTGAAGCTCAAGGTGGTGTAGATCTACTTCCTGTTAATGAGTCATCTTCATTAGATGATATAACACAGATAGACACCTCATCAGTTATTAGTAGTGAAGACAAGTTCAAAGATGAAAGCACATTGTCTAGATCTATTATAAATAGTGAATCATCTATGGATACAATACAACAAGAGGCTTCTAATCAACCTGATATGAAAAATGCTAACCAAATTGAAAATCAGCAGAATATGGATGACAATACGCCTGTACTCAGATTTAGAGCTAAACCTAAAGTAGGTAGTGGAGAGGATAATAGCGGAATTCAGAATAGTAATGATGGAGTTTCTAATCAAAATCAAGCCGTTAACTCTAAAGGGATAGATAATGCATCTAAGAAAGCTACGAACAAGAAGCAATCTAAACCTAGTGGCAAGAATAGTACTAAATCTGGAACTAAAAGACAACAACCAAAGAGTTTAGAATTCTAGCACAAAAACAAGCAATTTTTGATTGAGTAATTTATGAAAAATAAAGATTTAAGAAAAATTCAATTTCAACGTGGAAATCTTAAAAGTAATTTATCTAAAATGCTATTGTGTCGCAGTTTGATCATGTCTTTTTAATTTATATTTATATAGAGAAACTAGTATATGTATTATGTATATGATGGCTACGGCAATCGCTGTGAGCCAGATATAGCTCATTGCGAGTACAACTATGATTGAAAATGCAATAAAGAATGTATTGATAAAGCTTTTGCTTATCTTAATTTTATTGATAGCTATAGTTTTGAACTTTCCTACCATACCTAATGCAATTAAAAATAAATTTAATGCAAAAAAGAAATTTGGCACCACAATGTCAAATGTTTTTTCAACAGCAATTGGTAAAAATGCTAATAATCCTGCTGCAGGTGCAGGTATTCCAGTAAAAGATTCTTTATTGGAAGGTTGGCTTGAAAACCTTGCCAATCTGAATGCCATACCCAATACGAAAAAAACACAACAAGACCATCCTAAACTTGCCCAATCTCGCAATCTAAATATGTATATAATTAATGCAGGTGAAATCGAAAAACTTAAAAAATCTGCTAATGAGTCTATTGTTTTTCCGAATTCAGAAGTGCTATTTAAATATCGTGCAATTTTACCGTCAACTCCGTCTATAATGGCGGATATACATATGCACAAAATTGAATATTCGATCCTGTTTTTTAAAATAAAATAAAATGCCTGCATACCAAAGCAAATGGAAATTGAAGTTATCAAGCTTGGAATTATAGAGACTTTTTCATGAAGAAATTCTGCCACTCTCTTTTTATCATATTTGAATTGTTCTATTTCACGATTCATTATCATATCCTTGGCGGGCTATAATTGTTTCACCTGCGACAACTGTCTGGTATTTCTTGATCTGTATAACCATATTAGATGGGAAATAGGTGTCCACCCTGCTGCCAAATTTTATCATTCCATATGTTGAACCGATAGCCAACTCATCACCTTTTTTAATATCGGTAACGATTCGTCTGGCTATAAACCCTGCAATTTGAACTACGATACACTCTATGAAGCCATTTATTAATATAGCTAATCTTTCATTTTTCATATGCGTACTTTTTCCCCATGCAAAACCAAACTTACCGCTTTCATACTTAATCTCTTTTATTTGTCCACCTATTGGAAGTCTATTTACATGTACATCAGATAATCTTAGGAAAATTCCTATTCTCGTCCATTTTTGTCCATCAAAATCAGGAGACTCAACATCATATTCTATGTCTACCACTATACCATCGGCCGGACTAACAATTATCCCATCTTGTTTTGGTATAACTCTGTCTGGATCTCTGAAAAACCAAATACTAAATACTGTAAAGCATAAACCAGCTAGTCCCAAATAATATTTGTAATAAAATAGAAGCAATGTGCAACACGCAGATACTAATATGGTGTTATACCCGTCTGATCTTACCTTATCTATTAATTTTCTTTTAATCATTGCTTACTACTTTCTAAAAATAATTCAGTCGATATATCTTCTGTTATTTCTGTTTCTCCAGCTATCACTTTTTGTCCTTCATTGATTAAAATCTTTAGATCACTAGGAAGGTAGAGTTCTATTGTAGCTCCTATTGTATTATTTGCATAAGTTTGACCTATTTGCATAATTTGTCCTTTTTGAACTTTGATGGACACGTTATGGAAAATAGTTTCAATATTATGAGAAATTATACACTCTATAGCTCCAGATATGAATAAAGAAATTTTTTCATTTTTTTGACAGAGTGCCTCGCCGGCATTATCTCCCGGTGTATAAATTAAATCACTAATTTTTCCTGAAATAGGCATTCTACTTGTATGTATGTCTAAAATACCATTTACAATCGTAATCCTAGTCCACTTTTTGTTGATTTCACTAATTAAATTGCAGTTCACATCCTCATCTATAGACAATATTATTCCATCTACTGGAGCTAAAACAGCTTTTTCATTAGTAATTATCCTTTTTTCATCTCTAAAGAGTAGGATTAAACCCAATCCTAATATAGCTAAAAATTTACCTAAAACTAGGCTCAGCACAATGCCGAGTAAAATTATTTTAGCAGCTCTTATCCCATCTTTACTAAGTTTAAACATATATCATTAATACCATAACTTTGCATGAAAAAAAATCTCTAATATAATTTATCTGCTATTTTGAGATGTAAATTTGTTGTTATAATGGAAAAAGCACGACAAGCAATAATGAAAGAGTGATTAAAATCAATCCTTTTTTTCTGATTCTAATGTAAGTTGGTACAATTTTATATAATCTTGCTTAAATTCTTCTAAAAGTTTTTCTATGTCATTAGCTGCACTACCATTTTTGAAGCCTTCTATAGAAGAAGATTGTAAGTTTTCCCACAGAGAAACAATGCCGCTTCTGAATTTTGTTAGATTTTCATTTTCTTTAACCGATTGTAATCGTAGGTAAGCATCTTTTAATTTTGTATCTGCTAGCTCTTTTAACTTAATTCCATTGGTATATGCATTGACCGCATCCTCCAATACCATCGATCCTGACTCCAATTGAGTCGTAATTTTTTCTAATTCGTTAATAATTTCTTCAAATGATACATCTTTATTCATAATTCAACTGTCCTACCTTCCATACTATATCTTCTTGCTCGTTTGTAAATCTCCCTAAAACAAAAAACAAATCCGATAATCGGTTCATATAAGTTGCAACGTGTGGATTAATATTTTCTAAGCTCCACAATAATGTTTCAGATCTTCTGATTATTGCGCGTGTGATATGGATAAAACTTGACAAAATCGACCCGCCAGGTAAAACAAAGTTGTGAGTCTCACCTACACTTTGGTAAAAGTGTTCAATATGCTCTTCCACCCATTCAGTATACTTCTCATTGATGATTATCTCACTGCCACTTACGTTAGCACCTACATTTAATAATTGATTCTGTATAGTGATTAAAATATTTGTTAAATTACTATCAGCGTAGTTTCTAACCATTCCTATATAACAATTTACTTCATCCAAAGAACCCAAAAATTGGATAATAGTGGAGTTTTTATCCGCTCTTTTACCAATTATTGAAGTCTTGCCTTTATCTCCGGTTTTGGTAACATAAGGACATTTCTTCATTTCCATTCCATAGAGTAGCAAAATTTTTTTTGAATATGAATATATCTATAGGAAGAATTTTATATACAACCATGGAATAAATATACTTTGTGCCATTGGAATTGTTTCAGTATTAAATAATTTTTGATAAATTACACCAAACATTAGGTGAGAAATCCCTGATAAAAAAAGTAACAGATTTAAATTGTATACTGATAAATTAAGACTACATAATAACAATATTAAGTAATCTCCTAGTTGCATGTATTCTGTTCGATATATTAATGAAATGGTTTTAATAAGTAACAAATAACTGATCATTAGCAATATTGATGAATAGATTATTTCCTGCCTTGAGAATAACAAACTGTAAACTAAAAATAATATAATGTAGTGTAAGCTTATTGATTTTGAAATTAAATCTTCATATATCATGAGTAAAATTAAGATAGTTTGGATGATCATTTATTGTTTTTGATTATGATGTTAAAGACCATTCTCTGCATATATGAAATCAAATTGCTTATTATGACATAAATTAAAAACCCAGAGGATGAACTAGATGTAAAAAAAGCAAATGCTATAGACATCATTATAGCGGTCTGTTTTTGATCCTTTTTCAAGGTAGTGCCCATTTGTAAAAGCATAGTGATAGAAAATAAAATTGATAATAAACTGACATCAAATGGAAAATTCATATTAAACAACATTTTAATAATAGACATTTGGTCTGGTTGAGATAAATCTTTGATCCACAAGAACGACGAATATTTAGCTGCTAGGCTTCCAGAAAATACGTGATAAAGTGGCTCTAATATAGGAATTTGAAATAAAAATGGTAAGCACCCACCCAATGGATTTATTGATTCTTGTTTGTATAAAGCCAAGGTAGCAGAGTGTATAGCTACATTGTTTCCTTTATAGATCTCTCTTATTCTTTCTAGCTGTGGCTGTATTTTTTGTAATTTGACAGCAGAAATGTGTGATTTATAATCGAACGGAAGTAAGAGTAGTTTTGTCATAAGAGTAAAAATTATCAATGCAACTATAAAATTACCAGTGATTTGATTGAGGTAGTCAAAAAATTTCATAAAAGGCTTCGTTATAAAACTGAAATATCCGTAAGAAATAGCATTTTCCAATTGAGGAGCATTATATTTAGCAGCATAATTCTGAAGTAAATTTATGTCTTTAGGTCCCATAAACAAATTAAATGACCATGCTGCAGATTCCTTTGGTTTAATAATTTTAGTTCCTAAATCACCATAGACATATCCATTACTGTTTTTTAGTTTAACCCTGATATTTTCTGGAAAAATAAATAATCCTGAAAATTTAGAGCTAAATCCAAACCATTCACAATTTTGATCGAAAGACTTTTTAGTATTGTAAACTTTGTCATTAGAATGATAATTAATAAAATGTTCCTTTAACAGTGATTTTACGTTTATATTTGATTCTATTTGCTTGTCAGTAGCGTTAAATACTGAACATTCTATCCTAATTATATAATCATCGACTACCTGCATGGTTTGGACAAAAATTGATCCTTTATCATCCTTCCAAGTCAACATGATAGGTTTATTCCTATCTATTTCATTTTTATTTAAGTTCCATTTGATGATTTTTGTAATAGGTTTTTTATCCCAAAGCCATTCCAATTGCAAAAAAGAGTTTCCCAAAATGTCTTCTTTCTTACTCTTATATGTTATTCCTAAATCATGAAATGAGTTATAGTGTAAGTCTAATTTTCCTTCTACTAAGGAATCCATTATTTTTATTGTTTGAGTCTGTTTAGGAATTTCAAAAGTTTGAATATTATGTTCAATTTTTCCCTTTTTGATAAAAAAAGACCATATGACTAATGAAAGCAGTAAGGTATTAAGATAAGTTAAATATTTTTTCATTTGCTTCTAAGTAAGTTACCTTAAAATATCAAAACTTTCAATGTTTTTAACATTTTTTTTATATAGCCTTGTAGTATAATTCAATTATGCTTTTTGTTTTTTATTTGTGTATATTGAGTCAATGTTTTGGTTTAACTGTTGAAAATATAAAGAGTAAAATTCAATTTTTTGTTAAACATAATATTATGTCTAAACAAGACCAGGATGCGTATTATTGTCAACTGGATAAACTTATACGAGCTTTAGGTGAAGCAGATAAAACTGCTCGTGTTCGAAATTTATATTGTGTCGATTTAGAAAACTTGGTTGGATATATTCCTCTTGTTGTTGGTAAGTCAAAATTGGATGAAACTAAATTAGAAACAATAAAACAAAAAGCATATAATAATTTACATAATAAACAATTTGCAAAAGCGTATGATACATTTGAATATTTAACTAAAAATCAAACTGTTGATCCTTGTACATCTTATTATTGGTTGGGAGTTATCTCTGTTCATCAGAAAAACTATGAACAAGCTTATTTGCATTTTTGTCAATTTTATAAAGCAATGCATATCTATTCTAAATCTGCTTTTTTTACACAGAATAAAGAAAAATTGCCAAGAAGTATTTTGCAAATTATTCATTGTTGTTTAATACTAAAATCCCAGAATAAGGCCATTAAACTATATAAATTATTTGAGCAAAAATACCCAGATTACAGGGCAAGCGTATACGAAAAAGAAATTATATCACAAATTTGGTGATGAATTATAATAAAAATCGCATTTTATTGTAATTTGATGAAAAAATACCTTGTTTTAAATAAAAAGCTTGAAACTGTACTGGCTAGTCTTGTACAACAAAAAAGGTAGGATGTAAAAATTTCCCCTACAAAATTCAATTAAGAACAGAAAGAAAATGGAAAATGTAAATGCGACTTTTGAATAATTTAAAAACTATTTTTAATACTAAAAGCAAACTAACAACTCACAATAAAACTACTGATTATTATTCAGTAAATTTTAGAAATCTAAATATCAATTATACTCCTCAACAAGTATATGAAAATCCGGTTGTCTTTAGATGTGTAAATTTAATTGCCCAAAATATAGCAAATGTAGAGTGTTATATTAAAGATGCACAAAATGAAATTGTCTATGATCATCCAAAAGCAAAACTGTTTAGACAGCCAAGTAAATATAATGATTGGAGCAAATTTATTTATGAGGTAGTATCAGATTTGGTTATTTATGGTAACTCTTATTTATATAGGCTAGAGAATAATACCGGTGATCAAATTATTAGACTGAATCCTTCAAATTGTAGAATTGTACAAGATTTTAGTGGTAGACCAGAAAAGTATATTTTCGGTAACACGGAATTATTGCCTGATTCTCCTAATTTTTTACATATCAAAAATTTTAACCCTTACGCCCCATCAAAAGGGATCAGTATTTTATCTATAGTAGAAAAATCAGCAATTCTTTATGATACAATCACTAAGCACAATCAATCGATTTTAGATAAAGGTGGTAGAGTATCAGGAGCTTTGATAGTTAACAGTGAATTAACAGATGAGCAAAGAGCTGATTTAAAAAATGCTTTAAAAAATGGATATACAGGCAGTAACAATGCTGGAGAGGTCATGGTATTTGAAGGTGATATGAAATGGCAAGAAATGAGCATATCATCTAAAGATATGGATTTTAACGAAGGAAAAATCCTAGCTGCTAAAGAAATAGCTATGGCTTTTGGAGTTCCATTTGTTATTTTGGGCATGCAAAGCTCCTATAATAATCAGCATAAAGAAGAAAGATTGCATTGGTGGGAAGATTCTCTTATTCCTATGCTTAATATTATACTCAGCGATCTTAATTCTTGGTTATTAGAAGGTACCGAATTAAAACTAACCCATAATTTTAAAAAAGAATCATAACTTAAAAAAAGGATTTTAATAATGAATATTAAATTAAATACTAGAATAGAAAAGGATAGACCTCTGACTCATGCAGAGCTAGATGAAAATTGGACTATAATCCAAGAACATATTAACGAATTATACGCATTGGTAGAACAGGCTGATTATACGGCTATAACTAAAGATCCTGTAGCATTATTAGATCAAAATCCTGCAGATATACGTTTAGAAAATTTTACATCTGACGTTAAAGATAGATTTTGTTTCGTATATTTTAAACGAGATGTTATTTTGTCTATGGATATGGATGTATTGAATATAGCTGATGCAGGAGTGACCATACATATTAGCGAATCTGAATCAGAATTTGATCCGACCGATTTTGAACCAAATAGCTTGATCTTCTTTAAAAATACATATGGAATTACACTTGTTGCGCAAGATAATGTAGTGAAAAAGGTAAACTTATTACACTATGGTTAAACTGAATTTAGAAATAAAAAGCCTAGATAAGAATGGAGTTTTTGATGGATACGCAAGTGTTTTTAATGTGGTTGATTTGCATGGTGATATTGTCAAACAGGGTAGTTTCGCTCATTGTTTGAAACATAGTCATGTTGATAATATTAAAATGCTTTTTGATCATGATCCAAGTCTTCAAATAGGAAAATGGCTTTCCATAATGGAGGATGATTGTGGACTTTTAGTGCAAGGGATTGTGAATATGCGAAACCCATTTTCACAAAAAATTTACCTTTTAATGAAAAATAAAATGGTATCTGGTCTTTCAATAGGATTTATACCTATAATAACTATGAAAGATAAGTGTGTTAGAAAAATATTTCAAGTCGATTTAAAGGAGATTTCAATTGTTCGAAATCCTGCAAATCAGAGAGCTTGTCTTTTTTAACAATTGTTTAGATTTTTTTTGTTACTCAAATTATTACTACTTTAATGGAAGGATTTTAAAAATATAATGAATCAAATTAATAATGAAGCAATTTTGCAAGAAACTATACATGCATTAGGCAAGTCTATGTATGATAGTACTAATGAAATTAAGCAGACTATCAACCAACTAAAACAAACACAACAAATTGAAACAAAAAAAATTGATATTCCTCAAACTTGGGATTCAAATATTAATGAATCTATTGCTAATTTAGGAAATTATTTGCGTAGCGGTAATGTTGGTTTAGAGTGTAAAAACAGCTCTTTTGAAAGTATGGGTGGATACGTTTGTATACCTCATTTAAATCAATATCTGTTGTCTTCATCATCATATGTATCGCCAATTAGACAATTAGCTTCTTCATTTACCGTTACGAATGGTAATGCTTTTGAATTATTGATGCCTAAAGATATTAATGTATCAGAGAATGAAGTGAATAATTCTTATGATAATAATTCAAGTATGTTAGAATTTAATAAGGTTGATATAAATATGCATGCATTTGAAGTAGCTGTTAATATTCCTGATAATATAATACATGGGGCTAAGCCTTTAAATTATCATGAATTCATTACTCATGTGTTGGCTAAAGAGATTTCTAAGCATGAAAGAAATATTTTTGTACAAGGTATTGGAGATAAAATAGATAGTATTATTCCAGAAGAAGCAAACTCTATAAGAGAGAAATTTACTTTCTCAAGTTTGCTGAAAATGATCGAAAAATTAGATGAGGAATTTCAGCATGAAGCGGTATGGTTAATGACCAGAAAAATGTACAACCAATGTTTGGATTTGCAAAATGAAGCAGGAAATCACCTGATTAAAATAGATTCGCATAATTTAAACGAATATTTATTAGGAAGAAGGATCTATTTCGTCCCTCAACTTGAACAATCTTCATGCGAACTAATATTGTGTAACTTGAAAAAAGGTTATGCAATTGCTGAGTATAAAGATTTACTATTAATGCAGGATAGGTACACAAAAAAACCTCATATACAGACTTATGTTCGTAAAAACATTGGAGCAAAGGTGATTGATAAAGCTGCGTTTGTCGGTTTTTATGGTGCCGGTGCTTCTGGAGAAAACAAGTAATAATGTCAGAATATTCTTTAAAAATAGAGAAAGAAGTAGATGATCTTCCATTAGATTTAAAATTCATTCGTAGTTATTTTAATATTAGCGGATCACAAACTGATGATGAAATAAATAAATTGCTTAAAATTACTATTAATGCAGCAGAGAATTACACTCAAAGATCTTTTTGTGTAAAAATTTGGAAATATTCTCATAAAAGGTTAAAAATATTTTTGCCTAAACCTCCAGTAACAAAAATTATTTCTGTAGTAGCAAAAAACATAAAAAAATCAATTATATTAGAACAGCATAAAGATTATAATGTTGATATTAATTATGATGGATTTGCTGTCTTAATGGTTGATAAGAAATATCAAGGTATGAATATAGAGGTTACCTATGAAGCTGGATTTACAGAAAAAACTCTTCCACAATCAATCCTAAATTATATACTAAATAAATTTGCTGAGTTATATAATGGTCACAATGGCTCTATGGGTACTATGTCATTTACAGCTAATCATTATTTGAACCCATATAGGGACATGAGGTATAAGTTGTAGTGAGAGAAGCAAATTTAACTCATATTATTAAAAATGTGTCTGGTAATCAGTTTAGAGATGTGGTTTCTACTTTTAAAATTGAAGAATTCACACGTAATGGCAAGTATTTTCAAAAACTTATTGATTGCAAAAAATTGATTTGTTGTGTAAAGCCTCTTACCTTACATCAGAGACAAAATGGGTTTATAGATAATTTTTTTGTTGTCATTTGCAATATAGATACTGAAACTTTTGACCTTTGTTTATGGAATGATAAATATCTCAAAATTCAATCATATATTCATCCAATACAAAATAGTTATAGATCAAAATATGGTTATTTTTTATCTAAAGAAGTTCATAAGGACACTATAATGCGTACAGATAATATAAAATTTGAAATGTTTGAAAGTACATTATAATTTTCTTAATAACAAAACCTAAAAATTATTAATTATGTCTACACAGAAGAATATCGAATCTATAAACCAAACATTGGTTCATAATGTAGAACAAATATTTGGCAAAACTTATATAGGAAAGGAAAATAATGGATGTGAAGAAATATGTAATATAGAGCTGAAAGAGTGTAATGAAACTTATGAGGTTCTCTCTATTAAGTATATTATTAAAATAAATACTCATACTAAAAATGAAAATTATTTTTTTAAATGTTTTCAGTTAAATCAAATATTGAATAATTTGCATAGCTTTTCTAATTTTATTGTGAAAGCGTATGCAGCTTTTGATTATATCAAAGGTATAGCGGAAATAGAAATTTATTCAACAAAGGAAAGTACATGATAGGTAAAGTAACGTATTTGGAGTCAGGTGATAATTTATTAAAAAATTCTAGATATTATCAAAAAATAAAGTGGAGCTATGAGAGTATCAGAAGAGATGTATTGGGCAATATGGTTTTGGATGATGAATATATCCAAAAATACGTTGTTCTAATTCATGGAGTTGGAGAGGTTCCAAAAATCAAGCCAATGTCCAAGTTAAAGGTGGAATCATCTGTACGTATATTTCAACATGTTAAAGCAAAGGAAAAAATCAAATATGATAACTATGCTTCTGGATCTATTTTCTTTAAACCAGAAAATAGTACAGAAGTGATAAAGTTAGAAAATAATAGCAGCGTTTTGTCTAATGGAGAAATTAGCTATAGACCAATATTTATTATGACAATGACTAGTTTAATAGTAGAACACAAAAATTTCTATCCTGAATGGGAAATGGTTCTCACTGAAATATGACTGTTAAATTATTTGTATTACAAAATATTAGTTTACCATGGAATGTTAGCAATCTAAGACAAGCCAATGAGCAACAACTGTTAGATTTGCGAATTCATCATAATGTAAATAAAAAATGCAAGGCTGAGGTGAGTTTTCGCAAATCAATCGACCTTGAACAACATAAATTTATTTGCCTGACATATAATCAAAATATTATTTTTATAGGGAAAATAACTAATATTTCTATTCATAAGCATGAGTGTACACTTGTTGCCATTTCGGAATCCTTTGAAGATTATATCCAAGAAGTCTTTAATCAAAATCCGATTCCTCAAGTGTTAAATCCTAACTACAAAACAGTTAATGACATTTTATTATTTGACTCCAAAATGAATGTATATAACCTGTATCAAGAGATAAATAAAAGGCATAAACATATATCTGATATTAATATATACAGTAAAATTGTTGAGTCATCTAATAAGTCTACATCTAAAATCACACTAAACTTATTATGGAAAAGTCAAAAATATACTTTGATTAATTTGTTGCAAAATGTAAACATTGCATTAGTATATAATAAGCTTTTGAAAGACAAACAGCGACCTATTAAAAAATATCAAAACTTTGAACATTACATAGTCAGTGATGCTAATGAGCAAGCGTTAAATTTTAAAAAATATGTAAAAATCTTGAATAAGGAAATTTGGAACTTAAACGTACATATACCTAATTTGCCTAATTTGAAACTATATCTAGATCTAAATAAACACATCCAAACACACCCATCATGGGCGCCTAATCATAATTATAAGATAGGAGATATAAGTTTCCATGACGGTAAATTATGTAAATGCATTAATGAACATTCATCTAAAGCTACGATAGAGCAAGAATATTGGGTTGAATCAGATAATTCGGAGGCAATCATATTGTCCGAAAATATAGGGTACGAAATTTTTTGCGAAATTCTTAAACTGATTTCATGCTATGCACAAAAAAATTCTTATGATTATATTTTTTACATAGAAGCTCCTTGGAAATACTGGTTTGATTTAGATGTAACAGATACTATTTTGGTTGAATATAACGGTTTAGTATTACAAACCAGAGTTAAATCATATGAAAAAGTTTATAGTAATCAAAATCAAAAAATAAAATTTACTTTAATGTCCTCATTACAATCTAATCCCACTCTTTATGTAGAGGAAGGTTATGTTGACAATGCATATATGTGTGTTTTGATAGAAGAAACTTATCAAAATCTATCTTATATACAAAATTCAAAAGTAAATTTATCTGATGAATCAAGAATACAAACTTCAATCATTGAAGAAAATGGAGAAGTAATAGGATTTAAATTAGTAGATCCAAATAAAAGAATGAATTACACAGAAATAAATGTTTCTGTATACAGAAAGGGGGAATAATGGAAATATTACACAATTTTGAAGAGCAAATAGAATACGATTCGGATGAAGCAGAGGTGACTATAGTATTGATATAAATGTTTAAGTTTCTAATAGGAATAATTAAACATTTCAATATTTTGAAACTGTTTAAAGCATTAATTGAATATATTTTTTCTTCTATATCTACAAAATCAAATGGTGTTTTTCAACATTTTGCTGATATGATAAAAAATTTTCAAACGTCTAATAAATCAGAATTTATAAAAAAATTGACAGGAGAACAACATGTAAGCTTAATCGTTCAGAAAACTGTGGCCTCACTTATCAAACAAGATATTCATCATAAAGACAGAAAAGATGCTCGCAAACGAGATTTATTATCAACGAGCAAGAACACAAAAACTTTGCTATATCTTTCTTTTATTGGATTAACAGCATGTTTGATGATGTTATGGCTTATACCAGATATGACAGCAGATGTTATATGTATCATAGCCACTGCGTCAGGCATTTTTGGATCATGTTTAAAAGATGCATACGTCTTTGAATTTGGATCCCGTGACAATCAAGATGCTTCAAAACACAAATAAGCAAGCTTAGAATATTAAATGTATGTAATCTATTTTTTATTTTGGATAAAAAAGTTATTATAGTCTGGTATCTGTATGTCGCAAGCTAAGTTTGTAGTCTTAAAATTCGGTGGAGCAGCTCTCCAAAATAGTGAAACAATGAAGGAATGTCTGAAAAAAGTAAAATTGCACTTACGTGACTCATTCCCAATTATTGTAGTTTCTGCAATGGGTGATAATACTTCTTCTTTGAGAAAATTGTGTATGAATATGGGACAAGCTAACTCAAGAGAAACAGATTTGATTTTATCCACTGGGGAAATGATTAGTGCTGCTATTTTTGCTGATTTATTAAATGTTAATGGATTAAGCGCCCAATCATTATGTTCTTGGCAGATACCTATTATTACTGATTCAAACCACGGTCAAGCTTCTATCAAATCAATTCACAAAGAAGCTATCTTGAAACTAGCTGACAATAAAATTATACCGGTTATAACTGGATTCCAAGGAATAACTGAAGATTATACAATTACTACTTTAGGTAAGGGTACATCAGATTTAACAGCTGTGGTTTTAGCTCATTTGTTTGATTGTCAATGCTATTTATACAAAGAGGTGAGCGGTATTTTCAACTCTGATCCTAAAACTGCTTCTAAAAGCACACAGTTAAATCAGATTAGTTATGATAATATGAATCTAGCTTCATTACATGGTGCTAAAGTCATTTGTCATCAAGCTATACAATATGCAAAAGATCATAATGTAGTCATTAACGTAAAATCTGCTTTCGATGAAAATGATGGGACTATTGTATCATCTTTACGATCAACTCATATCCTACTTACGAAACAACGCGCATTTTTGATTACTTTGGAACCAAATGAATCTGTTAACTATGAAAATGCATTTCTTTCCTATGATAAAGCATGGTGCTTATTTACTGATGAATCCGACTATCATAAATATATCAAAAAATATAATAAAAATTTAGTTGATGATTATATAAAAATCACTATAGTACATACTGTTCCTATTGCAAAAAATGAATTTGTGGACTTAATTTCTCCTTATTCCAATATTTTTTCTTGTAAGCAATATTATTCTTGGGTTTGTGTGAAAGAGTCATGCAGTGAAATTGTAGAGCAAAAACTGCGTGAAAAATTTATGTGATGGATTTTGTACTATATTAATTATATAATCCGATTATGCATTTTTTACAAATACTTAAGGAGTTAGTGAGCTTTAACACTGTTACTCCACTTGGCTTAGAGTGTTTAAAATATATAGAAAACAGTCTTAAAGAAATAGGTTTTCAAGTTAAGATATTACAGTATGGTCCAGTACATAACTTATTTGCTAAATACACTGGTGTTTGTAATACACATATCTGTTTTGCTGGACATGTTGATGTAGTACCGCCATCAAAAGCTGATTGGAATCATGATCCTTTTAATCTAAACATAAATGGAAAGTCTGTATCTGGAGTAGGGGTAGTAGATATGAAAGGAGCTATAGCATGTTTTATTGATGCGATAAAAAGTAACATAAAATCAGTAAAAAGCTCTGTTAGCATTATGCTGACTACAGATGAAGAAGGTGATGCGGTTGATGGTTTAAAAAAATTTATAGAAGAAGATTTTATTAAACGAGAGAAATTTGATTTGTTTGTACTTGGTGAGCCTACTTGCTCTCAATATGCAGGCGATGCCATTAAAGTTGGTAGAAGAGGAAGCGTAACAGCGATACTTTCCATTATAGGACGTAGGGGACACATAGCATACCCGGCGTTTGCAAATAGTGTAGTGCAACCTTTATCAGAATTAATTGCTTTGTTACATAATCAAACTATAGGTGAAGATAATAGATATTTTGAAAAAAGCATGGTACAAATTACTGATATTACCACTCCAAATTCAGCAGAAAATGTTATACCTGGGAGAATGGATATTAGTTTTGGCATAAGATTTAATTCTAATTACCATAGCAGCGAAATCGTACAAATTTTATCTCAAAAAATCAAAATAATCTGTGATAAATATAATGTAGGTTTTGATATTACTTGGAAACAACACGGAGAGCCATTTTATATTACAGATGAAAATACTATGAACTGGCTGTCAAATCATATAAGTAATGTCACTAAAATCGAACCACATTTCAATACTTTTGGAGCAACAAGCGATGGAAGATTTCTTACTAAATTGGGGCCAGTAGTTGAAATAGGTTTAGAAGAAAATCAAGCTCACCAAAATAATGAATCTACAACTATACAAAATTTAGTCATGTTAAGAGAAATTTATTCTCGCATTGTGCTATCATTTCATGATAAAAATTTCTAGTTGATAAAATTATTTTTGTTAAATTTGCTATTGTAATGTATTATAATGTGTTATTAGTTTAACAATGGGTTGTTTGGTTTTAGAATTTCATGAAAATAAGGTGGTTGCCATTACTGCTGCTGGTACATTATTTTCAGTTTCTGTATCAGCAATAGAAAATGGGATAATAACGGACCTACAGTTGATCAGACATTCCGTACACGAACTGTTGTTTAATATAGAAAAACAAATGGAAGCAAAATTTAAGAAGGTTTTATTATCTCTACCATCTGATCAAGCTCAAATCATTCAATTTTCGACTCAACTCAAATTTAAAAAAACATTTTCGGACAGTTACTTTAATAATATGATACAAAAATTAGAAGAGATTTGCTTGAAAAATAGTTTGTATATAATTAAGTGTTTTCCTTCTGAGATTAAAATAGATAATGAAAAAGTTAGTAATCCAATCGGCATATATGGTAAAAAATGTGATGTTTTATGGTCCATTCTGTGTTTAAACACTAGTATTATACACAATTTCAATAATATATTTTCTGGATTACACATAAAAATTTCAGATTATGTTTTTTATGAATATGAAACAATTAACCAATTATTGGACGATGATCAAAAAGAATTGGGCTCCATTGTTTTGAATATCAAAGAATCTAATTCACTTGTTTATATCTTCAAAAATTCAATACCGATTCAAATATTTAATTTTAAACATGGTTATAAGGCTATAGATGATCAAATTGCAATAAAAATGAATGTTTCCAAAAAAGAAGCAAAACTGTTACGTGAAAAATATTTAAGTTGTCTCATTGATCCGAATAGCGAGCACCATATTTCAATTAACTCTAGGAATGGTACTGTAGATATGACATTAAATCAGTTTATACAAAAAATATTGCCAACAGTCAAATCTACTTTGTTTTCTTTAGTAAAACAAATGGAAAATAATAATATTTTTGGATATTATGGACAAATTTTTTTGTACGGAGAATTATCTGCTTTATTGGGGATAGATATTTTATTGAGTAAATTTGTGAATTCTAAAGTGGCTATATTAAAGCAACAGAGTGGATCTTATACAGCAAACTATTTTAATAAGGCAAATAATATAAAACAGAAAAATAGTATTTTTTTTAAAATTTCTCGCTTTACTTTACTTGGGTTAAGAAAAATTTATGATATGATTAAAAAGTAGTTAAATAATGGAGATGAAAATGAAAAAAGGCTTAGACCCTAAAATAGTAGTGCTCGGTGTAGGTGGGGCTGGATGCAATGCTGTAAATAATATGATTAAGTTTAAAAAAAGTGATTTTTTTAAGATGGTGGAGCGTTCTAAAAACAAGGCAGATTCTGATTCACAAAAGGAAGTTAGCAAAGCAGCAAGCTCAATTAAAGACTCTAAAACTGAGCCACAACATAGTTATTTAGATGTGTTAAGCGAAGAACTTGATCAAAGCGGGTTAGATGATGACTTGGATTATATAGATTTCATAGTCTGTAATACTGATATTCAATCCTTAAATAATTCACCTTGTGCTACCAAAGTACAGTTGGGTGTTAAGTCTGCTCAGGGTCTTGGTGCTGGTTCTAATCCAGATGCAGGAAAAAAAGCTGCTGAAGAAAGTTTAGGCACAATCATGGAACTTTTAGAAGGTGCTAATATGGTTATTATTACAGCTGGAATGGGTGGTGGAACTGGAACTGGTGCTGCTCCTGTTATAGCTCAAGCAGCTAAAGAGGCTGGAATTTTGACTTTGGGGATAGTTACCAAACCATTTATGTTTGAAGGTACTGCTAGAAATGCAACAGCTGAGGCAGGTATAGAAAAATTAGAAAAAAGTGTTGATACTTTGGTAGTTGTCTCAAACCAAAACCTTCATAGTATTACTAGTGGGGATACTCCTTTTCAGTCAGCTTTTAGGATAGCAGATAGATTTTTAGCAGATTGTATACGAAGCGTTGTAAATATCATTAAAACTCCAGGGTTGATTAATGTAGATTTTGCTGATTTATGTACAGTTACAAAAAATAGGAAAAATAAAGCAATGATGGGTAGCGGTATAGCTTCTGGAGAACATAAGGGAGCGAGAGCGGCTGTTAGTGCTATGTCCAATTTACTTCTAGATTTTGGAGATTTTTCATGGAAACATGTGGATCATGTGCTAGTTTGTATTACTGGTGGCAATAACTTGAGCATGGATGATGTAACTGAAGCAACTCAGAAAATTAATGATGAAATAGCTAGTGAAGCTCATATCATAGTTGGAGCAACATTCAAACCTGAGATGGAGGATCATATACAGATTTTTATCTTTGGAACCAGTAATGCTGATGTTTCTAAAAAGGAAATTGATGTTAATAAAGTATCTGGAGAGACGCGTGGAAAGTTTGCAAATTCAATACAAGTTCAGTATGAAAATAATGAATTTATAGGAGAAAGACATTCTGTTAATGAAAAAACAGAAGATTATAGTCCTCATTACTCTAAAAAGAAGTGGTCCATTATGGGGTGGTTACGAGGAAAAAAACAGGATGATGAGGTGGAAGTGAAAGTTAGACCTGGATTCTTAAAGGATAAAGACAAAAAGTAATAGCGAAGTTTTTACTATAATTTTTATTTGTTTTAGACTTGTGCCCTTTAAAGAAGCCAACTACGATTATTTATGTTTTTAATGAAAGTTTGGCTAATGGGTTAAAAAATCACTGTTTCAATTACTAATTTTAAAATGCTAATTAAATGAATACACATTAGCTAAAGTCAAACTCCACAAAAGCAAGTAGTAGTTAAGTGAAAAACTATTATTCTATCTATTAAGTATGCTCAAGATTTCATCTAACTCTATATCATTAGAGAAGTCGATAGTGATTATCCCCTTTTTTTTCGAAGTCTTCTTGATACTTATCTTAAATCCTAGATGTTCACTTACATTCTGAGCTATAGAGTTATACTCATCAGAAGCATTAGGTACATTTTCACTATCCGTATCATTGTTATTAGTTTCCTTGCTAACTTTGGCAATACTAATGTCTTCCTTCAGTATTTTTCGGGCTATAGATACTACATCATGCCCTAAATTTTGTTTGGATAATAATATTTTTCCATGTCCAATACTAAGTTTATCAGATAGGATATAATCTTGTACTTCAACTGGTAATTTTAACAGACGCATCAAATTTGCTATATGACTCCTGCTTTTTCCTACTTTTGCTGCTACTTCCTCTTGTGTAAAATTATGCATTGTCATGAGTTTTTGATATGCTTTAGCTTCCTCCATGGGATTTAGGTTCGCTCTTTGAATATTTTCTAATATATTAGCTTCAAGAATTTGTTTTTCAGACCAATTCACTATTCGCGCTGGAATTTTATCTAATCCAGCTATTTTACATGCTCTATACCTTCTTTCACCAGAAACAATTTTGAATTTCTCACCAAATTTTACAACAATGATTGGTTGTAATACTCCAGTATTTTTAATAGTCATCGCTAATTCATCAAGCTTTTCTTGATTAAACATGAGTCTAGTTTGTAATTCGCTTGGAACAATCTGCTCAATATTCAAATCTGAATAATCAGATGCTTTGGGTTTTCCTAGTAATTCTTCTAAACCTTTACCCATACGTATTTTATTCACTCGTTATTCCTCCTTAAAAATTCTATTGCCAAATCCATGTAAGCCTTTGATCCATTACATGAAGAATCATATATTACAGCTGGCTTCCCATAAGATGGAGCTTCAGATAGTCTTACATTTCTAGGAATACACACATCATACATATAAGATTGAAAACAGGTTTGCATGTTTTTTATTACATTAGCTGATAAAGTATTTCTCTTATCGAACATTGTCATCAATATTCCCTCTATATATAATTCATTATTCCAATTATTCTTTACTGCTTCAATAGTTTCTAACAATTGTACAATACCTTCCAATGCATAAAATTCGCATTGTACTGGAATGAGTATAGAATTAGCTGCTGCAAATACGTTGATATTAACCAAACTAAGTGTAGGTGGACAATCTATGATTATATACTCATATTCATTTTTAATACTATTTAGGCTTTCTCTAAAAACATATTCTCTATTATTTTGAAGATTAAGTTCTAGATCTAACGCAGACAAATTTTTACTACTCGGCAAACAATATAGGTGTTTCAATTCAGTTTCTACAGGAAGTACACTGCTATAAAACAAGTTATAACTATTATTTGGATTATCCCTATTGATGTTTAACGCGGTAGTAGCATTACCTTGAGCATCCATATCAATCAAGAGAACCTTTTTCCCTAATATGGATAAGCTAGCAGCTAAATTTACCGCTGTTGTTGTTTTTCCAACTCCTCCTTTTTGATTTGCTACCGCCACTATTTTCTTTAAATTCAACATCTTCTATTTTTACGATTGTACCTCTTATATGCCTATGATGAATAGTATACTTAAATTTCCAGCCTTTAGCTAATGCATCATCAATTTCTTTTTGAACGCTTTCAGATTTAATGAATAATCCACTTGTATTTTTATTCCACAATTTTTTGTTAGCAGCTAAACATTTGACTAATGGACCAAAACCTTTAGCTATAATCCACGACTGATTTGCCGATTCAATATTTCTTATAGAAGAAGCAACAACACTCATAGATAATCTGAGATTTTTAACTACTAGGTCCAAAAACGCAGCCTTTTTTTTATTTGTATCTACTAACAATCCAGATGCTCCTTTTATTCCCAAAACAATTCCAAGTAACCCATTCCCTGATCCAACATCTATAATAGTTGGAGTTTCCTCGATGAAATTCCATAAATAGACAGAATCTATAATTTGCTCATCCAATTCATTAAGAAGTCTATCACTCACCAAATGCAGCGAATCATGATATTCACGTATCATATTTTTATAAACGAGTAGTTTATCTATTTGTTCATGAGAAAAAAATTTTTTAAGCATTGTTAGAGTATTGCTTATTTAAGAAAAAAAGTATAGTTATTCGTCTATTTTCAGATCATTGACTATAAAAAAATACTTTGAAACTAACTTTGCTAGCATAATAATAAAAACTATAATAATCACATTTATCCCAACGATATATTTAAAACTGAGACCCAATCCCTTAGTAAAATGGCCTATTGTATAGCCCAATGTACAACTAAATAAAGCCCAAATAAAAGATGCAATTATGTTCAACAGAAAATATTTTTTTGGATTAACCTTAGCTACACCAATCAAAAATGGACTGACTGTTCTTATACCATATATAAATCTACAAGAAAGTATGTAGGCCACTTCATTTTTTAATATAATAGGTCCGATTTTATTAAATAGTTTACTGGTAATATGCCATTTATGAAGTATACTTTTGCCTAAGAAAAAACCTACATTATAAAAAATTTGCTCTGCAATGCAGGTTCCTAAAAATGATAATATCATCAATTTATGCAATGAAAAAAAACCAGTTGCTGCCAACATACTGGCGGTCAATACGATAGATTCACCTTCAACCATTGAACCTAAAAACACACACAAATAACCATACTTACTTATTAAAGCTGCAACATCAAACATAGTATACTTATCATTTATAATAAATCAAAAATCAAAATAAACAATGAAATTTATATGTATAAAATTAAAAATGAATTAATTTATCCTCAAATACTAATCAATCTTGCTTTTTATCCAGCAAATTAATTTTTTTTCGTAACATTAATGGAACCATCGATAAATTCTAATGAAAAATTTTTAGGAGCATCAGATTTTTGTTTAATAACTTTACCATCAACATAGGCTCTACAAAATCCTCTGGATAAAGTGCTTTGATAGGATATGTTCTTCATATTTGATAGTAATAAATCTAACCTGTCTTGTTTTTTAACTAAATATCTCTCAAAATTAGCTCTTAAATACTCAAATTTATCATGCATCACTGTAGAAAAAGGTTGCAAATTAAGTTTGATTTGTCGTAAAGCCTTCATAGTTGTAAATTGTTTTGACCAATATAAATTATATGCATAATTTTGTTTTGCAATTAGATGATGTAACTTTTGTTCCATTGGTAAGAACATCTCTGCTACTGGTTTAGGTCTTAAATAAAGTAGCTTTCTAGCAAATAGATTTTCAACTAAGAAATGTACTTTATTATAAATTTGGTTAGTGATATAGCTAACTTTATTAATTAGTTCTTTTCTATCTGGTAAAGCAAGTTCTATAGCAGCCGTGGGAGTAGGGGCTCTACATGATGAAGCATAATCTACTAAAGTTGTATCAGTCTCATGTCCTATAGCTGTTACTATAGGGATAGAACTTTTTGCTACTGCCCTAACTAAATTTTCGTCTTGGAATCCCCATAAATCTTCGAAGCTACCTCCACCCCTAGCCAAAATCAATAAATCAACTTTACAATCCGATTGTGAATTTATATCATAATTATTAAAAAAATTAATTGCTCCTATAACGCTTTCAACCATTTCAGTTCCTTGTACTAAAACTGGATACAAAATCACTCTACAAGGATATCTGTCTCTCAATCTATGTATCATGTCATGTAACACTGATCCTGTAGGAGATGTAATGATACCTATGGTTTGAGGATACTTAGGAAGTTTAGGTTTCTTAGATACATCAAATAACCCCTCTTTTTCTAGAGCTAATTTGCGTTTTTCAAGCACTTGAGAATCACCGATATGCTCAATAGACAAAATTATAATTTGGTATTTCGATCTGCCAGCGTAAGTAGTTATTCGTCCACAACAGACGATTTCCATATCATGTTGCGGCTCAAATTTAAGTTTTGTACTTGCCCAAGCAACACAGTCTATCAATGCATCATCTTCTTTAAGAGAAAAATATAAATGGTTCATACGCTTTGGTTGACTTACAAACCCTCGAACATATATTTTGCTATAAGATGCTTCTAAAATTTGCCTTATAGACACAGATAAAGATTTGACATTAAAGCATTCTATATTCATATCTGTCCTATCAGTTGATTATCTATAAAAATACACTCTTTTAGGTAAGTTGGCTCTTGCTTAAAGTAATTTTCTAGTTTTACCATATTATAAAATCTTGAATCATCTATCTTTCTGACAGTGGACTCAGGCAGAGTTACCTTATTGTTTACAATATTTTCTGGATTCAGACTACGAATCAATTTTACATTCTCTTCACATGGATTTTCAGTTTTAATAGCAATTTGTGGCATAATGAACTTACCATCAGAAATCAAATGACTTACATCATCATATTTTTTCCATATATTATGTTTCTTAAATGCTATTTCTGGTGTACTGTCTAAAAATTCAAATTGAACTGACTTTTTATGCTGACATTCTAGTTCATAAAGAAAACTTTTTTGCTTATTAAGCATATAATAAGCTAAACTATTACTACACTTGATCAAAATTTCTTCAACATTTTTATCAGTCGACAATTCAATCAATTTTCTCATAATAACGCTCGCCCATAAGCTATCCTTAATAAAAAACCCAATTCCTTGACAATTACGACATTTTTCATGAATAGAACTAAAAGTATTTTTCCTCAACTGTTGCCTAGAAATTGATAATAATCCAAATCGATTAAACTCTCCTATATTATTCTTTGCTTTATCATCATCCATAAATTTTTTCATCTCTTCTACAACTGATAAAATATGCTCTTTGTGATACATGTCTATAAAATCTATGACTATTAGACCACCTATGTCTCGTAATTGGATCTGGTATGCAGCTTCTTTTGCGGCTTCCATATTTGTAAGCAGGGCCACACTATCTATTGAATTGCCCTTTTTACATACACCAGAATTTACATCTATAGAAGTTAATGCCTCCGTATGCTGAATGATCATATATCCACCAGATGGTAAGTTGACCCTATTAGAAAAAATAGATTCAATCTGCTTATCAACGTTATAATCTACAAAAATATTTGTACCTGTGTGTTTTCTAGAATATTCTAAAATTTGCTTTGGAACGTCACCTTGGACTATAACTTCCGTATCACTTTTATAATGATCAATGATGGTTTTTTCTATTACAGAATTAGATTTTAAAATTAAATGAGTATCCTTCATGCCTTCTGCTCTAATAATATCTCTGATCTTACACTGTAAATTATCAAAATCTTTCTTCAATTTACTACTATCAGCACTTAGTGCAGCCTCTCGAAAAATAGTATGTAACTTAATATTATTACTCATGGATAAATTTTCATAATAATCCTTAAGCTTACTTCTCTCTGTCTTAGATGAAATTTTTCTTGACAAGGAGCATAAATTTTCTTTAAACAATATAAAAATCGTAAGAATAGTTTTGATTTCTATGAAAGTCGTTAACATAGCTCCTTTATTATGTTTTTCATCCTTGGTAACTTGCACAGCAACGTACTGATTTTTTTCTAAAGTAGTTTTTGAGGAAGAGAAGGGCAGAAAACCATTTTTTTGAGCTCCATAATCTATAAAATAAGCTTGTAATGACTTCTCAACATGATCAACTCTTCCTAAGAATACGTCTCCAACACTAGAATAGTCTAAATCTGAATCTATAAAAAAATTGATTAACCTATCGCCTTCTACAATAGCAACATAAATATTTTTTTCATCACTTGTGTCTATAAGAATTTTTTTATTCACTTGCAAGCATTCTATTACGCTTTGAGAACACTTACAAGCATCATAAATATGGTATATCCTACATAAAGAAAATAATTAAAGTATACAATGGTAACAGATTCTAAAAAATTGTGGCAAAGCGCTCTGGATCCGACAGAAAAAATAAAAAAAGTACATCTCTTAGGAGCTGCTGGAGTAGGAATGAAAGCTCTTAAATTTTGGTTAGATAATAGTGGTTTTGAGGTTACAGGGACAGACGATTTTTATCATGAAGATTGGATGTTACCAAATTCTGAGATTCCCAATGCAGACTGTTTAATTGTCACATCAGTTATAAGAAGTAACCATCCACATTATATTTGGGCTATAAAAAATCAAATTCCTATTTTCCATAGAGCTCACTTCATCAAATATTTAATTAATAATAAAAGTATTTGTGTATCTGGCACACACGGCAAAACTACCACATCAGCTTTAACAAGTTGGATACTGTATAATACGCATCTTAAATCGGCATTCATCATCGGAGATGAGCTTAAAAATTTATCAACTTCTACTCTATTTAGATCCGACTTCGATGTGTGTACTATTGAATCTGATGAATCCGATGGATCCATGCAAAAATTAACTGGTTCAATTAATATAATAACCAATATTGATGAAGATCATATGGATTTTTATGCAAATGTAGACGAATTAATTTGCTCATTCCAAAACTTTTCTCAGAAATGTGCGCGCTGCATCATAAACTATAACTTAAGAGACTCCATCATTGGTTCAAATTTGGTTACTTTTAGCCTAAACAATGCTCAGGCTGATTTTTATGCCACAAATATAATTGAGTATAAAAATGATACTTATTTTGATTTAAATGGAAAACTAACGCTAAAAAATTTGAGGCTGAATATTATTGGCTTATATAATGTAGAAAATGCTATAGCTTCAATTAGCGCAGTATTTGAATTTTTCCAACTTTTTAACATTTCGCTTAACAAGCTTGATCAAAGCATAAGAAAATCACTAGAGACTTTTGAAGGTGCAAAAAAAAGGTTGGACCTTTATAAAATTAATAATGTTACATATGTTTTTGATTATGCTCATCATCCAACTGCTATAATCAATGTTCTCAACATTTTTAAAAAACGATACAATAAAGTTTATTTAATTATAGAAGTGCATAAATATATTAGATTAAAACAATACTTTATGGAGTTAATAGATATTTTATCTCAAGCATATTGTGTTGGAATTTTACCTGTACACAGAGTTAATGAAGAGACTGATGAAGCATTAGAAGAAAATTTTTACGATTTATTAAAACAAAAAACTATTTGTAAAAGAATTTATGACATACAAGATATTAAATCTCTTACCAATGAAGCTACTTCTCAAGACGTAATTTTGTTTTTAGGAGCTGGGAAAATAGTCAAAATGTTTTATGAATTAATCAAAAAATAAATTATAGAAAAATTTGTTTTAGTTCTCGTTTTAAATAAAGCATTATTTTAGAAATTATTGCTCAGGAAATTCAAGTCGTTTAAAGCGATTATCATGTTTTAACACATTTTTCAATATAGCTAAGAAGAAAATTTCATATTACTTTAAAGAGAGGTGCTATGAAGTTTAGAAAAATTTTTTCCGGTTCTACTCCATATGAAAATATTAAATTTGTACAAAAAAGCAGTAAAATAGTAGGTATAGATGGTACAGTGATCAGATCGGTTGATTCGATAATTGTTCCTGAAAATTGGTCACAAACTGCTGTGGATATACTTGCACAAAAATACGCTAGAAAAGCAGGTATACCAAAATTTTTGATTAACGTACAAGAAGAAAATGTGCCAAAATGGTTACAAAAATCTGAACCTGACATTCTTAAATTATTCAAACTTCCAGAGTCTGACAGATATACAGGTGAAACAGATTCTAGATTAATTTTTCACAGACTAGCAGGAACTTGGACGTACTGGGGATGGACACATAATTATTTCTCTTCTGAGGAAGATGCGTACAATTTTTATAAAGAGACTTGCAATATGTTAGCAACACAAAAAGCTGCTCCTAACTCTCCACAATGGTTCAATACAGGTTTACATTGGGCATATGGAATTACAGGATCTCCTCAGGGCCATTATTTTGTGGATCAGAAAACATCTGAACTCGTACAATCTTCTTCTGCTTATGAGAGACCACAGCCTCATGCATGTTTTATTCAATCAATAAAAGATGATTTATTGCAAGAAGGTGGAATCATAGATTTGCTCTCAAGAGAAACAAGAGTTTTTAAATATGGTTCAGGAAGTGGTACTAATTTTTCGTCCTTAAGGGCAAAAGATGAATCCTTGTCATCTGGAGGAATTTCATCTGGTTTATTAAGCTTCTTGATAGTCTTTGATGCCAATGCAGGAGCTATAAAATCTGGAGGAACAACTAGAAGATCAGCAAAAATGGTAATAATTGATATTGACCATCCAGATATTCTTGAGTACATAAAATGGAAAACTAGAGAAGAAGATAAGGTTGTATTCTTAAGTACTGGATCAAAGATCATAAATAGAGCTGTAACAAAAATAAAGGCTGCATGTTTGAGTTGGGAAGGAGATGACTCAGATAGATTTAATCCTGATATAAACATGAAATTAGCTCAGGCACTGTTCGAAGCAGAAGAAGACTCAGTACCTTATGGCTATTTAAATAGAATTATTAAACTTCTTGAACAAGGAGTAGAGGATATAGAATGTCAGGTTCTGACGACTGATTTTGAAGCTGAAGCATATTCCTCTGTCTCAGGGCAAAATTCGAATAATTCAGTCAGAGTTGGGAATGATTTTATGGAAAAAGTTCTACATGGAGGAAATGTAGAACTTATTTATAGAAATACAGGCGAAATTGCCAAAACCATACCAGCAGCTGAACTATGGCATGAGATAAGTAAATCTGCATGGTTATGTGCCGATCCAGGTATACAGTATGATACAACTATCAATGATTGGAATACGTGTAAAAATAGCGGTAGGATAAATGCTTCAAATCCATGCTCAGAATATATGTTCTTGGATGATACAGCTTGTAATTTAGCATCCATAAACTTATTGAAATTTTACAGACATAATGCTGGTGACTGGGAATTCAATGAAGAAGAATTCTCACATGCTGTACAAATTTGGACAACCATTTTAGAAATTTCAATTACTATGGCACAATTTCCATCTAAATTAATTGCTCAAAGATCATTTGACTTCAGAACATTAGGGCTAGGATATGCAAATTTGGGAGCATTATTAATGCAAAGTGGTATAGCATATGATAGCAGAGAGGGAAGGGCTCTTGCTGCCTACATTACCGCCCTGCTGCATGGTGAAGCTTACAATACATCATCCAAAATAGCAAAAGAATTAGGCCCTTTCGCACAGTTTGAGATTAATAAAGAATGTATGCTCGAGGTGTTAGAAAACCATAGATCAGCAGTATTCAACACAGAATTTAAAAATATTGGAATTAAACCACAAGTGCTTGATTGGTCTGTTTGTCCAATGAAATCTAAAAACAGATTAGAAACTCTTTGGAATGAAGTTATATCCAATGGACAAAAATATGGATTCAGAAATGCTCAGGTAACTTTATTAGCCCCAACTGGAACTATCGGTCTTTTGATGGATTGTGACACTTTGGGTATAGAGCCTGATTTTTCATTAGTAAAGCATAAAAAACTGTCTGGAGGAGGTTATTTGAAAATAATTAATAATTCAATCAAACCTGCATTAGAATCTTTGGGCTATGATCATGACCAAATTAAAGATATCATCCATTACGTAATTGGATATGGATCCCTTGATTCAGCACCTGGAAAATTAAATAATCAATTTCTTTTAGATAATGGATTTTCAGATGAACTTCTACATGCCTTAAATACAAATTTGAAAAACACCTTTTCTGTTGATCACGTGTTTACTGAGTGGGTTCTTGGGAAAGAAATATTTGAAAAACTACAAGCAAATAATACAGAAACATTGTTTAGAAATTTGGGAATAACAGAAGAGGATAGATTAGTAGCAACAAACTTTGCTTGTGGTACAGGATCTGTATTAGGGGCTCCACATATTAAAAATGAGCATTTATCAGTATTTGATTGTGCAACTCATGGAGAGAGATTTATTTCCACTTTAGGTCATATTAAGATGGTAGCTGCGGTACAACCTTATCTGTCAGGAGCTATATCGAAAACGATTAATATGCCTGAAAATGCCACTATCAAAGAATGTGGTGATGCATATATTGATGCATGGAAATTAGGAACTAAAGCTATAGCATTATATAGAGATGGATCCAAATTAGCTCAAGCGTTGAACGTTGCAAATAAAAGTAATACATATAAAAAACAGACTAAAACTGAATTTGAGCACACCTTAAAGCGTGGAGAACAGGAAATCTTGCCAACTAGGAGATGTGGTTATACACAAAAAGTAAAAATTGCTGGATATACTTTCTATCATACAACTGGTGAGAACAGTGAAGGAGAATTAAAGGAAATTTTCACTTCAGGTATGGGAAGCGAAGGGGCTGCATTCAGGAGTTTGATGAATTGTTTGTCTAAAACAATATCGATAGGTTTGCAACATGGTGTGCCATTAGAAAAGTTCATTGAAGCATTTTCCTTTACCAAGTTTGAACCATATGGACCTATCACCGGTCACTCTAGAATTAAATATGCTACTTCAATAGTGGATTATCTAGTAAGAGACTTAGGAATACATTATTTAGATATGAATAATCTAGCACATAGTGATGCAGCTACTGATGTGTCTTCTAGTAAAGAAAACAGGCTTCAATCTAAAAAACGAACCAAAGCTAATGAAAATTCAAATCTAGGATATACAGGTGATCTATGTTCTAACTGCAATCAATTCAAAATGAGAAGAGTTGGTACGTGCTTACAATGTGAAAGTTGCGGTACAACCAGCGGTTGTAGTTGAATTAGTCCAATTATTTTTTATATATTTTAGATAACTTTAGATAATTATTTTATGTATTATATAAATTTGACCAGTGCTTATTGCATATGGTAAAATTCGGCATGTTATTTAGAGCTTCGATTTTATGTTTATGTATGTCTATTTGTGCTGCAGAACAGCCAACACGTGCAAAGAATCAATCTGCAAAACCAGTTAATAGATCATCTATAAAACCTCAAGTGAAAAAATCTTATTCAATCTCTATTGTCGCTGAATCTGATTATTATCCAAACAAAAACAAAGAGGCAAATCAGGTATATATAGTAAATAAAAATATTTTTTCTGGTTTCTTGTTTAAAAATAAAATAGTCACTGCATTGAGTAATGTGGCCAACAAACAAAGAATTTATCTTGTAGATCAAAACGCTAATACGGTACCGCTAAAACTAGTTGGCTGTGACGAATCTAATGATATTGCTATTTTGGATTGCCAGGATCAATCTATAAAATTGGCAGGTTATTTCAAACCTGTTTGTAGCATACTCGATACACCTCAAGATAATGCTGAATCAGTCAAGATTTTATCTAATTATGGTCAGTTTTTTGCTCATATCTCACATGTTAGTTCTGATAGTAGGTTTTTTAAAATAGATCGCAAATTGAACCATCGTGTTTACGGAGCTCCGATTTTGACAATTAATAATCAGCTTATTGGCGTTTTGTTGTCTGAAGCCAAATATAACCAGCATACAGCTATTACTAGTCAAGCATTCAATGAGATTTTTGAACAAATTGTCAAATATGGAAGATCTCAGAAAGCATTTACTGGTTTGGTACTAGAAAATAATGTTGTAATGGATGTTGTAAAAGATAGTCCTAGTTACGAAATCATTCCAACTGGCGCTAAAATAAATAGCATCCTGCATATATCCAATGAGAATGACAAATGGATTTCAATACAATTCTTATTTGATGAAAATAATCAGATGCAGAAGCATGAGGTTAATATTCCATTTATAGAAAGTATAAATATAGTTGAAAAACTCTCAGAACATCGACTTAATTTGGAAACATTTGTTCTCAAAGATAGCTATATAATAAACATAGAGAGCTTGCCAAATGAATTGCTTGGCTATGTCGAATCACAACTTCAAAAGTTACCACAAAATCAAAACTATTATAAGACACTGAATGGGTTGCTTGTTATAACAACTGATAAAAATAGCTTATTTAAGCCTGGAGATATAATTAAAACAATAAATAATAAACCAGCGAGTTTTAAACTTTTATATCAGAGTATGATGCAGAGTATTATGTCCAAACAAGATCACAAGGAACTAATCTATGTTGTAAGAGATGGCAAATTGATTCAATTAGAAATATCCTTCAAGTATAAGTAATGAAAAATACGTCTATTAGCTTGTAAATAATGGCACTTTTGACTTTATACTGGTTTTTGTATAGAATTGAGGGATGTGGTTAAATAAAGGAAAATTAAGTATTAATGGGAAATAAGTCTCTATGTTTTTACGGCAAGGTTGAGTCTATCCATGGCTCAAATTTTAATATCAGAATTGAGCAGTCAATGGATGGAAAGCCTGTAGTAACAAAAAAAATTATAAGAGCCTCTTTATCTGGAAAAATAAGAAGGTATAGTATATCGATTACGGTGGGTGATACAGTTAAAGTTGAAGTGTTTTCGAGAAATCTAGAAGAAGGAATAATAATTTTTAGAGAAAATAAACCTATAAATTAGTAAAGTATCTTACTTGCTTATACAAACAAATGTTAGAATGTATCAATGTCAACTAAATTAACACAAATCGCCATAATAGGAGCTCCTAATGTTGGAAAATCTAGTTTATTAAACAAATGGCTAGATAAAAAGATAAGTATTGTGTCTTCTAAACCCCATACTACCAGAAATGCTGTGCTAGGTTCAGTAACTAAAAATGATACACAAATCGTTTTTATAGACACTCCTGGTTTTGCTAGAAAAGCTGGATTTTGGTGGAAAACTTTATCAGCATCATTGAATAATGCAATCAAAGATGTCGATTCAGTATTATTAGTTATAGATGCTCTGAAACCATTTAAACACGGTACAAAAATATTATTGGATTTAATTTTACAAATGAAAAAAAATATCTTCATCACCATTCATAAATGTGATGCTGTAAAAACGCTAGCATTATTTGAAATAGGACAATGGATCAAAGATAATGGATATGACAAAGAGATTTTTTTAACATCTACAAATACTAACCATGGTATAGACCTCTTACTAAATGCAATTGCAAGTGTGGCTAAAGAAGATGAGTGGTTTTTCAACAAAGATGAGATAACAAATGTAACAAGGGAATGGTTAGGAGCTGAGTATGTAAGAGAGAAAGCATTTTACTTACTTCATCAAGAAATTCCTTTTCATTTGGCGGTTATGCCTATCAAATGGAATTTTTCAAAGCAAAAATGGTTATTAAAAGTTAATATTATAGTTGATAGTGATAGTCACAAAAAGATGGTAATAGGAAAACATGGAGCAATGATCAAAGAAATAGGATCTGCATCAAGAGCTGAGTTAGTGTCAAATTGGGGTCCTGGACACCTATTTTTAGAGGTTGTCGTGGATAAAAACTTCCGAAATAATGCTCCTAAACTGTATGAATGATCTACATGATAGCAACCAAAAAATGTGAAACCACCTAAACCACCTAAAAAATCAAAAAGTAAAAAAACAAAAAAAGTGAAACGAGAGCGACGGGACTCGAACCCGCGACCTCCGGCGTGACAAGCCGATGCTCTAACCAAACTGAGCTACACCCCCACAGAGCTATCCTATATAAATCACATGATTTTGTCAATTATCTAAGGCATGTTTGATCATTAATTTTACAGCGGATGGACGTAAAAATATTTATATATATAATAGGCTTCATGGAAAGATGTTTTGGAAAAAGCGAACTATACGCTAAGTATCATGATGAAGAGTGGGGAGTCCCTGTTTTAGATGATAGAATGCATTTTGAAATGTTACTTTTAGAGTCAGCGCATGCTGGCTTAAGCTGGGAATTAATTTTAAATAAAAGAGAAAATTATCGCCAAGCATATCAAAACTTCGATCCGCTTTATGTGGCAAATATGAGCGATGATGATTTGCATCATTTATTAAACGATACTGGGCTAGTAAGAAACAAGTTAAAAATTTTTCACTCAAGAACTAATGCTCAAAAATTTTTACAAATACAAAAAGAATTTGGATCGTTCAACAACTATATTTGGAAATTTTTTAATTTTCAAACAATTCATAATCAAAATAAATCACTAGATGATGTACAAGCAACGAGCAAAGAAAGTGATATTATTTCACGTGATTTGATTAAAAGGGGCATGAAATTTGTTGGCTCTAGAATTGTTTATGCTTATTTACAGACTGCTGGAATGGTAAATGATCACTTTATTGACTGTCCGGTGTACAACAAGCTTAAAAATTACAACCTACGTTTTAGTTGATTGTCAAACTATAATTTTTATACGATATGGATGAAAAGGTGCTCAATGACCAAAAATTCTTTATACGATATAGCGTTTAGGAACTTTATTTAGTCGAAACGTCTCTGGCAACTTTCATTTTCATAAATACTGAAAACATGAATTTACTGTCAGATTCTTGGTCTGCCAAGGAAGTATAACTTTTCTTAGAATGCAAAGTAGCATTTATTATTTGCTCGCCTTGAAATGCGTCATTTTTATAATAAATGTAATGCATATTAGCTCCAATTGTACAGGCTTTATAAGGAACAGCACATCCAATAGAAAACACGTGTGATTTAGCAAAAATATTAGAATTGTTGCTAATAAATTCAGTTTTTCTTCTACTATGCATATATGATAAATAGACCTCAGTATTATTTAGCTCGGACAAAACAAATGATATTGCAGGAGAAATTACAAACACTCCTCCACCATTTTTTGATACATGTTCAATATTTTTAATGGCTTTTAATGGTGTTTCTATCTTGCTCATAAAATCATCAGAATAAACCTTTACATTTTTATTAAATATAAACCCAGTATTAAATCCAAATCCGAACTTTTTATTACACATCATATTATGACCAAACATTAATCCTCTCACTGAATTAAATAGCACGTCATTCTTTTTAGATCTTGATGCATTGGATAAAGTAATTGATGTTCGCATATCAAAATCTCTAACTTTATACCTTATTTTAAGACCAACACCTAGGTAGGCATTCATATTCTTGATGTAGTCTACATCATCCGATTTAAACTTATTTAGGCCCGTATTAGGAACTTTAGGAGCGTAACTAACTTCCAAGACTAAATTATTATCTTTATTAATTAATTTTTTAGCTTTAGCAGAAATTTTTAAAGCTTTACCGGAATCAATGCCTAATTTAGGAGAGGTACTCACATTTGGGGATATAAAGTACTCAGGGAAGGCATACAAACCACAATTCTTCAGTATCACACCGTGAGCAAGAGTTTCCATCCTTTTTTCTGCTCCAAAAATATAACCAGCTTTCATAGAAAGTTTAATTTTTGAGGAAGGAAAATAATTCTTTATAAACAATCCAGTTTGCTCTACCTCAAACTTACCTGGTTTTAAAGATAAACTAGAAAACAAACCGTATTTGTAGTTCTGTACAACATTCTGTAAAGTGAAAGAAAGTCTAGCTGTAGAAAAAGCAAAATTATCAAATGGCACTCTATCTTGACCTACACTACTAGGAGTGCTACTAGCAAGATCAACTTCGACTAATTTCTGATCCTCACTAAATCCATGAGTATTTAATTCGATAGTACCTTCTATATTAAATGGACTACTACCTCTATAATCATATATTTCATCATACTCACCAAAGCTATCTTTTGTATCTTTATTGTCTAAGGAAGACCCAACACTATTTGCTTTTATAGTATTAGTTGCATTACTCTGACCTTTAGAATTATTTCCACAAATCATTTGTGTCATGCAAAAGCTGCATAAATATAAAATTAGTTTCACAGACGATATGGTAAACTGTTACTCAGAAAATGTAAAGTAATGACTAAAATCTAATTAATAAATATAATAGTATAACTCAATTGATCTGTAAAATAACTCAAATTAAGGGAAAATAAAAGAATAAAAATCGAAAAGATCGCGGAGGCAGGATTCGAACCTACGACCTTCAGGTTATGAACCTGACGAGCTAACCAGACTGCTCTACCCCGCATCAAAGATTCTAATACATAGTAGATGGATTTTGCAATAGTTAAAATATAAATTTGCATCAAAACAATAAAATTATATTTTCAATGTTATAATTAGCACATTATTAATCATAGACATTTAAAAATTAATGTGATATAGAATGAATTGAGCGGATGTGGTGGAATGGTAGACACGTTAGATTTAGGTTCTAATGGCGAGAGCTGTGGGGGTTCAAGTCCCTTCATCCGTACTTACAAAATTTAATTCAGTAGCAAAGGGGTAGAGATGGATGTTTCAGTATCTTCACAGTTGGATGATTTTTCTAATCAGTCAAGTGATGTTAAGTTAGATTATAAACTGGTTTCATCAGAAGGATTGAAGTGTGTGTATGATGTTAACATAGCGCACTCAAGGTTTTCAGAAGTGATGGAAGAATTTTTCACTGAGAAACAGAAGGCTTATGCATTCAAAAGTTTTAGACCGGGTAGGGTGCCTCTTTCAATCGTAAGACAAAATTTTACTGCTCAAGCTTTCGAATATGCAACTCAAAAACTAATCTCTCAAGTAGTTAAAAACATTCAAGAGCAAGGGATTGAATATATAGGGTATCCGCTTCTAAAAGTAAAGCAAGAATTTGATAAAGATGATTCAACAAAAAATCCTATATTTGAAGTAACTTTCAATATGAAGCCGCAAATTCCTGATTTTTCTTTGGCAAATATTGAGATAGTTAATCCTGTAGTAGAAATTTCTGACCAGAACATCAATGAAGAGATGGAGCTTTGGGCAAAAAACAATTTTAAATCAGTAGAATTAACAGAATCTAGAGAGGCTAGAACTGGAGATATTCTTAGTCTATCTATGTCCATGCTAGACTCTTCAAAGGATCAACAATCCTTGGAAATAAAACTGGGAGATGGAAAGCTTGTAAAGGAGATTGAAGATCAATTGGTTGGAAAATCTGTTGGGAACGTAGTTCAACACACCGTTACAGTGCCTAAAACTATAAGCAAAGATTCTGGAATTCCATCAGAATTGAAGAATTTTGCCGGTAAGAAATTGATGTTCAACTTAACGATCAATAAAATTATGGAATCTAAGCCGCATAATGTTGACTTAGACATGGCAAAAGTTTTTGGATGTTCATCTATTGAGAGCTGCAAAAAGAAATTTAGACAAATGTTAGAAGAAAGAGTAAAGAACTCATCATTTATTTGTCAAAAATATGAATTGTCATCTTATATAAATTCTAATATAGATTTTGAAATTTCAGATGAATTTATTAAGAGTGAAGTTAATATTTTATGGAATAGACTATTGAGCAAATTTGGATTAACCAGGAAGAATCCTTTTACATCTGAAGAAATAAAGGAACTCTTTTCTCAAATACAAAAGGCTGGATTCTTAACTAAATATGAATTTGATTATTTAAATAACGAATACACTAAAATTTCTCTCAGAAAACTGAAGTTTTTCTTCGTTGTACAAAAATTAGGACAGGACTTGAGCATATCTCTGACCAAAGAAGAACTAGAAAATGCTAAATTGAGTAAATCTGCTGAGTTAGGTGGAGCTGAGGCAGCGCTCAGATACTATACTGAGAACAGAGAAGCTTTGATTTCCTTAGAAAATTCTCTACTTGAAGATAAAATAGTATCGGAAGCTTTGTTGCAGTGTGACGTGAAGGATAAACATATGTCACTAACTGAATTATCTCAATGCTTAAATGATGCTGTAAAATCTTTGGATGTGGATTTAGATTTTTCTATACAGAAAAGTCAGGAAGAAAGTAAACCTGTAATTTCAGATGTAGAAGCGGTTTAGATGAATTTAGATATGTTACACTATCATGATAAAACAGTGAAAAAATCTTATGACTTTGGGAGGTTTATGTGTCTTTAATTCCAATAGTAGTAGAAAATACTGCAAAAGGTGAAAGATCTTATGACATATATTCACGATTGTTAAGGGAAAGGATCATCTTCTTAACTGGAGATATCAATGATAACCTGGCTACTTTAATTTGTTCACAACTATTATTTTTAGAAGCCGAAAATACAGAAGATATATTTTTGTATATCAATTCTCCTGGAGGTTCGATTACTTCTGCACTAGCGATTTATGACACCATGATGTTTGTTAGTCCTAATGTTAATACTCTTTGTTTAGGGCAGGCGTGCTCGGCAGCTTCGATGCTGCTTTGCTCTGGTAAAAAAAGATTTATGCTAAAAAATTCTAGGATCTTACTACATCAACCATTAGGACAAATGCAGGGACAGGCTAGGGATTTAGAACTTTATGTTCAAGAAATAAATAAATTGAAAGAAATAGTAATCAATATTTACCATGAACATACAGGAATTAGCAAAGAAGAATTAGATAGAATTTTTGATAGAGACACAATATATAGGGCAGAAGAATCTAAGGCTCTTAATTTAATAGATGAAGTAGTCAAAAGCAGAAAAAATATTTAGCATTAATATTTCCGGAAAAATTTTTTAACTGTATTATAGGCAAGTAGAGGTATTATATAATTTATGACCCAAAAAGATAGAAATCCTATTGTCTGCTCATTTTGTTATAAAGACCAACATTCAGTAGATAAGTTGATAGCTGCGCCTTCTTCTGCCTTCATATGCAATGAGTGCGTAGATTTATGTAACAAAATGATCCAAGCTTGCAAAGAAGTTTTCCATGAAAGGATTCATATTCCATTTCCTTACCAAATCAAAGAGACATTAGATGAATACATAATAGGGCAAGAAGATACAAAAAAGACTCTTGCATCTGCAGTAGTAAATCACTATAAAAGAATTGCAACCAATCAAATTGCAGATGTGGAAATAGAAAAATCAAATATTTTATTAATAGGACCCACAGGATCTGGGAAAACATTTTTGGCTAAAATATTAGCACAAACTTTAAAAGTACCATTTGTAATCGTAGATGCCACGTCTCTTACAGAAGCTGGATATGTAGGAGAAGATGTAGAAAACATGTTATTCAAACTGCTACATGCTGCTGACTATAATTTGGAATTGGCGCAAAAAGGCATAATTTATATAGATGAAATTGATAAAATCTCTAAAACTTCTGAAAACAAATCTATTTCCAGGGATGTATCTGGAGAAGGAGTACAGCAGGCATTGCTTAAAATCATTGAAGGATCTCAGATAACTCTGCCGCAAAAAATGCAAAAGAGGGGTAAAGATATTTCATCAATAGACACTAAGAATATATTATTTATTTGTGGAGGAGCTTTTTCTGGATTAGATCAAATTATTGAAGCATCTAAATCTACTACCTCAATTGGATTTTCATCAAACAAAACAAAACAATTTGGGCATGAATGTATTGATGTACATCATCTAATAAAATTTGGATTAATTCCTGAATTAGTTGGAAGACTCCCAATCATATCTAAATTAAATCAGTTTAACAAAACTGATTTGATTAACATCATGAAAAACTCTAAAAATTCAGTTTTGAGGCAATACGAAGCCTTATTCAATTCAGATAATATAAAACTTGAATTTACAGATGAAGCACTTGATATAATAGCGGCTGCATCTCTTATGCAAAATACAGGAGCTAGAGCTTTAAAATCTATATTAGAAAAAATCTTATTAGATTCAATGTATGATATACATAACATAAATCATACTCTAGTTATAGATAAAAATTACTTGAACAAATATAACTTTTTAATTAAGAACTATAGCAATGAAAATAACTTAGGTTGCCAAAAAATAAAATCTGAAAAGTAATTTATCGATTTATCACGTTTAGATATAAAGATCTTCATTTCCATCTGAAATCAATTTAGCAATTGGTTTATAACTACGCCTATGGAATTGCGTTATTCCGTATAAGTTAATAGCCTCAAAGTGCTTTTTTGTTCCATAACCAACATTAGTATTCCAACAATACTTAGGATATGTCTTATGTATTTGAATCATCAACCTATCCCTAATTTCCTTAGCAACAATGGATGCATAAGCAATCATTTGATTTCGTTTATCTCCATTAATTAAATTTGTAATTCTATGATAGCTCTGAGGAATATATTTACCATCGAGTATAATATCCATTGCATTATTAAATAAACTTTGACCACAGAATATTGATTTGTGTTTTGAATATAAATAGTCCCAAGAAAATTTTAATGCCTTATCTGTAGCATGCCTTAAACCATATTTATCAATCTCATGAGCATCCGACCAACACACACAATAATCATAGTGATGTACAATATAATCAAAAATCTTTCTACGTTCCTTTGCAGTTAGCATTTTAGAATCTTTCACATCATAACAAGGATGAGCGGGAGCAAGCAGACTACAAACCACTACAGGACCAGCCCATGCGCCATACCCAACTTCATCACTATAAACAATATATTTCATTTTGAATCAATTATAGTAAAATTAAATCAGCTATTTCCTATCATCCTAAAAAAATGATCATTATTTTTAGTAGATCCAAGTTTATCCAGCAAAAATTCCAAAGCTTCTACTGTAGTCATTTCAGAAATAACTTTCCTTAATAACCAAACTTTGGACAACCTATCTGGTGTACTTAATAATTCTTCTTTTCTCGTACCAGACGCCAAAATATTCAAGGCAGGGAAAATACGCTTGTCAGCAGTTTTTCTATCTAATATTATCTCAGCATTACCAGTACCTTTAAACTCTTCAAAGATTACCTCATCCATTTTGGATCCTGTTTCAACCAAAGCAGTAGCAATAATTGTTAAAGATCCGCCTTCTTCTATATTTCTAGCAGATCCAAAAAATTTCTTAGGATACTGCAACGCATGTGCATCTACACCACCAGTCAAAACTTTACCAGAAGAAGGTATAACTGTATTATAAGCTCTGGCTAATCTAGTGATGGAATCCATTAGAATCACTACGTCTTTGCCATTTTCTACCATACGTTTAGCTCTCTCTATAACCATATCAGCCACTTTGACGTGTCTAGCAGATGGCTCATCAAAAGTTGAACTGATAACCTCACCATGTACTGATCTAGCCATATCTGTAACTTCTTCAGGCCTCTCTCCTATCAATAAAACAATCAATGTAACATCAGGGTGATTTTTATGAATAGCATTAGCAATACTTTGCATTAAACTTGTCTTACCAGTTCTAGGAGGAGCAACTATCAAAGCTCTTTGCCCAAACCCTATAGGAACTATGCAATCCAAAACTCTTAAGCTTAAATCATTTTGCTCCATTTCCAAATTAATTTTTTTATTTGGATATAGGGCAGTAAGAGAGTCAAAAGACTGTCTTCCAAGCACTCTTTTCGCCTCTTTACCATTGACGGATACAACTTGTCTTACTGAATAATTTTTACTATTCTTCTCAGGAGTTTTAACATAAACTTCAATCTCATCACCAGGTCGTAAATTTAGTTTAGACACAAATTGCTGATGTACATAAATATCGTCATCAGAAATAGTGTAATCTTCAGATGCGAATCTAATGAACCCATAACCATCATTCATAACTTCCAGTACACCTGAAGCTTTCACTGTATATCCCTCAACACAATATGCTCTTACTATCTCAAGTAGTAATTCTTTATGTTTGATATTTTCCAAATCAATTTTCAAACTTTCTGCTATTTTGACTAATTCTGGATTTTTTTTCTGCCTAAGTGAACATAAATCTATCATCTTTGTTTCATCATGTAAAACATGCTCAGCAGATTTTTTCTTACGCACAGAAGAATTATTTTTACTTTGTTGATTTTCATCGAGAGAAAGGTTCATCGAAACTCCTAAATAAGTGATTAATGAAACAATCATAGTTTAGAATTAATCAAATGTCCAGCATCAAAACTCACTTCATTAAATTTTCATAATTTTATATAATGTAAGTATGTTTTCTATTTTATTAATGATTTTAGGTCTTAGTCTCAATTCTATCACGATAAACAACAGAAATTTATCAGCTCAATATATTGAAATGGCTACAAAATATTTGACTATGGAAGAAATAGTACAGAAATTCAACGTACGATTTCAAGATTCTGTACAGTTCATAACTGATTTAGAATCGTTAAAACTGTTTTTCAAGCAAACACATAAGAAAATTGATAACAAATTACGTAATGAAATTCTTAATCATCTTCCAAACAATTCTTCACAAATTGCAAGAGATTTGTCCTTGTATCTAACTTTGGTAACACAAATTTCCAATTCAATAGGATACGATCCAGATTTCATCAATAAAAATCACTTAGAAAAGGCAGATAAAGATTTGGTGAGAACTTTTCAGGTGTTAAAAGTTATTTGTAATTCTCAAGAAGAAGCCATTAAAATAAAGAACGAATTGTCACAATTAAGCGCCAAAGATTATGAAGCATTTCTGATTAAAGCAAAAATCACCTACTATAAATATGATATTGTCATGGATTTTCAACTAGATTATGAAGAATTATCTATGGTTAAAAGTACAGTTATCGGGACATGCTCAGACACCAAAAAATTGGATGGTAAGTACGTCTTCTTCCTATTAATAGACAATAGCATATTAGATAAGGAGAGGTATATTGCAATTTCACATTTGCAGTACCAACAAAAAGCACTTCAGTACATAATTAATCAATACAAAAACAAACTACATATTAAAGAATGAAATTTTTTACCAAAAAGAGCCTTGGACAACATTATTTGACTGATATTAGAAAATTGGATTATATATCAAAATACTGCCTGAATATTAGTAAAAATGTATTGGAAATAGGACCAGGCACAGGTCAACTTACTAAAAACTTATTTCAAAATGGTGCAGATAAAATCTTTGCCATAGAAAAAGATGTAAGGTTCATAGAATATTTAGAAGAAACATTACAGGAATACGATTTTACTGTGAGAAATGAAGATGTGTTGAAAGAGAAATTTGAAAATTTCACGGATGATTGGGTTATATGTGGTAATTTACCTTATAATATTTCCTCCATCATAATTACAAATTTTGTCAAAAATATAGCAAAATTTAAAAGTGGAATTTTTTTAGTACAAAAAGAGATGGCTGATAGAATTTGTGCAACATGCAATGAAAAAGACTATGGGCGGCTATCCGTCTTCATCAATAGCGTGGCCAGTACGAAAAAGATATTACATGTTGGACCAAACTGCTTTTCTCCTCCACCTAAAGTTGACTCTACTGTTATTCACATAGAGCCTAAGAGGCATAGTGATGTAAATTTAGATAAACTAGATCAGGTTTTGAAAGAAGCTTTTTTAAGCCCAAGAAAGGTCGCAATAAACAATTTAAAAAATTTAGCTATTTCATTTCACAATCTGGAACAAATTTTTAAAAAACATAATATTACGGAACAGAGTAGGCCAAACAATTTGCCTATCGAATTATATATCGAATTATCCCAAATGTTATAATGTTTTGTATTTCAACAAGGCCTATTACTATCTGTGTTGCATGAATAGCAGATTCAAGCAAATGATTCTTTTATGGTAGTCTTTTTAGTTTTTTTAGTGTAATTTAACAGTTAATGACTAAGAGAAATTATTCTTTTTTACTACTTATCTTGATTTTATCAGGTTGTGCCCCAAAAATCGAAAGACCTCACTATTTAGAAAAAGAACTTAAAGAAGCAGATCCAGTTAAAACTAAGCTAAAAACGAAACCAAAACTTGTTGTGCCAATTGCTTGGAAAGAAAAGGTTAGTATAAATTTACACAACAGATCAATTTTAGAAACTATTAGAAATTTGGCTAATACCAATAAAATTTCTATCAGACTAGCTGATGAATTAAAAGACAGAAACACATCTATATCTATGCATAATACTCCGTTACTTGAAGTGATTAAAAAATTGTGTAGCATATGTGGTTTAAGAATCAAAATACGTGGCAATGAAATTTGCATTGTTAATGATGAAGAGTATGAACACATACATGAACTAACATTTCTATCCAACATTAGAACATCAAATACTAGTACAAATGCAACAAGCTGTAAAAACGATAATTCACAGGGTATCAATATAGGATATGCAATAGAATTAACAAACAGTTCTAATATTGATGCATGGAAAGAAATTAGAGAGAATCTTATGTTCATACTCAAAAATGAAAATAAATATACAATCAACAAGCAAGCTGGAATTCTAATAACGAAATGTACACAAAAAGAACACAGGAAATTACATTTATTTTTAAAGAAGTTACATGAAAGAATATCAACTCAAGTGTTAATTGAAATTAAAATATTATCCGTCAAGTTAAATCACGCATTAAAAACCGGAATTAATTGGAATTCTTTGAATATATACGATAAATTAGTTAAGCAATCTGCAAATATGGTATTGTCCTCTGAGAATATTGATCTTAATCCTAACCCATTAAAAGTGCTGATATCTGATAATGACGACAGTAGCACCCTAATTAATCTGTTAGAGCAATTTGGTGAAGTCTATACTATCTCAAATCCTACTACTACTGTATTAAATAACCAGTATACTGTGCTTAAGGTTGCAGAAAATTATACGTATTTTACAGTCAAACAATCAACATTACATTCTCAAGATAGTTTCCGCAAAGATAGCTGTGAAAGATTCATATCAAGTCAAGTTCATACTATACCAATTGGAACCATAATTGCATTACAACCATCGATAAATTTTAAAAATAGAACCATCAATTTATTCATACATCCAACCATTTCAACGGTAAAATCAGAAATAGAAGATCCATCTATAGGCATAATGTCTCAGGGCAAATCAATTTTGAAATCAAAAGTTCCTATTGTAACCACTCAAGAAATGGATAGTACAATAAGAGTCGAGGATGGAAGTCTAGTAGTGATAGGAGGATTAATCAAAAAACACAATAAAAAGGATAAACAAGGTATCCCAGGAGTTTCAAAGGTAGATTTTCTAGGACAAACCGAAAGAGAACAGGTTTATGAAGAAATAGTACTTTTAATCAGAGCTCACATTTTAGATTGTCCTCCATCAAATGAAATTAATTCGACACAAGATTATGAACTAAACGAAATAATTTAGAAACCGATACTTAGTTGTAAAATTGAAGTATGATCACGAGTTTGCTGTGTTAGTATTACAGTAAAAAATTTGGCAATTTAGTCTGTTATTTTTTCTACCTTTTTGACACAATCTAGTTATGTCATTAAGTCAATATTACAGATATCCAGTAGGGTATAAAGATAAAATTTACATGATTTCTCATGAAACACTATGGTGGTGGTCAAAATCTCATGGGTTAAACAGATGGATTATGCTCAAACATCATGCTTCTAATTTAAGCATATCACCTGATGGAAAATATTTAGCTTTTACAGGAGCTGAACAAAGCGACTCAGATGTCTATATTATCAATCTCGAAACACATGAACCAATTAGAAAAACGTTTTACAATAGATCTACATATTTGGTAGGGTGGTACGATAATGATCATCTTGTCTATTCAACAAATTATGAACTTCCTTTCAAAAAACAATTTCAACTATTTAAATTAAATATTCATAATAATCAACATACTAAAATACCTTGTGGATATGCTAATTGGATTAGTTGGACGGATAAAAACGAACCTGTAATACAGCGTTATGGATATGGATACAACAACTGGCGTGAGTATAAAGGTGGGACGGTAGGTGATTTATGGATTAAACAAAGTCACAACTTTGAAAAAATTGAGTTTGCAAATAGCAATGCTCTAAAACCAGTTTGTATCAATGATAAAGTTTACTTTCTGAGTGATTTAAATGGTATAGGAAATATATTCGAGTATGATTTAAAAACTAAAACTTGGAATCAAAAAACTTATCATGAGGATTTTTATGTTAAGGATATTGCAAAATACAATAATGATGAACTGTTATACAGCAAGGGAGGAGAAATATACTGTTTTAACACAAAAAACAATACAGATACTAACTTGAATATAGCTGGTCCTTGTTATAATTTTGAACAGAGTAATTTTACCCTAGATGATAATTACAGTTTTATGACTTCATTTAGCATAAACAATGAAGGATCTGAAGTTGGAGTTTGTATAAGAGGAAAAAGTTATGTTAGCAAATTATGGAATAAGGGATATGAAATAAAAAATGACAAAATTAGATCAAGAATTAATTTATGGAATCATAAAAATGAAATAGTCAGCATAATTGATGATCTAAGTGATTCAATTATCAAAATCGGCGATATAGACCAATTTACAATTAAGAATATAGGAAGAATAGACCAATACCGCATCTCCAACGATACCCTTGTCACAATAAATAATAGAAATGAAATGTGGATTATTGATTTAGATAAAAAAGTTGGAGAAAAAATTATAGATACTGGAAATACTTTTAGTGGATTTGACATCTCTTCTGATGCGAAATGGGTAGTATACAGTAGATCCATCTATACTAGAGGCCCTGGAGAACTTTCATCAATTTTTTTGTACAGTCTTGACAATAAAACCACTGTTCAAGTAACTCCTCCATACTTTTACGATGTATCACCAACTTTTGACCCAAATGGGAAATATATATATTTCTTGTCTTTCAGAGATTTAAGTACTGAGTTTGATCCATTCAAATTTAGTTTGTACTTTAAAGCAGGGATGAAGCCATTTGCAATTGGATTACAAGAAAACACTAAAGATCCATTTGTAGATTTTATAGAAATTGAAGACGAGACTTGTAAACTTGATGATGATTGTTCTGAAGATTGTAAAAAAAATGATTGCAAAAATCAAAAAGAGCTGGAGATAAAAGATAAGGCAATACAAATAGATTTATCAAATATACAACAAAGAATATTTGAATCCAAGCTTAAACCAGGCGAATATACCAAATTGACAGCTCTAGATGATAGATTGATACTATTATCGCAAAATAAAACATTAGAGGCATTCACTTTTCAAAGTGATAAACTTGAGAATATCGCTTCAAATGTAGTTGCTTATAGATTATCAGAAAACAGAAAGTGGCAAGTTATATTAACAGAAGAAAAATTACGAGTAGGGGCAGCTGGCACTAAATTTGATGATAATGACACATCGTATAAAAAGGGTAGTTGGGTTTCTTTAGATCATATATCAGTAGATGTAAATCCAATTCAAGAATGGAAACAAATCCTTGAAGAGGTGTGGTGGTTAACAAAAGAACATTTTTGGGAGTCAAACTTAAATAAGATCAAATGGGACGATATTAAACAAAAATACTTATATCTAGTAGATAAAATTAAATCAAGACAAGAGTTGAACCTAATTTTATCTGACATGATAGGGGAGCTAAAAACATCTCATGCTTATGTATTAGAACCTGGAGATATAATAGAACCAGAACACAAAAAATGTGGCTATTTAGGGGCAAAATTTGAAAAAGTAGATTCCGGATTTCAAATAGAAAAAATATATTTTACTCACAATGTGAGATCTCCATTACATATGAACGCTCAGGTAGGAGATGTAATCACTCATGTAAATGGAAAATCAATGAAACAAGAACAAACTATTGATACTAATTTGCATTTAGATACGAACGTAATAACCTTAAATAACGATAAGAATATTTATATCAAACCACTAAGTAATTGGAATTATTTAGCATATCAAAGATGGATCGAGAGTAATGTTGAAAAAATTGCAAACAAATCTCAAGATATAGGGTACGTACATATCCCAAATATGGTACAGACTGGATTTCATGAATTTTACAGAAGATATATCTTTGAACATATGAAAAAGGGATTAATCATAGATGTCCGACACAATAGTGGAGGATTCCTATCAGCACTCATATTGGACAGGTTACAAAGAAAACGCGCAGCTTACTCAGTGCCTAGACATGGTTTGAAGGAGCCATATCCTAATGAGTCTCCTACAGGACCAATGGTACTGCTATGCAATGAATACACAGGATCAGATGGAGATATATTTACTAAAATGTTTAAGGAGCTATCTCTCGGTACAGTGGTAGGAAAGAGAACATGGGGAGGTGTAGTTGGCATAATGCCAAGATATTACCTAATCGATGGAGGATTAACTAGTCAACCTGAATTTGGAATTATGATGAAAAATGGTGGTCTAGAGATGGAAAATCAAGGCGTCGATCCAGATATAGAAGTAGACATAACTCCAGAAGATTTAGAGCATGATAATGATACCCAGCTAAACAAGGCTATCGAAGTAGTATTAGAAAAAATTAATGGCAGTGTTTTTTAATCTAAAAAGTGCTTGAGACGAAATAATTGGATATATTCATCAACAATTCCATTTTTTAGTAAAAAATATTAGAATTGGTGTATGAATTTGAATTTAAATAGAGATATTATTGCTCAGATTACCGAATTGGCCAAAGTGCTTAAGGAGCAGAACCTAACGGAGTTAGAATTTCAAAGTGGGGATAGTAAAATTGTGTTGTGTAATCACAATCAATCTAAATCTGTAGCACATCAAACATTTCAATCTGAACCTGTTGAACATGAAAGTACACCCAAATCCAAAATTGAAACCAAAGATGATAATTTAATTAACATAAAATCTCCTATGGTGGGGACTTTATACATATCTCCATCACCAGAAAAACCTGCATTCATACAAAAAGGAGCTACAGTCAAAAAAGGAGACGTCCTATTTATAGTTGAAGCGATGAAAGTAATGAATGAAGTTAAATCAACTTGTTCTGGAATAGTTGATGAAATTCTTGTTACCAACCAATGTTCAGTTGAATTTGATCAAGTACTTGCTAGGGTAAAACCAAATGAAAATCAATAAAATACTAATTGCTAACAGGGGAGAAATTGCTCTAAGAATTATAAGGGCTTGCAAAGCACTTGGAATTAAGTCTGTTGCAGTATATTCCACAGCCGATAAAGATTCTCTACATGTTAAATTTGCGGATGAGAAAATTTGTATAGGGAGTGCCCAACCTGCAAAGAGTTATAGAAATCCAAGTGCAATTATTGCAGCTGCAGAACTTACAAAATCTGATGCAATACATCCTGGATATGGCTTTTTATCCGAAGATCCCAAGTTTGCTCATATAGTAGAGCAACATAATATTAAATTCATAGGACCTTCCTCTAAACACATACAAGATTTAGGTGACAAGATAAATAGTAAGAACATTATGGATCAATATGGAATTAAAACCATTCCTGGGTCTACAAAACTTAACAATGCTGATGAGGGGTTCGATTTTTCAAAAAAAATAGGGTTCCCTGTAATAATAAAAGCATCTAATGGTGGTGGAGGTAAAGGAATAAGGATTGTTCATAATCCAGATGATTTTCATAAATTATTCCAAGAAGTTGAGCGAGAAGCTGCAGCAGTTTTAGGAAAGGGAGATATTTATGTAGAAAAGTACATAATAAACCCACGACATGTAGAATTTCAAATACTTTCGGATGGAAAGAAAGCAGTGCATTTATTCGAAAGAGACTGCTCTTTACAGAGGAGAAGACAAAAGGTGTGGGAAGAAGCTCCATCTACTGTTCTTACTAAAACAATACGCGATGAATATACTGCTAAATTAGTTAGGATGATTGAAGGGGTAGGGTATGAAGGAGTTGGTACCATAGAGTGCCTTTTTTCTGATGGAGAACTGTACTTCATGGAAATGAATACAAGATTACAAGTAGAGCATACAGTGACCGAAGAGATTACAGGTCTGGACTTAGTTCAAGAACAAATCAAGGTCGCGTCTGGGATACCTTTAACACTCGAGCAAAAAGACATACAGCTTAAGGGACATGCTATTCAATGCAGAATAACTTCAGAAGATCCAGATACTTTCATGCCTTCTCCAGGTTTGGTAACTGAGCATACACCAGCTTTAGGCCCTTATGCCCGTATTGATACGTTATTGTACACCAACTATCAAATACAACCTTACTACGACAGTTTAATTTCTAAACTAATAGCAAAAGGAAAAACAAGACAAGAGTGTCTTAACAATTTAGAACAAGCTTTAAAAGAATACATAATCAAGGGACCAAAACACACGATACCTTTATTTCAAAAGTTATTAAGTACAAAAGATGTACAAGATTGTAATTTTCATATTAATTGGCTAGAACAATGGTTAGAACTACAAACAAAATTGTAAACTCATTGTCAGCAAAGTTTGATAGATAATATTAGCAAGTATTATTATTGGTTAACTTATTATAACCAATGAATAGATTATAATGATTTAAATGTTGATTTTACTTAATAATTAGTATACTATCTATCCTATGAGAAAAATAAAATTACTATTTTGTTTGTTGTCGATACAGACAATCAAATCGGATTCTGCACATATGGCTTTTGCAGACAGTTTAACTTTCGCAACGCAAAGCTTTATCTCCAAAGAGCGTGACAAGTGTCTGGATATGTTAAAAAACGAAAGCAAGATGATGGCTGGTCACAAGGTTTTAGGTTACGCTAAACTAATAGGACAAAATTGGTGTGTAATTACAAAAGATGATGTGTTTTTTGTAGATAAAAGCGTTACTCGTTTATTATACGATGAATCTAAGCCGTATCTGTTTGTTTGTAGAGAACGTTTAGAACATTACAAAAGTTTTTTGAAGGCTGAGGGTGCCGAAAGTAAAAGTCTTGATAAGGATGAGGCATCTAAATTGCTCAATAGTCAGCTGAAAAACATAAGCTGGTCAGAGATCTTAAGTGCTAAAGACGTAAAGTTTTTGGAAGACAATATGGAGGGTTTTGCAAATGCAATTGAACACGTCCGTATGAAATTAAATGATGGAGACACCCCTACAATTGATGAAGGTCACAAGAGAATATTGTGTCAAATTGTAGATAGCAAAGAAGCTTACAGATTACAAAACTGGACTAATGCAGATGCGTTGACTAGTTTTCTTGGTCTTGGTGAGAAGAGAACAGCGTCAGTTACACCTCATGAGGGTAGTGTTCATGATTCGGATCCGGATGAAGGTGGCAGTGGTGACGAAACAGATGCTGGATCAGCAGCATCAGAAAAAAAAAAGTAGAATTAGAGAAACAACTTCACGAGCTACGAGCAACTTTAAGCGCTAAAGAACAAGATCTAGAGCAGGCAAGGCTAGATCTAGCTGAGAACGATGATCTAAAACAAGCAAAACTGGCTTCAGAAGAACAGGTATCTGAATTGCAAAGCCAAGTTAGTGATCTAGAGACAAATCTACAAACTGCAACAGATAAGTTAACTAAGGAAAACTCGGATTCAGCAAAACAGGTATCTAAGTTGCAGAATCAGGTTAAGGATCTACAAGCAACTCTAAGCGCTAAAGAAGATCAGGCAAGGCTAGATCTAGCTGAGAAAGATGATCTAAAACAAGCAAAACTGGATTCAGAGGAACATGTATCTAAGTTGAAGAACCAAGTTAGTGATCTAGAGATAAATCTACAAACTGCAACAGATGCTCTAAATAAAGCAAAATCAGATTCAGAAGAACAGGTATCTGAATTGCAAAGCCAAGTTAGTCGTCTGGAAATAAGTCTGCAAACTGCAACAGATGAGCTAAATAAATCAAAATCAGATTCAGAAGAACAGGTATCTAAGTTGAAGAACCAAGTTAGTGGTCTGGAGATAAGTCTACAAGCTGCAACAGATGAGCTAAATAAAGCAAAATCAGATTCAGAAGAACATGTATCTAAGTTGCAAAGCCAAGTTAATGAGCTACAAACAGCTCTAAACACAATAGAACAAGATCCAAAGCAGGCAAAGATAGATCTATATAAACTGGAACAAGAGAGACAAGATCTAGCAATTGCTCTAGATAATGCAAATCTTTCGATCACATGTCTAAATGAAGAGTTGGATCGTGAAAGATTGACTCACTCAATCCAAAATTCCCAACTGTGCAAGAAAATTGAGGATCTAAGAAAAGATGTTAAAAACAAAACAGAACAACTGTCTGCAGCGGAAGTAAAAATAACCAAATTGGGACTTACACCAGGAATCCTGCATCACCAAACACCCGATCATCTTATGCATAATTTAATGACCCCTATAAACTCGCAACATTCAGAGAATGCCACACACTTAACCCCTCTCTGTGGTCAATATAGGGTGCATGATAATTTAACTCCTGAGACAGTTACACCTCCTCATTTCAAATTTACTAGTCTCAATACACAGGGAATGGATGCAAATGTGAAGATTAAAGACATGAAAGCAATTATGGACATAACTGAAAAGTTGATGGCAGGAAAGCAGATTAGCACCTGCGAAGTTCGTGCAAAGTTTGAACCTTATATATTAGATGGAGATGCATTCAATCATTTAATGATTGTTAGGGGTTGTGATGAAAACAAGTCGGGCTCTCCTCGAAGGGGATATATAAATGCCATAATAAAGTCTTTAAAACCAGAGTTTAACTCTGTTTTTGCTACTGCACAGGGTAAGCTTCGTGAGGATATGGAGAGAACAGGTAAGCAACTAGACATGTTTGGGATGTAAGACTTAATTTTCTCATCGCCTATGCGGTAAGTTTATTCTTCTAAATACACTTATAAGTAAAAAAATTGTGGAAACATTCGAATTAATCAGCTCTGAAAGCGTAGACTAGTAACTTTATCTATCAATGTTACGAAAATTGTTACGCATTCTAGACTGTGATAGGCATTGCAATATAAGTAAATTGCATAAAATCTGTGTGTTGCATGACAATTGGTTTAGAATTTCCATGATAAGCAATACGTACTAACCCAGAGTCAAATAATCTCAAAAAATCCATCCAAATATTACAATCAATTCCAAAGGTCACATTTGTGCCTTGATAATGTCCTGGCAATATTTCTTCCCCAGATCCATAAGCTACATTATTCGATGTGATCTTAGCTTTTTCTTGCAACTCAACATAAACTATTTTAGAAATTTGTGATGATAAAATAGAAATCCTTTCTAGACAATTTTTCAATTCAGAAACATCTGATTCCAATATTCCTTCAACTGTTTTAGGTATTATGCTTGTGTAATCAGGAAATGTTCCACTAATCAACCTACTTATCAAAGTGAAGTTTTTTGCTTTAAATTTGATTTGGTTATCTTCCTTATAACATTTAATTTCATCGTTAGTGGTAATTATGTTACATAAAGTTTCAACAGTTTTTTTTGATATAATCAAATTAAATTCAGATATTATTTTTATATTTGTTTTGTACATAGCTAATCTATGTGCATCTGTGGACACAAAATTGATAGCCTCATTTTTTGTTTCAATATAAATTCCGTTAAAGCACGTTTTTATCTCATCATTAAGCATTCCTATTTTTACCATCTTGAAATATTGCAATAAATCAAAAAACTTGGACTCAAAAATACAAGCATCTTCTTTTATAGTCGGGATATTAGGCAATGTACTGTGCTCAAGCGTATTTAATTTGAAAATACCAGATCCATATTTGACTTCGACTATATCATCATTTAATTCAAATAACACAAATTCGCCGTTAGCTTTTCTAACTAAATTATATAACAACTGCGCTGGGACTGTGATGATTCCGCTTTTTTCTACTGTACAATCAAGTTCATAAATCAATACCATAGTTCCATCATGTCCTTCCACACTCAATTTGTCGTCCTGTGCGGTCAACTTCACGTGTGAAAAAATTGGCCTTATGGCTTTTTTATCTATTACAGATTGCTGGCATCTTAAAGCTTCAATTATATCATGTTTGGCAACTTTGATTTTAAAAGTATTAGTATTAATATGTTCACTTTGTGGGTTCATAAGATTCATTATCAGATTTTAAACTATTTTTGACTAATTGTTTAGTTTTTAAATAAAATACTTCAAACATTTGCCGGGTATCGGATTCGAACCAACGACCTACTGATTACAAATCAGTCGCTCTACCAACTGAGCTAACCCGGCTCAAGAGAATGATATATAAATTTTTCCCTTTGTTCAAGTCATTATAAAAACTTCAACTTTTATGTTTACAGCATATTTTACTTCAGTTTTTAGAAATATTTTACTTTTTTACTATATTTTTTTCCATTTTTAATTGTAAAAATATAAAAATAGAGATATTATCTGATCTATGATTCCTCGTTCTGTAAATAAAGTAGTAAAAGACCCAAAACATTTTGTTTCGGTACACGAAGCTTTTGAATATTGTAAAGTTCTTTATGAAAAACAGATAGCGCTGTTAGAAGATGCAGTTAGACAAGGTAAGAGTCTAGTAGTATTTTATCCATATATTGCTATTGAAGTCGTGGATCAAGGCGCTACATCATACTATGGAAACACCATAACAAAACCAGATTTATTAAAAGCCATCTATTTGACGCAAATATCAAAAATATTATCCAATAGTAGTGGAGTGAAAATTTGGGTTGGAGAATCTTTTTACCCTATATCTCTAGCTCTGGTTTGTGAAGATCTGATAACAGAAGAAAACATGTGCAATGTCATGCCATGCATCGAAAGAATAAGAACTGGCATGGACAAAATCGAGAAAGGTACTCACATTAAGCGTATAGGCTTTTTTCACGCTGAGAGGGTAGATTATTGCTTAAACAGGTTGCATCACTATTGCGGAACATCAAACAAATACTTTCAAAGTAATGTTATTTTCACAAATTACAAGATGTATATTGACTTTTTTATAGAAGATGGAAAAAAGTTGGTAGATCAAGGTGTTTTTTCCAGTTTGATAGGTCCTGACATAGAATATTCAAAAGATGTTAATATTCAAAAAAAGCATAATTTACCGCAAATGCCTGCTTATCATTTAGTTAAGCAGAATGGTAAGGGTATTACGATCATTAATGTGGGTGTTGGGCCTAGCAATTCCAAGACTATTACGGATCACTTGTCTGTGCTGTCATGTGACTCTTGGCTGATGTTGGGTCACTGTGCAGGTTTGGATCCATTACAACGTTTGGGTGATTATGTATTAGCTCAAAACTACAGCAGATATGATAATGTTCTTGATAAATATATATCAAATAAAATACCAATTCCAAGCTGTGCAAGAATAATCAACAGTTTAAAGCTCAATGCAGAAAAAAATAAAGTAAATGGTGAGAAACTGCACACAGGAACTATTATTACTACAGCAGATAGAAATTGGGAGCTAGATTGCGATATGGTAGGAGAATTCGTATCTTCTAAGGCTATTGCCATAGATATGGAATCTGCAACTATATCAGCAAACGCTTTCAGATTTTCCATACCTTCTGCTAGCTTTTTATGTATATCAGATATGCCTTTACATGGTCTGATTAAATTAAGAGGTATGGCTAAGAAATTCTACCAAACAAAAGTAAGGCATCACTTTAATATTGGTCTATCAGCTATACAAGATTTATTGTGACAAATCGAAAAATTGACTTATATCCATCTGTTTTTAGTTTTCAGAGCCTTGATTTAGGATCTGAAATAAAAAAGTTTGATTTTTTAACCTCTGCTTTGCATTTAGACATGATTGATGGAATATACATAAAAAATTTTGGCTTACCATTTTATATAATTAGAATGATAAAAATGCATACGAACAAACCCATACATATTCATACAATGATGTTTTTAGACAATTTTATAGATGAAATTATAGCTTTATCACCAACGATAGTTTTTTTTCATTTTGATTCCATAATAAATCTTGATCGTATGAATGATAAGTGTAATAAATGTGGCATTACTATGTGCCCTGTTGTTTCTGATTATGAAGAAACTAAGATTGCGAAAACAAGATTTCAGTTTGATACAGTGTTATTTATGACTGTAAAACCAGGATTACCCAGACAAAAATTTATCAAATCCAAAATTTTAGAATTACAAAAAATACATTCACATTTTCCAGAATTAAATATAATAGTAGACGGAGGGATTAATGCAAGCAATTTACAGATAATTATGGAATATATTGGAGGAGCTGTTGTAGGATCATGTTTATATAAGGATGATTTAAGTTTTTTGAGAGGCATATCTAAACCTTTTTAACGAAAAATTATTTTTTAATTTATTAAATTTTAACAAAAGATTGTTATATATTGTTATTACTTTATATATCTTGTTGTTTTTAATTCAGATATTGTGTACAATTCTGTATGAAAAATTTAGCTGTATTGGTTAGCCTGTTCCTCTGTGTTAACATTTCTGGTACCGAATCTGGCCCTGATCTTGTGCACGAGTTGCTTCTAGACATCTATATGCGTGAGTGTGAAGAATTGATAAATGGCAGGGAGGAACACATAAAAACTCTCAACGGTCATGCGAGATTCCATGCATATAGTAAGATACTTGGCCAACATGCAGTCTTGGTTAGTGGTGATGGAGCGGCGCTTTTGGACATCCGAAAATCTGGTGGATCTGTGGCAGGTCGTGCTTTAAATTTCCCTCCTTCTATTAGTGTACCAAATCTTATAAGAAATAATAACTTATTAAAGGATGGTAAGGTAGATATGTCTATTATTAGAAACACATTATCAAATAGATTCAAGACTTCTTTTTGTTGGGAAAAATTTTTAAGTCCGACTAACAACAACAGGAGGAAAAATAATCAAGAGAAATTTCATATTGCATTCAAAGAAGTGTTTCAGGATCTGTACTCTCATGATAGCGTATTCAGTTTGTCAACTAAATTAAATGAAAAAATAGATAGTAGCTTAATTGATTCGAAAATATTTGAAATATTAGTGGAGTTCTGCAGTAGCAAGAATGTGGGCGAACTTTATAATTGGGGCTTTATCTATTTTCGTCATTGTGAATCTGTGGCTGATCTTAATGCATCTATTCAAAAGAAGTTGGAAAGAAAGAGAGAAGAAGAAAAAAAAGAACTAGTAGAAGCAAGAAAAGAGCTTGAAGAAGCGAGAAAATACCTGGAAGAATTGAGCATACCAATCGAAATTGAAGTCTCTACGTAAAAATTGATGTATTGGATGTGCCCGGATCGAGTTGCGAGATGAAGTGTCATCCTGAAGACTTGGTATGTATGGATTGTTCAAAATAATTTCGTTATAATCATTTCATGTTATGTAGTACATGGACGATGAAAAATGCTAAAAAAGTTATAGAAAAAAACACCTCTGGGCTTATAACTTTAAAGACTGGATATGGTCCATCAGGATTGCCACATCTAGGGACTATAGCAGAAGTCATCAGAACACGAATGTTGCAACAAGCAATAGAACTTCAGGGTAGGAAGTCCAAAATTGTTACATTTATAGATAATATGGATGGTTTCCGAAAAGTCCCAACTAATTTACCAAATCAAGATTATTTAAAGCAATTTTTGGGTATGCCGCTATTTAAAGTTCCAGATGTTTTTGGATGTTGCGATAGTTTTGCAGACCATAATATCAATGAGTTAAATAAATTGATCAATAAGTTTGGATTAACTGAATACGTAGAAGTCGTAAAATCAAGTGATATGTATATTTCTGGAAAGTTTAATGATGCAATATTATTGGTTTTGCAAAATTATAAAAAAATTTTGGAAGTTATGTTGCCTACATTAGGATCCGAAAGACAGCAAACATATAGTCCTTTTTTACCTATTTCTCAGAAAAGTGGAAAAGTCTTAGAAGTAAAAATAGAAGAATATAAAGTGGGCGAGGGCAAGATTGTCTTTTATGATGAAGGAGAACTAGTAGAGCAAGCAGTTACAAATGGCAAATGCAAATTGCAATGGAAAGTGGATTGGGCTATGCAGTGGCATGCACTCAAGATTGATTATGAAATGTACGGAAAAGACCTAATTGATTCTTTTGCTGTCGCTAAACCAATTTGTAGAATTCTAGGTTCTCAAGAACCAGTTAATATGGTGTATGAATTGTTTTTAGCTTCTGATAATAAGAAAATTTCCAAATCGAAAGGAAATGGAGTTAGCTTATCAGATTGGATGCAATTTGCACCTATAGCAAGTATGAAGCATTTTCTATTTTTAAATCCTGAAAGAGCGAAAAAATTAGATATAAAAGATTTGCCTAGGTACGTTGATGCCTACCTACATGATCTGAAAAGATATCACATTCAATTAAATGAAAAAGATGAATTAATTCATAATAATCCTATTTTCTATGTGCATGGTACCCAAGATATCCCTGAGGCAACTGATTTATCTTATTCTCTTTTGCTTAATATACAAAGTGGATTAAGATCTCCTGACTATGAGACATTTATTTCATTTTTGCAAAAACAGAAAAGTAATTTAAATGATACAGAGTTAAAACTAGCTAGAGCTGTTTATAATTATAGTATTTATCATAGTAATAATGAAACTGTACCACCACCTAAATGGATAAAAAAATATTTGCATATTTTTATTGAGGAGATAAAAGAATTAGAAACTGGGTTGGATATGCAAACAAAGTTATATGATTTAGGAAATCAAGCTGTTGCAAATGGAGACATAGAAAATCTGAAACTATGGTTTGAGAACATATACTTAGTCTTATTTAATGAAAAATCTGGTCCTAGGCTTGGTCCGTTTTTCGAATTATATGGAAAAGAGAGAAGCGTCGAGTTGATAAAAAGCAAACTCAATGAAGATCGATAGCTTCTTATTAGCAACTCATACTTTTATTCGCCATGCGGCAAGTGCATAAAAATACCAAGTTCAAATAAAAACAGGAGTAAGGACGAAGCGTTCAAAAATTAGAGCAATCTTAAAGCAATCAGGAAAGAGAATCTTCATTTCAACCCTTTGAACAAAACAACAAAGATAACAAGGATAAGAGGGACAGCCACACACTATAAAAGATACACAGCTAAATCACTCTGAGATTTCTCACTCAGAGGATGAAGAAGAAACTTCATCTAACACTTTCATAGCTTCCTCAAACTCATTTTTTGCGACCTCCAGATCATCGCGAGCTTTCTGCCTTCTTTTTTCTAAGCACTCCTCAATAAAAGTATGCAACCTATCTTTATTCCCGTAAACGTGTCGCGACTGGCTCTCAAGAATACTTTTCTCGTCTGGCAACCATCTATTAACAACGATTCGCCACTCAACCAATTTTTCCATAAAAACCTTATTTTTGAATAACTCGGCTAGAACAGCAAGCATAGTATGATCAACACTCTCGTCACGAGCACTATCTAACAAATTTCTTAACAATTCCAATCCATCCAAATCACGATAAAACAGCTTCTCAACACTTCTCATAAGTTCAAAGGATTTACAAATTGAACCATCATCCATTCCGACCCTAAGATTATTTTCTAACTCACGAGCCAACTCCCCAAACCTAAACTTTTTTTGTTCAACACGGACAATTAGCTTAAATGCAGAATAAAACCCATCCTGATCCCCAGCGATTTTTTCATTTGCATCCTTACCCAAAAAATTCTTCCATACAAACACATCTGCAAATCTGCGTGCAAGCGTCAATCTAATTAAATCAAAACTACCAAGATCAGGCCTAGCCTCAACAATAAGTTCGCTGTTACCTACTAGCACCTTGGATATAATATAAGCCACTTTATCTTGATTAAAATCATACTCGTAAGCGCCATCTTTAAGACAATTAGCCTTCAGACAAACTGCCCCCACATCACGACCAGCAACACCGATACGCTTGTTTACAAAACAAGAAAAAGCATCTGTCACTCTCTGGGCAAAGAACTTATGGACCTGATCAGGTTCAGATTTAATACATTGCAGAGCGAAACAACACAGCACCATTCCAAGCATTTTCATACATACATACTACAAAATACATTAATTAAAATCAACATCAATAGTTCAATATCATTAAAAATTAACAATTTTTATATTATTTTAGTAAAATTTAAGTATAAGTAGTTAAATTTACAAGATACCTTTAACTTGGCTAACTTTGCAATTGTATTTTGTATAATTCTTTGTATATTCCATCCTGCTTTATTAATTCATCATGAGTTCCTTGTTGAATTATTTGACCTTGATTAAATACTAATATTAAGTCAGCATTCTTAATAGTATAAAGACGATGGGCTATTATAAATTTAGTCTTATTATGATCCAGAGACTCTATCGCATTAAGTATGTCTTTTTCAGTAATAGTATCTAATGCTGAAGTGGACTCATCAAAAATAAATATTTTCGCATTCCTAAGCATTCCACGTGCTATCATCAATCTCTGTCTTTGCCCTCCAGACATTACGCTATCATTAATAACAGTTGAATATTGGTCCTGGAGAGACATAATAAAATCATGAATCTGTGCCTTTTTAGCCGCTTGTATAACTTCCTCTTTAGTTGCATCAAACGATCCATACTTAATATTATTGAAAATAGTATCGTGAAACACTTTTGGATCTTGAGGGATAAGTGCAAACTTTTCTCTTAGTTCATTTTTATTCATGTAAGCAATATTATTTTGACCTATCAGTATTTCCCCCTTCACATTCTCAATTAAACCCAAAAGCATTTTGATAAATGTGGTTTTACCACTTCCCGATGCTCCCACCAAAGCAACCTTAGTACCTTGAGTAATTTTCAACTTCCCAACATGAGAAAATACAGATTTATCTCCATAAAAACAAGTAACATCTTTCAAAGATATATCAAAATTATTGAAGTTAATTTCTTGTATAGGAGAGACAGTTTGAGACACGCTACTTTGACTCATATCCAGACCTTGTCTTATTCTACCAATATCAGATATCAACCATGCTAAATCTTGAGCAAAATCCCATAAGACGTGAATTACTGTATGGATGGTCTCAGCCACCAAAAAGAAATCACCTGTGGTTACACTTCCTGTCTTGAACAAGGAGATCATATATATAAATGAACTAATTACAACAATACATGCTGCAATTCCTTGTACAACATTAATTTTCCAAATAAAAAAAGCAACTTTTGTATCCTGTTGCATTACTTCATTTGAATGCAAATAATTCTTATTCAGTTCAAACTGGCTTCCATTATATACAAACACTGAATCTATATTTTTAAAAGTATCTGTCCATTTAGCAGACAGTGAACTTCTCAAATCTGAAAGCTTATAAGACATCTCATAAGTTCTTTTAGCCAATAAGATTCCGCCAACAATCCATAAAGCAATCCAACAAATTCCTATATATCCCAATATGTAGTTAACTTGAAATAAAGTTATACATACCAAAGATAATGCAAATATAGTTTTTAAAAAATCTAGCGCATAGTCTATAAATATATCTGCTGTCGACTCAGCGACCTGAAACACGGAAAAGACAAATTTAGTTGGAACAAAGTAACTAAAGAATTCATACGTATAGGATAATGTTTTTCCACATAAATTATTAACTATATTCATTTTTAACTTAGGCAACATCTTAACTTGTAAATAATCTCTTGTTTTTGAAGTTAATTCATAGAATGCAAAAACTATAGATAAAACGACTAAATACTTATAAGTTAATCCAATTTTAGACATATCATGAACTGCCTCAGAAAGTGCATCGGTTAGATACTTTATGGTCCATTGCCAAGAATAAACAACCAATGTATTAGCTATTACACAGAATATAATCAGAGTAAAAATTAACCTAAACGGCCTTATTACTTGAATAAAAAAAGGTAACAATCTCCTCATAAACTACTTCTCCCATTAAACATAAACATACCTATAGCAGCTGAAACAGATGCATTCAAAACAGGAAAATTTACATTCGTATCTAAATTTAATAAGAAATCACATTCATTTTTAACTCTATGTCTCATACCACTACCTTCATTTCCAACCACGAGTACACAATTATCATTAACCATATCCTTTCTGTAATTTTCACCTTGCAAATCAAGTCCAAAACACCAAAATCCCTTTTTTTTCAAAAAAATTAAACCATCAGCTAAATTTGTCACTTTTAGAACATGAATGTATTCTAATGCTCCACAAGCATTTTTAGCTACTGTTCCATCTAGACTCGGTGCCCGATCTTTAGTAATCAATAAATGCTTAAAATTAAATGCAGCCATAGATCTTATAATTGCTCCTACATTCTGAGGATCTTGAACATGATCCAAAGCCAAAATTTTATCGCCATGGTTTAAATGTTTACATAAAGATAACTTGCAACATTCGTGTGAAGAACATATTAACAAAACACCTTGGTGCACTTCTTCTGGCAATTTTTGATTCAAAAAAGCCTTAGTTACGATTTCTATTGGAAAAAAATTCCCAAATTGTTTAATCTCATCCAACAAATTTTCTGTACAATATAGTTTATTAATTTTTCGAGTCCTATTTTTTAATACAGAAAAAACAGCATGTTTGCCCCATAAACTAACATATCCAGACATGAAGAATAATATAACATTTATACTCATAATTATAAAGAACATAGACAGCTAAGCTGATTGTATAGCTGAGCTATTATACAGCAAAAAACGAGCAAAGAACAGAAATTGCACGAAAATTCTATCTTATATTTTTTAAAATTTGTATACTAATTCAATGGAAAAAATTATTTTGACAGGCGATAGACCTACTGGAAAGTTACATTTAGGACATTTTGCTGGTTCATTACAGAAAAGGGTAGAACTACAAAATAATTTTGAGCAATACATTATGATAGCTGATTTACAAGCAATAACAGATAATGATGTTGGAGTGGTTAAGAAAAACATATTGGAATTGATGAAAGACTATATTTCCGTCGGTTTAGATCCTCATAAGACTACGTTTTTGCTCCAATCTGAAATACCAGAATTAACTGAAATCACTTTTTATTACATGAATTTAGTTACTGTGAGTAGACTGGAAAGGAACCCAACTGTAAAAAATGAAATTCAACAAAAAAATTTCGATAATTCAATCCCCGCAGGATTTTTATGTTATCCCGTAAGCCAAGCTGCTGATATTACCGCTTTCCAAGCTGATTATGTACCTGTAGGCAATGATCAATTGCCATTAATAGAGCAAACAAATGAAATAGTACGAAAGTTCAATGCAAAATATAATACTCATACCTTAAAAGAAGTTGAACCAATACTTAGTAAAACAGAAAGATTAGTTGGAATAGATGGTAAAGCTAAAGCTAGCAAATCTTTGGGGAATGCAATCATGCTGTCAGATTCAGAACAAGAAATAAAAGATAAGGTTTTTGCTATGTATACAGACCCAAACCATATACATGTCTCTGATCCAGGCAGGGTAGAAGGTAATGTTGTGTTTGAGTATTTATCTGCATTTTACGATAAACACGATCATTTGCAGGAACTAAAAGAAAACTATCAAAAAGGTGGACTTGGCGATATTTATTTAAAAAAACTGTTAAACCAAGTATTACAAGAGTTGCTGGCACCAATTAGAGAAAGAAGATCAAAATTAGAAAACTCGGAAATGTATAGTATTCTCTATGAAGGAACCCAGAAAGCTAGATCAAAAGCACAACAAACCCTTAAACAAATAAAGAAATCTATGGATTTAAATTTCTTTTCTATATAAAGATAATTATATCCAGTGGATATCTCGCACAACAGGCTATTGCGGAACGCGGTTGCTGAACGGTTGGACTGGGTAGCTTAAGTTTTGTTAATACCCACTTGGTCCATTTAGGAATTTAACATAATATACATTATGTGATCTTATATCTGAATGCGAGGCTTCGGAAGCACACAAATCAACAACTCAATCATTAGAAGCGACTAAGGAAGGTTTGTATAAAAAAATAAGAAAAAGCAAAATCAAGTTAGGTTAAATTGAGTTAATACGTTTAGAATAGTAGTTATTAGCTCCTATACATAAATCATCTTTTATATCAAACACCCCATTAGCTTCTTCAATTAACAACTTTCCAGGTAGCCATTCATACATATCGCCTTTTATCATGCATAAATCGATCCTTCCGCATGCTGTATATGCCAAATCCAACATGGGACATCTGAAACTAACTGTACTTATGCTCTCTAAAGATTTAGGCACTGCCACATTATAAGTAGAAATAAGAGAATCCTTCTCCAAAACTTGCTTAGATACAAGCACCTTCTTACCATTTAATAAACAGCCCCTACTTTTTTCTGCAAAAAACACTTCTTGCTTTATTGGATCTAAGAGTCTTACCGAAACAGGAGTATCATTATGAAATATCGAGATTGCGCAAGAAAAATGTGGAATTCCTCTCAAAAAATTATCATATCCACTCAAAGGGTGAATAACCCAACTAAATTCAGCTGGTCCTTTATACTCAAAATCCTTACTAATTATAGAATATTCTTGTTGTTTTGCATGTAACATTTTAGAAACATGTAAATTAGTTTTATATATATAATGACTTATAAAATTAGGTCTGTTTACATAAGAAACGTGCTGTATCTCATTAAAATCCCTTACTATAGCACAAGACATCAAAGTAAGAGCCTCTTCTATTGTTTTATTCAAAGAAGCAAAATGCAAGTTCATTTAAGCTCTTCCTGCATACTCTAAAGTATTAGGATCTATCAATACATGATCTCCTGCTTCTATATAGGTAGGAACTAAAATTTTTTCACCATTTTCCAAAACAGCATTTTTGTATGAAGAAGCCGCAGTCTGTCCCTTAAAACTAGGATCAGCACTTGCTATTTTGACAGATATTTTATCCTGTAAAAATCTAAAACTGATCACGTTTCCATCATGCATCTCAACCTTCACTTCTGTACCGTTAGTCAAGAAATTTGACAAAGGAGCAAAATCCGATTTATTCAATTCAAACTGCTCTCCATTTTCAAACATAAATACAATATTTCCCCCATCCTCATATAAAAACTGAGCATTCTGTTCTTCCATGATTGCTTTTTCTAAAGTTTCTTCTGGTCTAAACCTTTCATTCAACTTTTGATTAAAATCTGTACCCTGCAGCTCGACCTGTATAAAAGCCCCTCCCTTTCCAGGCTTCACATGCTCCTTCTTACGAACTTCAAACAACTTACCATTAATTTCTATTATATTGCCAATCTTAATATTTTTAGCGTGTATCTTTTGATTCATTAACAGATAATATAACAAATCTTCACAAAAGTCTTGACTAAAATCAAAAAAAAATCCAAAATACTCTTCGAGGGCGCTTAGCTCAGTTGGCAGAGCACTTGGCTTTTAACCAAGGTGTCATAGGTTCGAATCCTATAGCGCCTATTTTTAGGCATTGAATTTTTTCATTCTTTTTCGTTCGATATTATGGATGGGCAAGTGATGTATTGCTATTTGTGATTCTTGTTAATAGAATGAGTTTATGGCTTTTCCTAATGTAATTACTGTATTCAGAATTCTAGCTACTCCCATAGTTTGTGCCTTAATTGCTTATGAAAGTAGAAACTTAGCTCTGATACTTTTCATCTTGGCGTGTATATCAGATTTTTTTGATGGTTATGTAGCTAGGACCTATAAATTAGATTCTAAATTAGGAAAACACTTAGATTCTTTCGCAGATAAATTTTTAATTAATTCTGTTTTAATTTCTTTAATACAAACCAGAACCATCAGCGGAATCAATGTAATTCCTGTATATTTCATCCTAACCAGAAATTTATCAGTTTATTTTTTGAGATACTATCTTAACGTTTCTCAAAATAAAAACTTAGATTCGAATGAATTCGGAAAATTAAACACATGTACGCAAATGCTTAGTATAAGTATTTTGATTCTGCAAGACTCAAACTTTGGCGATTTTCTTCTTTGGATCAGTTCATTAAGCACGATCTCCAGTCTGTTCTATTACTCATTAATAGCCAAACAGGAACTCACAAAAAATCACCACTTTAAATAGAATTTAGAACTTTGTAAATTAACGATTAAACATAACAAGCGTTGCGTGTACCTCTTTATAACTCTTCTGGTCCAAGTGGTTATAAGCACCCCACAAAACATTAAATAGTAGATTTTTCGCACCTTTACAAGCCTCTACCGTCTCAGCAGCAAATTGCGGACTCACCACATCAAATTTCAAGCTATCATTGGAATGATAATCAATCGAATCGTTAAGAACAACAAAATCCTCATCCATGCTACCCATTGAATCTGTCTTCTTAAGCTCGTTTAAAACAGGCCCGTCGACAACATTCAACCCACTTTTATTACCAGAATCATCACCAGTAAAAAAGTCCTCCACCATACCTACTCGACTTGCTACGTCTGAACAAATAATATTACTAGGCTCGCAAGCTTCCATAAAGGCAAATGAGCTACATAGAAAAAATAAAATACGCTTCCTCATGTCCACATTTTATTCAAATTTAACAAAAAGTCAACCAACTATACTAATAAAATTTATAAACAAATCCATTTAAAGTGAAAAATTGACTATGCCTAGTAATTTTATGTTTAAGAAGTATAATTAGAACCATGATGCTTAGACATATTCATTCTATTATTTTCTTACTTTTTACTGTTTTTAGTTGGCTTGCCTCCAAAAAGACGTATAATTTGTCTAAATCTATAGTGAGTAATGGTCCAACAAGTAAAAATATGGTCTCAATATTTAGACAGTTCCATGCAATATTTCAGACTCAAGATTTGCTCAAATTTAATTGGCTATATATAAAGAAGACTCTAGATAAATACTGGTCTCACAAGATTTTCAGCCTTGTATTGTGTTCATTTTTATATACATTTGCTCCTACATTAGTTGCTCAACTACAATTAGGAAGTGCATTACCAATACAACATGACATTTCTATTCTATTGTTTCTACAAATTTTTGCTTATGCAGTGTTATTCATAATAATAATTTACAGTAATAGATCAATTGTTTACCTCGAAAATTATGTTTTTTATACAAACAGCAAGAGAGAATTCTCAAAGGAAGAAGTGCAATATTTGATATCTAGGCTATCGTATGCACAATCCTCTTTTGAAAAAGGAAATGAGGCAAGCCAGAATGTTGTACAAGAGCTATCCAAATTGGCCAAACATGTAGAGAACAATGTTAACTTACTTAATAAGTCCACGCATTTATTAGAAAAAATTGCTAAATATATAATTAAAACCAATGAACAATAAGCAGTTTTTTCAAAAAAATATTTTGGAAACTTTTATGGATTTTCTACATGAAAAGAATTTAGCTCTTAATTCAATGAAAGCTTATAATGTTGATTTATTACAATTTTTCACATATCTCAAAGACCCTAATGAACAGGTGTTAATTCACTATGTTAAACATCTAGTAGATAGTAATTTAAGTCCAAGCTCAATAGATAGAAAAGTAAGGGCTATTTCACAATATATTAAATTTATTAATGAGGAATATAAACTTAACTTAAAGATTGAGATTCCAAAAATTAAAAAATTTAGAAAGCAAATCACAATTGTAGGAAATAGAGAAATACAAGATGCAATAGAGCAGTTAAAACAGAATAGTGATAAATTTTTAAATATTAGATTAATCGCGATCATTAACATGCTGTATAGCACTGGATTAAGAATTTCGGAATTAGTATCACTTAGGAAAACTCAATTGGACCCTGTATTACTAGGTAAAACAACTGGTTTTAGAGTAATAGGAAAAGGATCAAAAGAAAGAAAAGTGTTCATGAACAAAGATGCAATACAAAGTCTACATGCTTACATATTAGCTAGAGGAAATACAGATTCTGAATTCTTATGGAATTGCAAAACAAAGCACTTAACACGACAATCGATATTTCTGGCTCTGAAAAAGGTAAATATAAATCCACATAGTTTTAGACATAAACTAGCTTCTGATCTATTGCAAAAAGGCATGAATTTGCTGGAAGTCCAAAAAATTATGGGACATGCAAGTGTGAAAACTACTTCTTTATACCTACATGCTCAAAATTCCGCTTTAGAAATAAAAGAATATCATCCATTTAATCAAATCGACAGTAAAAAAGATTGTGACAATGAATAGTATTAATTTTTCTCTGTATATACATTGGCCTTTTTGCGTACAAAAATGCTCATATTGCGATTTAAACAGCCATGTCCGTGATCACATTGATGAAAACCTTTGGGTCTCAGCTCTCATTAATGAAATGAGAACAATGAAAAAATGTATACCTAATGCTAAATTAATTTCAATATTTTTTGGAGGGGGAACCCCTTCTCTATTAAGTGCTTTAAACATTAACCTAATAATCCAGGAAGCCAATAAACTTTGGCAATTAGATTTGCAAACTGAAATCACATTAGAAACCAATCCTTCTTCTCTGGAAACACGAAATTTAGTTGAGTTTAAGCAAGCTGGAATCAACAGAATATCTTTTGGAATCCAATCACTTGATAACCAAATTCTTAAGTTGTTAAACCGTTCCCATAACGCTGAAGAAGCAATGTTTTGCATTGATAAAGCAATTACAATTTTTGACAATATTTCTGTAGATATTATTTATGCGTTACCTACACAGACTTTGACCACTTTACAAAATACCTTCAGTCAACTTTTGCCTAAAAAAATACAACATATTTCAATTTATGAGCTTACTTTGCATCAAAACACAAAGCTTTATAACCAAATAGAAAAACAAGAATTACATCTACCCAAAGAAGATGCTGTATCAGATCAGTATAATTTAATTCTGCAAGAATGTGAAAGGTTTGGATATTATAGATATGAAATCTCTAGCTTTTCAAAAAAAGGATATAAATCTATACATAACACATCCTATTGGAAAAGTAGAAATTTCATTGGAATTGGTCCAGGAGCGCATAGTAGATGTTTTATTTCTTCTAGTAATATAGAAGATAATATTTTTATACAACAGCCAAATGACGGATTGGATTTGCAAACGTACGATCATTCACTGAAATTACAAAGGCAAGCAGCTATACAAAAGACTAATTCAATACAATATTATGAGATAGAAAATGAGAAAATTCCTGAAAAATGGTTAAGTAAAGTTCAAAAACTTGGATATGGTACAAAAAATTGCTTTGTTCTTGAGCAAACAGTACAAATACAGGAATTTATTATGATGGGATTAAGGATGACTGAAGGAATAAAAATCTCAGATTTCTACAAGAGATTTAATCAAAATTTATGTGCGGTACTAAATTCAAACAAAATACAAAAATTGATTGATTACAAATATTTGGATATGGATGATGAAAATATCAAACTAACTAATGAGGGAATTATTAGACATAGTGCGATATGTCACTACTTATTATTTACAGATAACTAATCTGCAATATTGAAAGCAATAGAAAAAAAATTAAGTAAAGTGTACAATATGGTATGTCTGTCAAGGAAAGTTTAAAATTCGTACAAAGGTGGATCTTTCACCCAAAGCAAATGGGCACTTTTTTGCCACTACCATCCAAAGTTGGTCGTATCTTGGTAAGTAGTTTACCAACTCTGTCGGAATCAGACTATATTTTAGAAATAGGTAGCGGCACGGGAGCGTTGACAAAGTTTTTATATCATAATCCTAAACTAAGCAAAAACCTTATTTGTGCTGAAATAGACTCTGAATTATGCAAAATTTTAAATAAAAAATTTCCTGATGCCAAAATCATAAATAAAAGTGCAGCAGATTTGGATTTAACTCTGGATCAAAGCCTACTCAATCGAATAAAAATAATCGTTTCCTCAGTACCGTTTACTTGTATTAACCAAGACAGCAAAGACAAAATAATGAAAATATGTTCTCAACTTCTTAATAACGGAGCATCCATGTTTCATATTTCTTATAACCCATACCTGAATTTGAATTTAAGCAGTTACGGCATTAAGCAAATTTACAAAAAAAGAATATTTTCTATTCCAATGGTTTTTTTGCACTCATATATGTCTTTAAGATAAAATCAATCTTAAAAATTTAACACAAGAATAATGATTTATTAATAACTTCTAAGTATAGGCAAATTGTGTTACAATTGATTCGTGTCAGCGAAAGCTTTTTTAAAAAAATATTTGATTAGTCCACTGTCTATTGGATCTGTAGTACCAAGTAGTAAACATGTCGGTATGGCTTTTGCAAAAAATATAGATTTAAGTAAAGATGGTGTGATTTTAGAAATAGGAGCAGGAACAGGCACAATAACAAAATCTTTGATAGACTGCGGGATTCCAAGAAACAGAATAGTTTGCTTAGAAATAGAAGAAGCATTTTGTGATCTACTACGTAAGAGATTTAATGGTGTTGAGGTCATCTGCTCCGATATATTAAATTTACGAGAATTGGTTCACAAGATAGGAAAGATAAATTGTTTTGTGTCCACTCTACCATTTATATCATTAGGCAAAGATCAAACGGACAAGATTTTAAATATATTAAAACCGTTCGTAGATTCTGGAACAACTTATTTGCAAATGTCCTATAGCCCATTCTTTGTGGGTAAGTCAAGAAAAAGAGGATTACAGACTAAAAGGTGCGGCTACGTGTGGAAAAATTTTCCGCCAGCGTACATATATAAATCCATTTAATCATGGCATATAAATTCATTGAGACTGATCTTTTGGGTGCTATAATCAGGTTCTAAAGCAACCAAGTCTCCTTGTTCAACAATGGCATGTTGTTTAAAAGTCACCCCTTTTATACTGTATTGATCTTTATTCAAAACATCATTATTTATCTTATCGAAAATTTGATTTTGAGTAACCATTCTAAGTTTATGTAATTCATGATGTAAATTTATGCAAAACTCTATAATAAAATCTGACAATGGAGTGAACTGTTTAATTTGTATTTTCAAATAATCTAACTGTTTTGACTTCATAATATTAATTACACTAAATATTTCATTATTAGGTTTTGTAATTAACTTACTAGGCCAATTCAAATAAAGCTCTATATCATATTGTAAAGCAATTTTATGTATTGCCCTTATGCTTGTGAATAATAAATTATAGTCAGTTAAACCTTTTACACATACGAGTAAGGTAAACCCCATCTTTGCTGAACCATCTCTAGCTATCACAATATTTTTTTGCTGCAAATTTAGAGTTTCTATTTTATTATTCGCTAGTTCAAAGAGGTAAAAATTCATAGGTAATTGGTACATAAATAATCATATAAATATTTATATTAATATTAAACTAAAAACATTATAACTTAATTTTACTTTATTTAAATATATGTTTTTTATTATTTAGATAAAGGATCAACAAATTATGGAAGAAAATAAGTTTAGTATACTAATTGAACATATTATAAGACTTAATAAAGTTGTTTTAAGCACGATGAAGAATAACATTAAAGAATTAAAAATCAGCGATTTATCCCCTACCCAAAGTATTTTACTTCTATTTATAGGGGATAATAAATTTGGATTATTAGAGCTTGCAAACAATTATTTTATACCGAATATTCCCTATAACATTAAGCAAATGAAAAAATATGGATATATCAAGCAAGAAAAATCTAAATATGATAAAAGATCATATGAAATAACTTTATCTAAAAAAGGATCAGATGTTCTAGAAAAACTTAAACAGGAAACCTCAAAGTACTTTGAAGGATATAATTCATTTCTAAACTTAACATTTAATGAACTAATTTTATCTTTGAGACAGTTAGAAGATTTTTTGCGACATTTTTGAACATCCCATTATGTAAGCTTTATTTAACACTTATTACTTTTGTTTACTAAAATCTGTATTTATTATAGGAATAGAAATATAGCCCAATATTACTTAAAAGCAATTCAGATATTTTTATCAAATCAAGCTGGTTAGTTTTGTTTGTAACTCCTGCAGAACCAACTACCTCTATCTTCGAAGATTTATAATTAGTGTATTTATTCCACTTATATTTGTAATATCCAATCATTGGATTAACTTGTATATCAATGACCTTATTCCTCTGTTTCGCATTAACCCAGTCTACAATAAGATTTGTTAAATCTTCAGAGTTTGCTATAAAAACTATTCTATCTCTAATTGATTCTTCTAAATCTGCCTCATTAATCAAAAAATCGATAACTTCTTTATTGTTTTTTGGTACAAATTGCTTTTTTGGTATTGGATATTTAGATAAGTTGAGATAGCTCTTTTTATTATTAATAATCATAAGCTCATCAAGTGAATAAAGTTTATCAGTAGTATCAACAATAATTACAACTTCTTGAAATGAGTAACCTCTTCTGTGGAGTTCTTTCAAAAATTTAATCTTCTCTCTGAATATTTCTGCACCTTGCTCATTATTATAAACAAGTAAAACTGTTTCGTAATTATTGTATTTAGGGTATACATCTCCCACTAAAGCCGCTTTTTTCATATCTGTACTTATTAGATTATATTTGTTGACTAACCTCGATGCTTCCTCGGTCTTAGGTGTAGTTATTACATACTTAATTTCATAGTTTTTAGTAGCAATCAATTCATTAATACACTTATCTAAATTACTAGCCGACTTATAACATTCTGGTTTGTTTTCCACTGTAGCAATTACTTTCGCAAGACTTTCATGCGCTTGCTCTTTTTTTAAACTTGGAAAGAAACTGAATAAAACTGCTAGTCTTTGCGTAAAGGACAACATAATTGTAGTATTGGATAAGATCGTAAAGATTAAGTTAATATTGGTTAACTATCAAAAAACTATTGATTATTAGCCAAAACACTTTCTATCAGCTTTGCTAAAATACTCATTTTTTCGTCCAGATATGCGGCTGATATAGTAGGACCTATCCAAATACGCAAACATGGATCAGACATTGGATGCCCAGCAATGTCAAAAATCTCTTTGCTTTCAGCTAATAGACTGATATCCGCTATAAACTCCTTACTTGTAGTACCACCTTTTCTAACTAAACATAGTACGGCATTGGCTTTTTGATTATATTCATTAGCATCAATAAATTCTGACATGTACTTCATAACAATTTGTCTATTTTGTTTGCAATTTAATATAGACTGACTCAAACCGCCCTTTTCTAAAAAAATATCCAAATTGATTTGTAAATCATTTAAGCTCAATAAAGATGGAGTATTAGGTAAGATACCTTCAAAATTTTTCTTGCTAAGCTTAATAAATCTGGGAACAGGAAATTTAGCAGACTGTTTATCTATCAATTCAAACGCTTTAGGACTTAATACGATACATCCTATACCAGCTTCAGCACCTAATGCTTTCTGAAATGAGAAACCAGTACAGTCCAGACATTCCCAATCTATATTTTCTGCAAACACAGCTGATGTAGCATCGCATACCCTAAGACCTTCAATTCGCGATAATACTTCACTATCAAACCACTTAGTACCATTTGCAGTTTCAGTGAATGCAAAAATAAAATCCCTTTTCGGATCAATATCACACAATTCTTTTTCATTGATTCTTTTACCTGGAATTTTCAGAATATTTAATATTTCATCTGACCATCTGTTACTAAAAACTCCATTGACAAGTACATGGCATGGTCTATTTCCCAACATATTAAAAAATATTGCATCCATAACACCTGTAGCAGAACCATTTACAAAAGCAATTTGATAATCGTTAGGAATTTGTAAAGATTGTCTGATTTTAGAGGAAATATTGCGAATTTTATTAATCCAAACATCAGATAAATGAGATCTACCTGAATCCTCAAAGAGCAACTCTCTTCTCACCCAAAATTCATCATATTTTCTTGTTGGACCGGATGAAAACACAAGTCAAATTTTAATATAAATCCAAGACCAAATCAAGAAAATAAACTCATCAACCAAAGTTTTCAGTATAATCCGGTAGACCCAAATCCTCCCCTAGAAGTAACATGAATATCTTCATTTTTCAAAGTAACACCTTCTACCTTTGTAATAACCATTTGGGCTATCCTCATTTTAGGAGTAATTTCAAATGAATCCTTACTTAGATTTATCAATATAACTTTTACTTCCTGTCTATAATCAGTATCTACGGTACCAGGAGAGTTGAGAATAGTAATTCCATTTTTATATGCAAGTCCAGATCTTGGCCTGATTTGTGCTTCATAATTTTCAGGTAATTCAATGCAAAAACCAGCTGGAATCAAAATTCTATCCATAGAAGGCAAAATGACACTTGAATCCAAATTTGCGTACAAATCAAAGCCAACACTTCCAGACGTAGCTTTAGTAGGCATGCAATAGTCTCTCATAAGTCTTATCTTCACATTAATCATATGCACATGATACAACATTTTCATATTATGTAAAATTGACGGATACGCACCTATATCCCGTCCTTGCTATGGAATCGCACAGCTGCTAAATCAAAACTTAAGAATGATATCGAACCACACCTGGTTTAAAAAATGAGCTAGAATAATTAATCTTCTAATTCTATTTCATCATCATTAATCACTATAATTTTAAATAATTGATCATCAGTAATTCTGGCTAACCTTACACCCTGCGTCCTTCTACCCGCAACTCTGATATTGTCAGATTCACACCTAACTACTTGACCTTTTTCAGTCATCATCAAAATCTCATTATTTTCTTGAATTTTATACGCCCCCAAAACTTTTCCTGTTTTTTGAGTTACCTCTAACGCAGAAAATCCCTTGACAGCTCTATTAGAAGTTCTGTATGCAGATTGATTTGTTCTCTTTCCATACCCATTTTTACTTACGGTAAGAATCATAGAATCTTCACCAGAATTAATCAATGTAGCTGAAACAACCTGATTATGATCATCTCCCAAATCCATTCCAATTACACCCCTCGATGCCCTACTTTCAAATATTCTGATATCAGAAACCTTAAATCGTACCACTTTCCCATGGGATGCAGTCAAAAGGATATCATCATTATTATTACAGATCATAACTGAAACTAATTTCTCACCATCTCCCAATTTCATAGCAATTTTACCGTTAGATCTTATATCTTCAAAATCACTAATCTTGCTCCTTCTTACATATCCACTTGAAGTTACAAAAATCATTGTTTGATCGTCACTAGTATGCTTTGGAAGAGCCAAAGAGCTCATAATCTTT